>CAZTZC010000008.1:0-32152 GCA_964618045.1 uncultured Candidatus Bathyarchaeia archaeon | reverse complement strand
AAAAATCAGTGATTTTATTATAATTAGAGAAATTCAATATCTATGTTACATGGAACAAAGAACCGGGGACTAGCCCCTCCAGTGCTGGTACCACCGGGCCCAGCTCCGCTTCTGCCACTCCGGTCGATCCGTCGAATACAGCTCGGGGTACCCGTAGTCTAACGCCTCCTCTTCCGAGACTCCCTCCTCGATGAGCCCCCTCATGATCCACCGCACCTCCTTCATCCACCTCAGCTGCCTCTCCACCTCCTCCACGTCGCACAGAGGCCCATGGCCGGGCACTATCTTCTCCACACCCATCCCGAGTATCCTCTGGAAAGCCTCGATCCAAGCGTCCGGGTCCGCCGTCGGGTCCCCTGCCCACGGGAACCGCCCGACGAAGAGGAGGTCCCCGGCGAACAGCGTCCCGTCCTCCGGCACATAAACCACGCTGCTACAGTCCGTGTGGCCGCCGGTGTGAATGAACTCGACGCCGCCCGTCTCCCACCTATCGGTGAAAGTCGTCGTCGGCACCACGATCCTAAGCCCCTCGAAGAGCCACCAACGCTCAGGGGCGTCCCGCCTATACGTATCGAGCATCTTCTCGAGCTTCCCGGGGCCCCACTCGTTCTCAAGGCTCTTCTCCATCTTCTCCCAGAGCCGCCGATGGCTGACGATCTCCAGATCCTCGAACACCATGTTTCCGAAGACGTGGTCGCCATGGACATGGGTCAGCAAGAGGTGGCTGAGCGGCTTGTCCGTGACCCTGGGTATCGCCTCCCTGAACATTCTGGCGCTGCCAGGGTACTGGGCGTCAACCACCAGCACCCTGTCGTCGAGGACGACGACCCCCACGTTTCCACCGGTCTCGCCGTCCCAGTTAGCGTACACCCTGTCAGAGACCTTGCTAAGCTTCATACCAGAATCGATGAATAGAGGACTATACGGCTTAAAAGAGTTGGCGGAGGCTACGAGACGTAGAAATCTCCCTCGGCGGAGGCGTACTGCTCCTCGACCATGGCCCTCAACCCTTCCAGCAGGTCTGGATGGAGCTGCGCCACGTCAAGCAGGCTCAGTATGCCTATCAGCTTCATCACCCCGTCATCCCGCTCCATGACAGGCAGCTTCTTGATCTTCTGGATCAGCATGAGCTCCACGGCCTTCTCCAGCGGCTCCTCGGGGCCCACGACGATCACGGGCTCAGACATCACTTCACAAACCGGCGTCTCGGCGGGGTCTAACCCGCTGCACACTATCCTCTGGACGATATCCCTCTCCGTGATGATCCCCTTGAGGCCGTCGTCGGCCACCACAAGCAGGCTGCTTATCCCGAACTTGGTCATCCTCCTCGCGGCGTTCCTTACCGACTGCATGTAGTCGATCGTCACCACCTGCGGGGTCATCACCTCCCGGACCGTTAACACCAAACCTAATCATGGTCACGGTCGACGCGACGCCTAAAGCGATTATGGAGCGTAAATAAATGACAGAAAAGCAGTCTAGTGCTTGGTTTTCAGCACTCTCAGGTCTTTCGGCAGTTTCTCGGAGGCGTACCGCAGTATGAGAGCAGGCGACTTCTCCCTCCACCTTAGCAGGTATGTCCTCACCTCCTCGGGATGCCTCTTCGAGGCCTCCTTGAGCATCCAGCCCACGCCCTTCTGGACCATATCGTCGTGGTCCGTCATCAGCCTGTCAGCCAACCTGAAAACGTCGCCGAGCATCTCGCCTCTTCGAGCTAATGGGACCAGGCTCACGGCTGCGGCTCTCCGCCTCCACCTGTTATCTGAGCCAGTCCACTCCAGAAGCCTCTCAACCAGGCCCGGGTCCTTCTTCACAGCCTCGGCGATAATCATTGTGCATAATTGGTCCGTAGTGGCCCAGTTGGTGAGGTGCTCCACCCAGCAGTCGAAGACGGGGAAGTGGCTTGGCTCAAGCTGCCTGCTGAACCTCTCGAGCATCCTGAGGGCTACGGAGCTATAGCTTAGGTTTCTATGGCTCATCAGCTCACCGGTGAGGCTCATCGCCTCTTCGAGGTCCCCCTTCACCTCGGGATAGTACTTCCTCGCTATGTCCTTGGACTGCTGGCTGGTAAGGCCGTAGGCCTCTATGGGCTCACGGAAGTACCTCTTCAGCAGGGCTTCCCTCTCGGGGTCGCTGGCATCCCTGATCTCAGCCATTATCCTCTCGGCGAGGTCACTCAAACGCCTCACCTATGGGGACCGTGGTCAGCTGCATGGCCGAGTCCTTCTTGGAGATCACCACGGTTCTGACCCACGCGGGGTCCTCCTCCGGGTGGTCCAGCCTGTAGTGGGCGCCCCTGCTCTCACGCCTCATCATGGCGGCCCTGACTATCATCTCCGCCGCGTCCAGAGCCATGGGTATCTCCAGGGCGGAGATCATCTGCCTCCCTGGCTGGGCCATGAGCCTCCGCGTCGAGTCCCTGAGCTCCTGTATCTTCTCGAAGGCCTCGACGAGCATCTCGCTGTCCCTGACCACCCCCGCCTTCTCCCACATGGTCTCCCTGAGCACACCCATTATGGATCTAGGCGTGTGGCCGGTCCACCGTCTCGCGAGCCCCTCGTAGCTCCGAATATCTTCCTCGACCAGTTCATCGACTTCCTCGTGGCTCACAGTCTCGGCGTACTCGGCTGCCCTAGCCGCGGCTCTTACCCCGAAGACGGTCACGTCCGTGAGGGCGTTGCCGCCGTGCCTGTTGGCGCCGTGCACCCCGCCAACGACCTCGCCTGCGGCGAAGAGCCCCTCCACGTCTGTCTCGCCCCACGTGTTGGCCACCACGCCCCCCATCGTGTGGTGTGAGAGGGGCGCCACCCTGAAAGGCCGCTCGTGTGCCTGCAGCCTGTTCACGAAGAACTCGTAGCTTCCCATGCCGAAGAAGTCCCCGGGCTTGCTCCCCCTGACCACCTCACGGCCATCCACTAGGACGGCGCCCTCCACCCCGCCCCCCTTCATTATCTCCAGCATCATCGCCCTCGAAAGGAGGTCCCGGCTCCTCGCTATATACGGCCGCTCGGTGACGTTGTGCTTCTCTGGGATGTCCTCGCCCAGCACGTTCATGATCTTGCCCTCCTCGATGATGGGGCCGTCCACGAGGAGAGGCGGCTCCCCGGGCTCAGCGAGTGCGAGGGGGAAGAACTGCACGAACTCCATGTCCCTCAACCGGGCGCCTGCGTGGTAGGCGAGGCTGTACCCGTCGCCCGTGGTCCTGAGCGGGCAGTCAGTACGCTTATAGAGGGCGCCTGCGCCGCCCGTCGCCAGTATGACGGCCTTGCATTGGAAGACCACGGGCTGCTTCTCTTCGCCGTCGTACCCGACTGCCCCGACGACCCTACCGTCCCTCTTCAGCAGCCGCGTGACGATGGTGTTCTCCACGAACTCGACACCCAGCCGCCTCAGGTAGTCCACCATGGGCAGGGTGATGCCCTGGCCCAGCTTGGTGTCCTCGTCGCCGACATGTATCCCTCCGCGGTGCACGTTGACCACCAGCCCATACTTCTCCAGCTCGAGGACGCGTTCGCCGCCCTCCTCCGTCAACACGTCCACCAGCTTTGGGTCGTTGACGCCCTTCCCGACGCCGAGGGTCCGCTCCCTGTGCTCCCCAGGCGTCATGCCGCCCACAGCCGCCAAGTAGCCGCTGCCAGCGACTATGGTGCAGTTGTTGTAGCCGGCGGGAGCCTTGGAGACCAGCAACACTTCAGCCCCCTTCTCGTTGGCCTCCACCGCGGCCCTCAAGCCTGCGCCACCCGTTCCTATGATCAGTATGTCTGATGTTAAACGAAGAGCCATGACGATAGAATAGAGGGAGCAACCGTATTTGAGTTACTCCTCGGCCAGGTACACCCTCTCCAGGCAGAGCTCCTCGGCGCTCTCACGGATCACCACAGGCTCAACGCGGAGCCTCTCGTCGAAGTGGCTTAGGGTGTGCTGGATGCTGGGCAGGGTCAGGTTGCCGCAGAGTCCGTTCAGGAACATGCCGCAGTCCACACCCACGTCCAGGAAAGCCTCGTAGAAAGGGCATCTTCTGATCAGGAAGGTTACGCTCCCCTCGTCTCTCCTGTGCTCGGTTATCTCGGCGCCGGCGTCGGCCATGAACCTACGGTAGACCTCGGCGCCCACGTCGAGGACCCCCAGTCCCTCTGGGAGCGTCCTCCTCATCTCCCGGGCCACTATCGCGCCCTGCCTCTTCGCGGCGTCGTCCAGCATCCTCAGAGCCTCGTCCGAGCCCAGCTCCTCGACGACCTCCATCATGTACGCGATCTGCAGCACGTAGGCACGCCTGACGCCGTCGAACATACAGCCTTACACATATCGGCTCTGCTTTATATCCTTTGAAAACCCCTAAATTCGTGTCAGTGATACGTGTCACCATGAGAGGGCGCTCCATCGTCGAGGTGTTGGCCGTCTTCTCGTCTTTTCAGCTGATCACTATTCTTCTGCCGGGGGTCTCGGGTCGTCCGTTGGGAGCAGCGGGTGCTCGGGTGGAGCTACTTCACGGGCTTCCTCATGGTTCTGATTCCCACGCTGGCGATGGTCCTCCAGAAGCGTGAGCTGGAGCTCTACGGCTTGACGCTGCGGAGATGGGAGACCAGCCTTGACGTGGGATTGAAGGGGTACCTCTACATGGTGACGCCTCAGATTCTCCTCACGCTGTTATCATCTGATGGCGCCGCCTACCTTCACGTGGACGGTTCCCTCGTCCTCTCTTTCTCGATGCTCGTGACGCTTTTCCTGCTTCTTAGACGCCTCACTGGGAGGAGCTATAAGCCGTTCTCCTCCACCAGGGTCCGTCTGCTCGTGGCCGCCGTGCTCTTGGCGATCCCGTTGCTCCTCGGAGCGGTGTATGAGAGGCTGACGTTGAAGGTGTTCTCCACGATCCTGTGGCAGCTGATATTCGGCGGCTTCGGCGAGGAGCTCTTCTACCGCGGCTACGTCCAATCCACCGTGAACGAGGAGTATGGCCGACCCTGGAGCGTCGAGGGAGTGGCCTTCGGGCCTGGCCTCCTGGTCTCCTCCGCCCTGTACGGGCTGAGCAGGGCGTTGAACACGGTTAGGCCGTTGCAGGGCGTCTACACCGTGTCGTGGAGCTGGGGGTTCTTCGCCTTCAGCGTCGGCGTCTTCTACGGCTTCATCAGGGAGCACACCGGAGACATAGTGGGTTCAGGGGTAACCAATGGCCTCGTCGACTCGGTGGGAGAGGTCTTCAACAAGGTGTTCGGGCGGTAGCGTGGCTGGCTATGTTGTAGGTGGTGAGTCCCTACACAGTCCACGATTTATCGCTAGACATGCTTCAAAATGACGGTACAGGACTTGGATGCTGTCGGAGCCTCAGAGCAGATGCTTTCACACCTAGACAAGTTCAAGAGAATCTTCCAAGAGGTTATGAGGAAGTACAGGGTGATCTACATAGGCTACGTTTTCAGCCTGACAACGTTCTTCGTCACCGTCTACCTCAGCTACTTCGAGGTGCCTTGGCTGCGTACGCTGTTCAAGACATACTACCTTGAGCAGCTGGTATTCGCCACCATGGTGTTCAGCGTCTTCATGCTCCTCTACTTCGTACGGGAGCAGGAAAGGGTCAGGTACGAGATGAGGCTCACGGAGCAGCAGAAGATACGGGAGGGCGTGTGGATAGCCGAGCAGGAGATCAGGAACCAGATCATACTGATCAACCAGGCGACCCACATCGCGGAGAAGAGGAGCGAGCTAAGCGGCGACCTCATCAACGTCATCCGGGACAACACCAGGAAGATGGAGAGGCACCTAGAGCTGCTTCAGAGAGACGACGCCGACCCCAGAGAGATAAGGGCCACACTCGTCGATGAAGAGAACTCCAGCATCCAGACGTTATAGCTAGTATACATATAAAAAACTAAGAACTCTGGTGGGAAGGGGTGAGGGTCAGGACTTCACCTTGTCCAGGTATAGCTTCCTCTTGTAGAGGACGCCCATGACGTCGGCGGCCCTCTCGGGCGTCGTGTAGACGGGCACCTTCTTCTTCTCAAGGATCTTGGCGCTGGCGCCCGCCACGTCCGCCGCAGGGTAGATGACGATGACTGGCTTGTCGTACTTCTTGTAGGTCTTCAGCAGGGTGCCGTTGATCCACTCGTACATGCCCTCGAGGTCCTCCTCCGGCACGTCGGGGAACATGGTCTTTATGATGCTCGTGCCCAGGCTGATGGTTATCATGCCGTGTATCTCGGGTTGCTTCAGCACGATGTCCGGGACGTTGAGGAAGCTGTTCATGTTCAGCGTCGCCGTCAGGTCCACGGGGTTCTTGGGGTTGCCGAAAGCCGGTATGAGCTGCATCACCTCCTCCTGAGCCTCCTCGCTGAAAGTCGGTACGTTCAGGCCGTTCTCGATGAGCCTGTCCGCCGTCTCCACCGCCACGCCGCCGCTGTTGCTTACGATGCCTATGTTCGGTCCCTGCGGCAACGGGCAGTATAGCAGCCCCTTGACGAAGTCGAACATCTCGGCCGCGTCGTAGGCCCTGATGACGCCCGCCTGCCTGAACGCGGCGTCATAGACCTTGTCGCTGCCCGCGATGCTACCCGTGTGGCTCGCCGCGGCCTTGCTGCCCGCCTCGGTGACGCCCACCTTGATGGCCACGATGGGTTTCCTGGGCGTGACCTTCTTAGCCGCCTCGTACCACTTGCGGCCGTCCTTGAGGCCCTCTATGTACATTGCGATGATATCTATGTCGTCGTCCTGGCCGAAGTACTCCAGGTAGTTCCAGCCCTTGAGGTCGCTCTCGTTGCCGCTGCTGACGAACTTGCCTATCCCCACGCCCATGGCCGAGGCCCTGAGGTATAGCTGGAGGCCGTAGCCGCCGCTCTGGCTGATGAACGCGACGTCGCCGCTCTCGTGGAGGAACGGGATCATGAGGGCGCTGAGCTTGGCCTTGCTGCTCGTGACACCCATGCAGTTCGGGCCTATGAATCTCGTGCTGCCCTCCGCCGTCTCGAGGATCTGCCTGATCATCTGCCTGCCCTCCTCGCCTGCCTCGCTGAAGCCGCTGGTGATGACCACCGCGCCCTTGACGCCCTTGGCCTTCAGGTCCTCGAAGACCCCCGGCACGAAGCGGGCCGGAACGACGACCAAGGCCATGTCCACGTCGCCCGGGACGTCCCTGACGCTGGCGTAGCACTTGAGCCCCTGGATCTCCTCGGCCTTGGGGTTGATGGGGTAGATGTCTCCCTCGAAGCCGCTCTGCTTGACGGCGTTCAGCAGCATGTAGCCCCACTTGAAGGGATCCGTGCTGGCGCCGATGACGGCGACGCTCTCAGGCATTAGTATCTTGTCTAGAGCTTCCTTAGCGTCCAATCACATCAACTCTGAAACGTTTCATGAAAAGGTGCAGCCGATCCTATATAAAACTGTGTGAACGGGCTGAGGCGGCGCCTATCCCACATCATCTAGTTTCATGCGAGACCCTCCTACGCCGGGCTAGGTCGAGTTTATAGCCTGAGCCACGGGGTTCAGTGGCGATGAGCATCAGGGTGGTCGAGTGCGGGCCCTTCGGATGCAGACTCGACAGGGGCAGGGTGGACTCGCTGGACGAGGTCCGTGAGGGCTTCAAGGTTGTCGGGGCGGAGGCTGGCGACGACCTGACGGTCTTCGTCGAACCCACCAGGCGGCATAATATACTCAACAGCGCTGAGTAACATGCCTTTTACTATGGGACGAGAAGGATTAGCCATGAAGGTATACGTTGTCTGCGACCTTGAAGGCGTCGCCGGGGTAGTGGACTTCAAGAAGCAGTGCATGGAGGAAGGCGCCTACTATCAGCAGGCCATCAGACTAGCCACCCGTGAACTCAACGCACTAGTGGAAGGCGCCCTGGAGGGTGGCGCCACAGAGGTCTACGCGTGGCCGGGCCACGGAGCCTTCCCGGGCGGAGTAGACGTGGAGCACCTGCACCCCGAGTGCAGGCTGGTCATGCACGCGGGCGACGCCGGCCCAGCGGGCTACGACGAGAGCTATGACGCCATGTTCCTTCACGGGCTTCACGGCATGGCCGGGGCAGAGAACGGCGTACTATCCCACAGCTTCATGCCCTTCATAGAGAACATCTGGCTCAACGATCTGAGGATAGGGGAGATAGCCATGAACATGGCAGTGTTCGGCGCCCTTGGCGTGCCCACCGTGTTCGTCAGCGGAGACCAGGCAGCCGTGGAGGAGGCCGGGGCCCTGGTGCCTGGCATCGAGGCCGCGGTGGTCAAGTGGGGGCTCGAGGAGAAGGAGAGGCTCGGCGCCCTCTCCGTGAGGAAGGCGGTCTCGTTGTCCCCCGCGAAGGCCCAGGATGTGATAAGGGAGGCGGCTCGACGGGCGATGACGAAGATAGGATCCGTTGAACCCTTCAGCCTCGCCCCGCCTTACGTGATGAGGGTCGAGTACACCGACAAGAAGTACGCCGAGTGGGCGCTAAGAGACCCCGGCGTCGAGCAGATAGATGAGACTACGACAACACAGACCAGGAACGGCTTACTTGAGCTCGTGTTCTGACCCTGTTTTATCTGTCTCTCCTCCTCATCTCGCTGCGTTCATATTAAACGTCGCAACGCAGGCACAGGCACGAGTAAAAAACTGAAGAAATGTGGGGGTTCCGGCGGCGGGAGAGTCGACTATACACGCGTTCCTCAAGGAGGTGGGTAAGCTCTGGCTCTACAACCAGCTCTGCCACAGCGTAGAGACAGAAGTCACGCTGAACCACCTGGGCCTGCTCCGCTACTGCGAGCTGGACAACAAGAAGGTGGTGGACGTGGTCGGCGTCGGCCTGAAGTACTTCGACTACAGGCGACGGAAGATCCAGGGCGAGGAATACCGAGACTTCAAGCTGGAAACCCCGGAGCAGTACGTAATAGGCTACAACGTCCTGAGGGGCATCGAGGTGAAGGTAAGCAGAGGCGACTTCAGGAACGGCTTCGTCTGCACCGGGTGCAACTACAACTACCTGCTCACCCCGATGCGGCTCGTCTCCCCGGGTGATGTCCCGAGAGGCGTCGGCCTCATCGAGTACAACCGCTACAAGTTCGGCTGCGAGCCCCTTGAGATAGACGACGGAGACCCCGGGAGGAGGCCCTTCAAGATTCGGGGCCTCAGGGTGGTCAAGCCTGCGACATACAGGCACATACCCCGGTTCCACATAGACCATGTGATAGAACAGATATCCCGGCGCCGGGATGCCTCCCATCGGATCTCGACCTACCTGAACATAGCGGAAAGCATGAAAGACCCTGATCTGGTATACATCCAAACAGGGAGCGTGGAGGGTGAGGAAGTTTCTCATCAAATGGTTGTTAAGGAGCCGGCATCTGTAGCTTAGTCGTGGAGTAGGCTCTCGATTCCTCGGAGCCTGTTTCTGAGCGTGACCTCTGTTGTGCCGGCGGCCTCCGCGACGTCCTTCTGTATCCGTTTCTCGTCCGTCTCGATGCATGCCTTGTAAAGGGCAGCTGCAGCGAGTCCGCGGGGATCCTTGCCGGTGAGTCCCTGCCGTTTCTGTGCCTCCATTAGTATGTCGATGGCGTGTCGCTCGGTACGCTGTGTCAGCTTGAGCTTCGAGGCTATCCCGGGGACGAACTTCATGGGGTCGTCCACGGGCATCCTCAGGTTCAGCTCCTTAATCAGCAGCCTATAGGTTCTGGCTATCTCCTGGTGGTCCCGTGTGCTGATCTCCGATAGTTCCTTGAGCGGCCTCGGTATCTTGAGTTGTCTGCACGCCGCGTATAGACTCGCGGCGACGAATCCGTCGATGCTTCTGCCTCTCAGCAGGTCCTTCTTGAGTGCCTTGCGGTAGACGAGTGCCGCCCTTTCCTTGACGTTCTTGGGTATGTGTAGGTGTGTGCACATCCGGTCTAGCTCGGACATGGAGATGCTCAGGTTCCTCTGCCATGTCTCGTCCAGTTTCGTCCTGTTGTCGAAGCGCCTGAGCCTTGTCATCTTGATGCGTGTCTCGTTGTCCAGCCTGTTGCCGTTTGCGTCCTTGTCTGGTCGGAAGACGGTTGACAGTCCCTTATCGTATAAAGTGTATGATGGTGCGTGCCCTGTTCTCGCTCTGCTTTTGTTCTCCGCTGTGTTGAATGCTCTCCACTCGGGGCCCGTGTTTAATATGGTTCCTTGTACGACGAGGCCGCACGAGCCGCAGACGTCCTCGCCCGAGTCGTAGTCACGTATCAGCTTCTGGCTTCCACAGCTAGGGCATCTTATTTTTCAGTCGCCTCCGAACCTAAGGTGCTTCCGCGAGACAAGCTCAGAGCAGTTATTAAAGTTAGCGTGTACAGTTACCTTCCCCTGATTAAAAATGTATATAAGTGTGTTCAATTGTGTTCAAACGTAACCATGTCGGTTTATGACCCCATAGCGAAGGACTCGACGGTCACGCGGACGGTTCGCATCAACGAGGCGTACGACGAGGTGCTACGGTACGAGGCGGATAGGCAAGGCGTAAGCGTTAACACGCTGGTCGACCGCATCCTCCGGAGGTACTCCGTGAGCTACAGGTTCTTCGAAAACCTCGGCGCATTAACGATCTCCCCTCACACCTTCTCGGAGCTGCTGTCGGTCCTCGAAGAAGAGGAGATAAGAGTCATCGCCATATCAGCCGGGATGGAGCGACCCAAAGAACTGATACTGAAGAGAGGGCTGCCCCTGACCTACGAGAACGCGGTATGGTACGTCACCGAGCTTCTCGGGGACAACAGCGGTTGGTTCAGGACGACCTACTATGAGAGGGAGGAAGAGGACATCATCCACCTGAGCCACAACCTGGTCGTCGGGTGGAGCATCTTCCTGAAGGAGTACATCGGAGCCTTCTTCAAGGAGGTCATAGGGGTCATCCCCGACGCAGAGGTGGTGGGCTCCTCCGTCACTTTCACCATAAATAAATCCAAGATCAGACGAGATAAAATGAGCTGAGCCGCTTTTTTTCGCTACCTTTATACTTTTTAACCACACCTTGATTGTAAAACCAGAGACAGGTGTTAATGTTTGGCATTCAAGATGGCTAAGGTCGGGGAACTGAAGCAGGGAAGCTACGCGATAATCAACGATGAGCCCAGCCAGATCGTCTCTATACAGAAGAGCAAGCCGGGGAAGCACGGGAGCGCCAAGTTCAGGTGCACCGCCATCAGCATATTCGACGGCAGGAAGCAGAGCTTCGTCAGCAGCACGGACGCCACCATCCAGATACCCATAGTGGACAAGAGGAGCGGCCAAGTCGTGAGCATGGGGCCCACAAGCATCCAGCTCATGGACCTGGAGACCTACGACATGATGGATGTCGCCATCCCCACGGACGAGGAGATAGCCTCCAAGCTGGAGGCGGGGAAGGACGTCGAGTACTGGATCATCATGGACCGTGTGAAGATCCAGCGCGTCAAGAGCTGAAGGCGCGTAGATGAAACGAGTTCACCAGATGCGGCTCCGAGGCGGAATGACCGTAGGCGAACTTGCAGAGGAGATGCGTGAGGCCGGCGTCATAGGCGCCGGGCGTGTCGGGCGCGCCGTGGACATCGTGGCCGAGATGTTCGGCGACCCGGACTACACCACCTTCATCACCCTCAGCGGGCCTCTTGTGCCGGGCGGGCTGCGCCTAATATTCAGGGACCTCATAAGGGACGGCTACGTGGACGCCGTCGTCACCAACGGAGCCAACATGGTCCACGACCTTGTGGAGGCCATGGGCCGGGGGCACCTCGTGGGCACGGTGAACGTCGACGACGAGGAACTCTACGAGGAGGGCTACAACAGGGCGTACGACATCTTCATCGAGAGCCAGACCTTCGTGGACCTGGAGGGCTTCATCGACGGCATCCTCGACGACATCCCCGAGGAGAGGAGAACCGGCATCGCTTTCCACGAGTTCATCAGGGAGGTGGGGCTGCGGCTCCGAGACGAGGAGAGCATTATATACACGGCGGCGAGGAAGAACGTGCCCATATTCAGCCCAGGGTTCCTGGACAGCATGTTGGGGATACCGCTGTGGATGTACAGCAAACGCGAGAGGCTGGAGTTCAACCCCCTCAAGGACTTCGACCTGCTGGCGGACATGGTCTACGACGCCAAGAAGTCCGGGGCCATCATACTGGGCGGGGGGACACCGAAGCACCACGCGCAGTACGTGCACACCCTGAGGGAGGGGCTCGACGCGGCGGTCCAGATAAGCTCCGCGAGGGTGGAGGACGGCAGCCTCAGCGGGGCACCCCTAAAGGAGTCCATCACATGGGGGAAGCTGAAGGGCGGAAGCCTTGAGTCCAAGACCAGCACAATCTTCGGCGACGTCACCGTCGTCTTCCCGTTGATCGTGGCGGCCGCGCTGGAGAAGCTAGACTAGCAGCCTTGTGCCGCCGTCCACCTGCAGCGTGGCGCCGGTTATGTAGTTCGCCTCGTCGGATGCCAGGAACAGTATGGCGTCGGCTATGTCCTTTGGGCGACCCACCCGTTTGAGCAGCGTGCGGTCCACCCAGTACTTCTTCTCGTCCTCCGTCATCCCCCAGGTGTCCACGGCGCCCGGGGAGACGGCGTTCACCCTTATGGGCGCCAGCTCCCTCGCCAACCCCCTCGTCAGAGGCGTTCCGGCTGCCTTGGTGAGGGTGTAGCCGACGCCTCCCGCATCCCAGTCCATGACGACGTTGACGATGTTACCGCTGGAGTCTTTCAGGTGGGGAGCCGCCGCGTGGCTGCAGGCAATGATGCCCATGACGTTCACATGCATCATCCTCTTCCAGCGCTCCCAGTCTGGCTCATCTAGGCTGAACATGGGGGGTGGGTGAAGGGCGGAGCAGTTAACGAGCACGTCCAGCCCACCGAACCTATCCGTCACAGTGTCAACCATAGTCTTGACCTGCTCTGGCTCGGATACGTCGGCCTGTGCCACTAGCGCATCCACGCCGAACTCACGGGCGCTCGCGGCGGTTTTCTCAGCTCTCTCTCCGCGGGTGAGGTAGTTCAGAGCGACGTTGCCTCCCTGCCTGGCGAAGCCGAGGGCGGTCTCTCCGCCTATCCCGCCGCTGGCCCCAGTGATCAGGATGGATTTATCTTTGAATCTCAATAAACAACTCCTCTTGAGTTTGGGGTCAGGCATATATGAGTTAGATCGTGAACTGCCTGTACTTCTCTAGGTTTCCCACCCAGTCCTTCTGGTCTACGGGCCATGTGTGACGGGCCCTTCGGGGCTTACATATGAGCTCAAGCACCTCGAACCCGTCGAAGAAGTGGACGCTGTTCACCGCCTTAGCCACTATGGCTGTGTCTAGGCCTACCCAGCTGCCGGCTAAAGCCACCACCTCCTCCCCGGGATTGAGGTGGCCGGCGTCCGTCGCTTCCAACACCGCCGTCATGCACACGTGGAGTCCGGAGGAGAGGGTCTTGAGGAACATCATCCCGAGCTTCCCGGTGTCCACGAGCTGGGTGTGGGCGCTCAGGTTCCAGAACGGGTCCGTGCCCCTGATCACCTTGGCGCCCCCTTTAAGCAGCTGCCTGTGTATGGCCTCGTCGGGTATACCTATGCGCAGGTCTCCTATCGCTGTTCCCTCCACCTCGGTACCTGCGGCGGAGCTCACGACGATAACCTCCATGTCCTTGAAGACCTTGAGAACCTCGATGGCGCTGAGGCCAGTCTCCGAGGCGACCACTGCCTTGTCGATACCCAACAGGGTGGCTCTCTCATACGCTAGCTCCACGGTCTTCCTAGTGTTGACCTCGCCGTGGACGTTGAAGTAGAACGTGTCGCGGGCTGTACCTAGTTCATCCAAGCCTCATCGAGTGTTTAACGTGGTATGAATATAAAGAAAGTATGGATATGGATCGGCTCTGGATGCCGCGCTACTTCTTGAAGTGCTCGGGGCCCAGCCTGCCCCTGGTGTATTCCTTGAACTCGCCTACACAGGGCTTGGCTATGAAGTCGCCGTCCCACCACTCGAAGGTGGTTATGTCGTCCTCCACTACCATTATGTGCGGGACTCCTGGCTCCACCTCCGCGATCTCTCCCACCCGCAGCGGCACCTCCTTGTAATCTTCGCCGTCGTAGAGCACGTATCTGGCTTTTCCGGACAGCAGAAGGGTGTACTGCTTGTTTGGGTGAACGTGGTTGCCGCGGTAGCTTCCCACCTTGGTCTCCAACACCGAGTAGAATCTTCCATCCTGTTTGAAGGCGTAGCCTTTGCCTATGCCCTCGAATGTTCCCCAGTCTTCCAATTTAAACGAGAGTTTTGGTCCACTCCTGTAATCGGTGAAATACGGCACGGCATTCTTATATTTATAATTTATTGGTTGACGTATTCCTATGTGAATAAGGCTCCGCCTCATCATCCATTTATAACGAATAATATATACCATAAAAAATGACGAAAAGAATATATGTGATGGCGGTGCCTCCAATAGCCATGCTTCCCGCTATAGACATAATACCAGACAGGAGACGGAAGCTCGGGCTGACCCAGAACCAGCTAGCGGACATGGCAGGGGTCAGCCAGAGCTACATAGCTAAGCTTGAGGCTGGCAAGATCGAGCCAAGCTACCTCAAGGTGAAGGCCATCTTCGAGGCCTTGGACCGGGTTGAGCGTAGGAAAGAGGTGTCCGCAGGGGAGATGATGACGAAGGAGGTTGTGAGCGTCGAGGCCGACGCTTACATCCATGAGGCCGTCGAGGCCATGAGGAAACACGGGTTCAGCCAGCTCCCCGTGACCGTGGAAGGCAAGCCCGTGGGCGGGGTGTCGGAGAGGACCCTCTTGGATCAGGTTATCTACCCTGACGACGACAAGCCGCCGGGGATGAGGCGGGTCAGTGAAGTCATGGAGGAGTCGTTCCCACAGGTCTCTGATGACGCGCCCCTCAGCCTGCTTTCCAGTCTGCTCAAGTACTACCCGGCGGTATTGGTGCAGAAGAAGGGCGAGATCGTGGGCATAATCACGAAGGCCGACCTGCTTGGGGCCATCAGCTAAGCCCGTCGGTCAAATAATTCTTTTAAGTGGTGTGTTTACCTCAACTACCCATGAAGCTCACCAAGAAGACTGCGATGACGGGGGTCGTGCTGTTCCTGTTCAGTAGCTCAATCATTATATTGGCAGTTGACACGTTGTTCAGGGAACCAGAGTTGAAGGAGATAGCTGTACTAGAGACAAACTTGGGTATCATAGAGATCGAGCTCGACAGGGACAAGGCCCCCGTCACCGTGGATAACTTCGTCACGTACGTCGAGGAGGGGTTCTACGACGGGCTCGTCTTCCACAGAGTGATAAATAGCTTCATGATACAGGGGGGTGGCTTCCAACCAGACGGGACGAGTCGTGAAAGCAACGACCCAATTAGAAACGAGGCTAGGAACGGCTTGAAGAACGAGCGAGGCGCCATAGCCATGGCCAGGACGTCAAACCCGGACTCCGCGACAAGCCAGTTCTTCATCAACACCGTGGACAACCCGGGCCTAGACTACCCGAACCCGGATGGATACGGGTATGCCGTCTTCGGCAAGGTGGTTGAGGGCATGGAGGTGGTCGACGCCATCGAGTCGGCGCCGACCGGTGGCAAGGCTACGCCCTACGGTGTGATGAGTGACTGGCCAGTGACAGACATCGTGATCATCAGGGCTTACATGAAGGAAGACTAAACGTCCCCCTAAGCGTTACACGTGGAAACATTTTCTGAATCTATAGATATAAACATGGAATCTGCCTCCCCGGCTCAGGGCCGTTCTAAAATGTAGTCTTATATAAACTATTAACTTCTTGATACCCATGGAAGGCAGGTACCCTAAGGCGCTGCTGTTGATCGCCGCGGTGGTGGTGTCGGGCCTCGGCGGTGGATTCATCGGATACAGGATTCACGAAAGTTCGCAGGCGAGCCAAGGGGACGAGACCCAGGGCTACCTCAGGCAGATCGATGAGCTTCTGGGCACGGTGCGTGAGCTGCAGGAGTCCGTGGAGGAGCTGGAGGACCTGAACGACGACCTGGGCTCTCAGGTGTCCATCCTTGAGTACAGGCTCCGTCGGGAGCTGGAGAAGCAGAGCAGCCCCTCAACGGTTGTCGTCGACTCGGTTGAGACGGACGGCTTCGAGTTGACGCCGACGGTATGGGGCGGAACGGCGGGGGCTCTACAGTACACGCTGCCGCTAGAGTCGGCTGGCATTACGAACTACGGTCACTTCACGTCGTCGGTGCCTCTGAGCGGCAGGGCGGAGCAGCTGCTGCTCTCGAATGGGTTTGTGGTAATCGAGAACCCGTTCGACGGGGACGAGGAGTACATCCAGCCGGTCTACGACAAGCTGAGGAACAGGGACATCCCGATCTTCGTCACCTCCGACTCCCTGCTGCACCTCTACCACATACAGTTCGACGAGACCCTGAGGAGGATAGAGGAGGCGACGTTCTACGGGGACATCTGGAACATCAGCAGGGCTCTATACGACTACTC
The DNA here is from genome assembly GCA_964618045.1 of uncultured Candidatus Bathyarchaeia archaeon. Taxonomy (GTDB): domain Archaea; phylum Thermoproteota; class Bathyarchaeia; order TCS64; family TCS64; genus RBG-16-57-9. The sequence goes on along the minus strand of CAZTZC010000008.1, from coordinate 15,750 downwards.
GGCGGAGCAGTACAATCTAACGAAGGGAAATATAAGGGAGGCTCACAGGAGGAACGCGGCGTACCTCGCAGTCGGCCTATGCCTCCTGAAGCCGGGTGAGGACCAGATATCCGAGATGGAGGATGCCTACAGCTACGACACCGGCAGCTTCTACGACGAGGACCTGACGAGGTACGGCTTCACCCCCGACGCCTTCGTGAAGGACCTGGTCGAGGCTGAGCTAGCCGACATCGAGGAAGCCACCGGCTTCTCCGAGTCGGGGATATTCCTCTACAGGGAGGACTACTCGCAGTACGTCCCCCGGGGCCATTATACGCGGTCCGAGAAGCTCAGGAACTACTTCAAGGCTGTGACGTGGTACGGCAGGATGTCCATGTTGCTGAAGGGAGACCCGAACATCAAAGAGGGAGAGACGTGCTACATTATGCCGCCGTGCACCGCCTTCATATCCGAGTACGACGCGGAGGTCCAGACGCTTCAGGCGTGCCTGTTGACGGCGGCCCTCACAGGCGACACGGACCTGTGGACCCGTTGGAACCGGGTCTACGAGGTCACGTCGTTCTACGTCGGCGTCTCAGACGATCTGGGGCCCTACGAGTACCTCGATGCTCTGCAGAGCGTGTTCGCAAACACGATAGACCCTGGGCAGCTGGGCGACGACGGGCTGTTGGAGCTCAAGCTGAAGCTGGCGGAGTATAATCCTCCAGCGATCTACGGTGGAACAGGCAACGTCATTCTAGATTTCCCGATTACCCCTGACAGGCTGGATGAGGTGCTTGAGGCCACTATGGGTTTCAGGCTCATGGGGCAGAGGTTCGTACCAGACGCCTACATCTTCCAGGAGCTCGTGTTTCCCAGTGTGCACAGCCCGCTCGGACCCGAACGGCCTTTTACCTTGGTTGATACTCCGATAGGCCCGACGAGGGGCTTCCCTCGTGGATTGGATGTTATGGCTATATTGGGGTCGTCCCGTGCGAGGGAGATACTGGACGAACTCAAGGACTCCAACTACGAGAACTATGATACCCAGTTCAACATGTTGAAGGATCAGTTCAATAACTTCACCACCGACGACTGGGAGAGGAACCTGTACTGGTCCTGGCTGTACACGCTGAAGCCGCTGCTTGAGGAACACGGCGAGGGGTACCCAACATTCATGCAGACCGAGGCGTGGACGGATAAGCAGCTTACCGCGGCGCTGGCGTCGTGGACCGAGCTCCGGCACGACACAATACTATACGCGAAGCAAAGCTACACCGTAACGGCGTTAGGAGCACCTATACTGCCGCCCGTCGAGGGCTACGTTGAGCCGGTCCCCGAGTTCTACGCGAGGCTGCTGGACCTCACCAAGATGACCCGGAGGGGGCTCACCAGCTACGGCGTCCTCGACGAGACATCGGCGAGGAGGCTGACGTCCCTTGAGGAAATAATCTCTAGGCTCATCCAGATATCGGAGAAGGAACTGCTGAACGAGCCGCTGACGCAGGGCGACTACGACTTCATAAGGGACTTCGCGGACGAGCTGGACGACGTGCTTGCGGGGGTCGATTCCAAGGCGAAGAAGACGACCCTCGTGGCAGACGTGCACACCGACACGAACACGGAACAGGTGCTGGAGGAGGCGACGGGGTACGTGAGGCTCATAGTGGTGGCGTACAGGCAGCCTGACGGCTCGGTGGTCCTCGGCGCGGGCCCGGTGTTCAGCTACTACGAGTTCAAGCAGCCCATGAGCCAGCGGCTCACCGACGAGGCGTGGAGAGAGAAGCTGGCGGAGGATCCGCCGGACGACCCCGAGTGGGTCGACGGCTTCACAGACTAAAAAAAAGGTTAATGAGAGAAGACGACTTCCCCATCAATGACGACCTTCTGCACCTTGGTCATCACGTCCAGAGGGTCGCCGCTAAGCAGCCTCAGGTCGGCGTCCTTGCCGACCTCTATGCTGCCGACGCGGTCGGCCACGCCCAGTATCTCGGCGGGCACGATGGTGATGGCCTTCAACGCGTAGTCGTAGGGGAGGTCGTGTTTGACGCTGTAGGCGGCGCTGAGGGGCAGGAACCTGATGGTGCTCCCGACGGCGTCCGTCTGTATTGCGAACTTGACTCCCGCCTCGTGCATGATCCGGGGGGTGTCGTAGCTCAGCTCCCTCATCTCCCACTTGCTGCGGGCGGTGAGGCTGGGCCCCCAGACCGCCGGGATACCTTTCTTCGCTATGAAGTCGGCTATCCTGTGCCCCTCGGTGGCGTGCTCCCAGCTCATCTCCACGCCGAACTCCTCGCATATGCGGACGGCTGTCACTACGTCGTCCGCCCTGTGGGCGTGGGCCCTTAGGGGTATCTCCTTCCTCAGCACAGGGGCGAGGGCCTCAAGCCTGATGTCGTGCTCCGGCTGCTTCTCTGGGTCGTCCTTGAACATCTCCTGCTTCTCCACGTAGTTCCTGGTCTTCTGGAGCCACTCCCTGAGGACGCCTGCGACTCCCATTCGGGTGCTGGGCATCTTCTTCTGCTCGACGCCGTAGACTCGTCTCGGGTTCTCGCCGAAGGCTACCTTCATGCCGCTAGGGCTCCTTATCACCATCTCGTCGGCGGTGGTCCTCGGCGCCGTCTTGATGACCACGCCGTAGCCGCCTATGACGTTGGCGCTCCCAGGCAACACCTGCGCCGTTGTGACGCCCTCCTCCAAGGCGGCGGCGAGCCCACCTTCGTCGGCGTTGGCTTTGATGCCGTCCAGCGCCCGTACGTGGGGCGTCGCGGGGTCGGTGGCCTCGTTGCCGTCACTGCCGGCCCAGCCGATGGTCTCCTCCCATATGCCTATGTGACAGTGGGCCTCAACGAGGCCGGGCGTCACCACCCTGGCCTTCAGAGTCTTGACGCCTTCGGGCACCTTGACGTCCGGTCCCACTGCCTTGATCTTCCCCTTGTCGACGAGGATTACGCCGTCTACCACACCGTCTGTGATGGTGTGGATCTTCCTTGATCTTACTGCAAGCATTTGCTTCACCGGTGAGAGGTTTGTAGCATCGATTAAATTTTTTTCCCCCGAACGATGCGTGCAACTTAGTCTGTCTTTTAGGTCCTTGAGACCTTGTTCATATGACCTGTTACTGGTTATATCGAAAAAAAAATTAGTCGATGCCGCAGACCTGGCTTATGGCCGCCAAGACCTTGATGAGGCTGAGGCGCTTCGCAAAGGGCTTCATCAAGTTTCAGGGAGGTGCCCCGCACTCCATCAGCCTCTGGACTACGCCTTGGAGATAGAGGCCATTTAAGTGAGTAATCCCATTTAGTGAAAATTGATAGACAACATTTAAGCTGTGATGCGCTCCATTCTCAGGCATAGTGCTATGGAAGTTGAAATGTAAATGGATCCAAGTTTGGTTGGGTTGGTCATCGTAGTCATCATCGTCTGCGTCATCCTGTACCTTCGGTTCGGCCATGAACTCAGGGATAGGGCAAAGGTAAGGGCGGAGAGGAGGGAACAGTTCGGCGAGGAATACGACCGTTTCAAGGATGGACATAATAACCCTTACATACCGGATTTCATCGAAAAGAATCCAGGGCATGCTATCATATATGCAGTCGTTGCATTGATTCTACTTACAACAGTCGCAGACTGTATACATTCCGTCCCACCTGGGCACAGGGGCGTCGTAGTAACTTTTGGTAAGGTACAGGAATATAATCTCGATGAGGGGCTGCAGTTCAAACTACCATACGTGCAGAAGATAGTGGACATGAAAGTGATGCTCGAGAAAGAAGAGGTACAAGAAAGCGCCGCATCCAGCGATCTACAGGAGATAACAACAACCCTCACAGTACACTTCAACGTTATGCCCTCCGAGGCTTGGAGGGTCTATCAAACGATGCGACAAGACTATCACGATCTGCTCTTGCGTCCAGTAATTCAGGAGGACTTGAAGGCGGCGACAGCCAAGTTCACTGCCGAGAATCTGATCACGTCACGAGCAATACTGGTTCAGAAATTGACAGAAGAGCTACGTGGATCGCTTGAGCCATACGGCATCCACGTACAGACGGTAAACTTTGTGGATTTCCAGTTCAGTGCGGCGTTCTCGAATGCCATTGAGGCGAAGGTCACGGCGGAACAGGAGGCGCTACAGGCTAAGAACATCCTGGTGAGGATTCAGTACGAGGCCCAGCAGAAGATCATACAGGCAGAGGCTGAGAAGAACGCGACCATAATCGCCGCCGAGGCGAGTGCTAGGAGAGTAGAGATTACAGCATTAGCCGAGGCATTCAGGGTGACGACAGAGGCAAACGCTACAGCAGAGGCCATACTGATGATAACTAATCAGATGACTCCAGAGTATGCACAGTACCTTCATCTGATGCAGTGGGACGGCAAGTATCCTACAACCATGTTGGGTAGTTTAGAGGATCTAGGCATAATCATAGACACCCCATAATTTTTTCTCGTATGACTTAAATCATCATGTTAACTATATTCGGGCTCAATGACGCTCGAAGTATCTGCGTTCGCGCCCGGCCTCGAACGGACGCACGCAGGTTAAGAGGCAGGTCAAAATTTGCATATAAGGCGGACAGCTTCAATCATTTTGTCGTTGTTGGGTGGGCATCCCTCGACGTAGCAGCCCTGGTTCTCGATTTTCTTGAGGCAGGTGCCCATGATGATGGGCGTGTTGGGTAGATTGTCTGGGACCTCGGCGTTGCTGCCGACGACGATGAAGAGGTCTCTTATCTCTCCCATCTTCTTCATCTGCTCCAGGTCGTAAAAGACGCTGTGGATGGTGCCTCGGCACGCGCTGCAGGCGCCTTCGCTTATGACGGTGACGCCTTCGGCGAACTCCAGGTCCGTTGGCGGCCTCTCGAACCTGTAGGTGTAGCTGGACAGTGGCTCTCCGACGACCTCGGGTTCATCGGCTGGGTCATAGAGGCCGTGCTCTGCGGCCTCCATCAGGTAGTCCAGCTCCTCGGGTTCGAAGCCCATCATCCTGCTGGCGACCCTGTCCAGGGCCCAGACGTCCTTGCTGGCGACGACTGTGTTGAGCTCCACCTTGGGGCCGAAGCTGGGGCCCAGGCCCTCCATGGCCACGATGGCGTCCAGCACGGTGAGGTCGATGGGCACCGTCTTGTTGAGGTCTATGATGCCTTTGACGACGCCGATGGCGTGGAAGCGGCGCTTCATGGGCTTCGGCATGACGCCCTTCATGTTCTTGACGCCGAGGGTGACCAGCAGCTGGTCGTGGGTCTTCATCACGGGGAGATTGATTCGGACATCCGCGTCCATGAATCTCTTGGAGACCCTTATCTTGTCTGTTATCAGGGGCCTCGGCACCCGTAGCTCCACCAGCTCGCTTTTGTCCACGTCGACGACCTCGGCGCCCATGGCTTCCGCCATCTCCTTTATGCCGCTGAGCTCCAGCGCCTCAGCGGTCTCGGTGAAGTACCCAGCCCCCTCCACCACCAGCACCTTGCCCGCCCCCGCCTCCTGGCACAGCCTTATCATGGCCTTCACCACCCTCTTGTCGGTGGTGACGCCGGGCGCCGTGACCCTACCCGTCACGACGTTGGGCTTCAGCGCAACTGTCTGGCCGGGCTTCACTACGGACTCTATGCCGCCGACCAGGTCGACACTCTTCTTGACCAGCTCGTATACTTGTTCTTCGCTCGGCTTGCCTGGTGACTTAACGATGGAAACCCTGCTCATTTCACTCAACTGAATACAGATGTCTCCCCCATAATAACTCTTGGAAAGACACATAGCGCCCCCACGCCCCATATGTAAACCATGGGTAGCGGAGAGGTCAGGTTCATAGGGGTGGTCACCAGGGTCGACGGCGACATCTCAACCATCAGGCTGTACGAAGAGTACTGCCCCGGACTCCTAGGGGTCGAGGACTACAGCCACCTCATAATACTGTACTGGTTCCACGAGAGAGACGACGCCGAGCACAGGGGCACGCTGCAGGTCTACCCGAGGAGACACAGCGTGAACAGGCTCAGAGGCGTCTACGCGTGCAGGAGCCCGTCGAGGCCTAACCCGGTGGGGCACACCGTGGTCGAGCTCGTGGGCGTCGATGGCTGCGAGCTGACGGTGAGGGGCCTAGACGCCATGAAGGGCTCCCCCCTGGTGGACATCAAGCCGTACTCGCCGAGGAGCGACAGCTTCCCCGAGGCAAGGACGCCTGATTGGAGCAAGAACGGTTCCCCGTCCTAACATCCGCCCAGGCTCACTCATTATTATATACCCGCGCCGCATTCAATGATGAGATAAACATGGTGAAGACAACTGTCTCACTCATCAAGGCTGACATCGGCAGCATACCGGGCCACGTAACCGTGCCCAAGCCGCTGCTCGACGTCGCCGAGACCAAGATGGCCGAGGCCAAGGAGACTGGCCTCATCAACAGCTACTACGTGTTCCACGCCGGCGACGACACCGAGCTCCTCATGACCCACAGCCACGGCGAGAACAGCGAGGACATCCACAGGCTCGCGTGGAACACCTTCATGGCCTGCGCCGACAAGGCCAAGAAGATGAAGCTCTACGGCGCCGGCCAGGACCTCCTCGTCGACGCCTTCAGCGGCAACCTCAAGGGGATGGGGCCTGGAGTCGCGGAGATGGAGTTCGAGGAACGGGGCAGCGACCCCGTGATAGTGTACGCCGCCGACAAGACGGAGCCCGCGGCGTTCAACTACCTCCTCTACAAGATATTCGCCGACCCCGGCAACACCAGCGGCCTGGTCATAGACCCGAGGCTCACCTGCGGCTTCAGCTTCGAGGTGCTTGACGGCCTCAAAAACAGGAGCGTCACGCTGAGCACCCCGGACGAGCTGTACAGCCTCCTCGCCCTCATCGGCGCCACCGAACACTACATGATCAAGAAGGTGACTCGAAACAGCGACGGCGAGATCGCGGCCGTCAGCAGCACCACCAAGATCAACTACATCGCCGGAAAGTACGTCGGGAAGGACGACCCCGTCTGCCTCATACGGGCGCAGAGCGGCCTCCCCAGCGTAGGAGAGATCACCAGCCCCTTCCTTCACACATACCTGGTGGCGGGCTGGATGAGGGGCAGCCACTGGGGCCCCTTCTTCCCAGTCAGCCTCAAGAACAGCAAGTGCACCCTCTTCGATGGACCTCCAAGGATAATAGGGCTGGGCATACAGGTAGCCAACGGCAAGCTGGCTGCTGACGACGACGGCACCCCACTCGTGATAGACCTCTTCGACGACCCCTCCTTCGATCAGGCGCGGCAGGAAGCCATGCAGCTGGCCAGCTACATGAGGAGGCAGGGCGTTTTCCAGCCCGCGCGGCTCGGGCCCGGCGCCATGGAGTATACCACGCTGCCCCAGTGCCTCGCCGACCTGGAACACAGGTTCAAGAAAGAGGGGTAGCCCTCCCCCCCACGCGTGGGCGGCCACCCTATTTTATTTACCCGTGGGACCCTATCGGAGTCAGCACAGCCGGTGATACCTTGAACTACGACGAGGCCCTAGAATGGCTCTACAACGTGAGCCGGTTCGGCCCGAAACGGACCCTCGACCCCACGCGTCACGTGCTGAAGCTCCTGGGAGACCCTCAGGGATGCTTCAAGTCCATTCACATCGGAGGCAGCAACGGTAAGGGCTCCACCTCCGCCATGATCGCCTCGATCCTGGAGGCAGGCGGCGGCAAGGTGGGGCTGTTCACCTCGCCCCACCTCGAAGACTTCAGGGAGCGCGTCAAAGTTGACGGGGAGTACATACCAGAGGAGGATGTAGCAAGGCTTCTCTCCATGATCAAGCCACTCTTCGAGGAGATGCTGGGGCAGTCCATGCCCCTAAGGTTCTTCGACATAGTCACAGCCATGGCGTTCCAGTACTTCTGTGAGATGGGTGTGGAGTACGCGGTCCTCGAGGTGGGCCTGGGTGGGAGGCTCGACGCCACCAACGTCGTCGACCCCCTGGTCTCTGTGATCACCAACATAGGCTACGAGCACACCAACATCCTGGGAGAGACCTTGGTGGAGATCGCCGGCGAGAAGGCAGGCATAATCAAGCCTGGCAGGGTGCTCATCACAGCCACCCGTGACAGCGAGGTGTTCAGGGTCTTCACAGAGAAGGCCGAGACGCTGGGCACCGAAGTGATCCACGTGGGGTATGACACGTCTTACACGAGGACCGGCTCCCGTCTCACGGGCCAGACCTTCGACCTCCAAAGCCTCAAAGAGTACACTGGCCTCTCCATACCTTTGCTAGGCGATCACCAGGTGCTCAACGCCGCCACCGCCGTGGCCGCCGTCGAGTCCCTCAGCCGATATGGCATCGAGGTACCCGAGGAAGCGATCCGCCGTGGCCTCGCCAACGTCTCCTGGCCCGCGAGGCTCGAGATCGTGATGAAGAAGCCCATGGTTGTGCTCGACTGCGCCAAGGACGCCGAGGCCACAGAGGCCGTGAGGATGAGCATCGAGAGAGACATGAAGCCCCGCCGCATCGTCGCCGTCGTCAGCATGTCCTCCGACAAGAAGATACCCGGGATGATAGACAGCATAGCGGCGGTAGCCGAGAGGTTCATCATAACCACGCACAGCGTCATGGGGCGCGCCGCCGAGCCCACGGTGATCGCGGCGGAGGTGGAGCGGAACGGCAGGCCCTACGAGATCATACTGGACGAGGAGGCCGCGTTCAGGAGGGCTCTGGAGCTGGCTGAGGACGACGACATGGTGCTCGTCATAGGCTCGGTGTTCCTGGCTGGTTCGGCTCGGACGTTCTTCAGGGAGGCTGCCCGGAGAGCAGCCTAGCCAACTTGAGTGACTCGCTGCTTATCCTCCTCCTCATCATCTCGACGTTCTCCGCTAGGATTCGCTGGGCCTCGTCTTGGTCGTCGATTAATTGGTTGACTCTCGCGCTTAGGGCGTCTAGGCCGTCCTCGGCGTGGCAGAGGTAATTGCTTATGCCGGCGAGCTCCATGAAGCCGTCGATCTTGGTGTCGTACCCGACGCTGGCTACGGGGGTCCCGGAGAGCCCTGCCAGTATCAGCGAGTGGAGGCGGAGCCCCACCACCAGCCAAGCCTCCGCGACGAGCGTCAGCGCCGCCTCCGGCGACGCCGGCCTGGCCAGCGTCTCGGCGTCTCCTCTCTTCATCAGGTTCAATATTCTGGTTATCTCAAGCCGGTCATCGTCAGGGGGGACTGTGTGGAAGGGCGTAAACTGCACCGCGTAGCCCTTTGAGATCAGGTTGTCAGCGGCCCTGGCGATCATGTGCCTTGTCTTGTTGATCTCGGACGGGGTCAATGGCTGGTGGTAGCTTCTTCTATGGTCCAGCGACAGGTGCCTCGGGCATACCAGGGCCACCGGCTCAGACGGCTTCTCCGGTGTAACCCGCTCCATTTGCAGGGCGCTGTCCCCTGTGACAACTATCGGGGTACGTGTGAGCTGCATCAACACGTTACGCGACGGGGCGTCCCGCGTGGATATGAGCGAGGCTCCTCTCAGAAGCAGCCTGGTGACCTCCCGGCCCTTGAAGGAAGACAGGGGCTTCGCTCCGACGCCGAAGAACGCGAGGGGCTTCCCCTTGATCGCGGGGAGCGCCATGTGTATAGCCCTGCTGAGGTGGCCGTAGTCGTAGATCGGGGTCCCACCGGAGACGATGCAGCCGTCGGCCTCCTCGAACACCCTGAGGTACTCCTCCCTGTTCCTGACGAGGCTCCGGGGGCTCCGGAGCTTGACGGCCTCGACGCCGCACACCCTCTCCGTATACTCTGGATCGGTGGATAGGGCTACCAGCTCGACGCCCGGCATCGCCCTGCCGAGGACGTTGCGCAGGCCTATGAGTATGGCGTCGTCCCCAAGGTTCCTTGAGCCGAACCAGCCACCGAACACCACCAACCGCAAGCCTAGACCTCTAGAGACTCGTATATCTTCACGTGACGGTCCACGGCCTTCCCGGCTTCGTGGATCTCCTCGACGTAGCGTCTGCCCCGATACCCCCTCTCTACTCTCTCTTCGTCGGCGAGAAGCCTGTCAAGCGCGGCGGAGTAGTCGCCGTCCTCCGCTAAGTAGCCGTAGTCCTCCGTCAAGCCGTCGGGGTTCTCCCCGCTGATGATGGGGGTCCCGTGGGCCAAGGCTTCCAGGAAGCTCACGGGGAGTGCCTCGCGGACGCTGGTGTTGACGAGCACCCAGCTCTCCCCCAGTATCCTAGACTTCTCCTCCTCGGAGACGAAGCCTGTAAGCTGGAGGTTGGGTACTCCACCGTACCTATCCCGCAGATCCCTGTCCCTCGCCTCGTCGTGGCTACGCCCCATGGCGATGAAATTTACTTCCGGGTGCTCCAAGGCCAGCTTGAAGAACAGCTCCACCCTCTTCTGGGGGTCCCAGCGTGCTAGGAAGCAGGCGGTGGGCCGCGGATTTTTCCCGCGCGGCGTCTCGGGTATGGGCACCGGGTTAGGCAGTAGACCTGGAAGCTCCTTGAAGCCGAAGTATCTTCGGGCTTTCTCGGCCAGGAACCATGCCTGCGTGTACAGCGCGTCGGCGTGACTGCAGGCGGATGACAGCACACGCTTCTCAAGCTTGACCCTTGCATCATGCATGAGGCCCCTGTACCTAGGCTCCACCTCCGCTATCCTCGCCCACTCACGTTCATCGTATGGGTCCTGAAACGTGATCAGGTGACGCTTGTCGGGGGCCGCCCTCTGGGCGACGTAGGTGTTCAGGCTCACGGCCTGGCTGTGGTAGACGTCCGCGTCGACTTCTCTGATTAGGTCGACGTAGCTCCGCCTGGATGCGAGGGTACCCGCGGGCCCCGGGAGCCCCGTGTACGGCTTGTAGCTGAGAACCTTCACGCCGTTCACTGTCTCAACGGCTCCCTGACCATTTCTTCTTGGTGTCACCACGCAGACGTCGAAGCCCCTATCGGCGAGTCCCTCGCTCAGGGTCTTGGTGACGTAGCCGAAGCCTCCGTGGACCCCCAGCCCGAAATACTCCGGCGAGACGAAGCAGACCCTCAAGCCCATCATTGAGTTTCTAGTAAACCTAAAATATTTGAGTCTATAGTAAGGGTTACTTGGCTTATTGCCTTTGGGGGGTATGGTTTGATGCCGGAGGCCAGCCTCGTCGTGCCGGTCCACAACGAGGCGGGGCTTCTCAGGGTGAACACGTCTGTGCTTAGCGAGTTCCTCGCGCGGCACTTCCACAGATACGAGATAATCCTAGTCGAGAACGGCAGCGTGGACGACACCGGCAAGGTGGCTCACGAGCTCAGAGAGACGGTGGACGGGGTCCGGGTCGTGGAGCTATCCGAGCCCTGCCTAGGCGAGGCCCTCAAGGAGGGAGTGAGATCCGCGACCCACGACAAGGTGGTCTACTTCCCCATCGACCTCTCCGTCGACCTGGGCTTCATACCGCTGAGCGTGAAGCTCCTAGACGACTACAGCCTCGTGGTAGGGTCCAAGAGGCTGAACATAGGCCTGGACCATCGCTCAACGCTCAGAAAGACCCTCAGCAGAGGCTACCACTGGCTCGTGAGAAAGATGCTCCGTACCAACCTCACCGACACCACGTGCGTCAAGGCGTACAGGCGTGACTGCTTTCTGGACCTCGCGGCGCTGGTTCCGTCGCGTAGCCAGATATTCGAGACTGAGCTGCTGGTGGAGGCAAGGAGGCGGGGCTACAGCGTCAAGGAGGTGCCCGTGGCCGTCGACGACTGCCGCCCCAGCCGTCAGCCCCTCGGCGTCAAGGTGAGCCTAAAACTCCGGGACCTTCTCTCCGTGCGTCTGGACGCGGTGGCCCTCGTGTTGGGCTGCGCGGCTCTCCTCGCTGGGCTCGTCTCGCTGGCGTGGCTATCCCTGAGCAAGGTCCATTCGGGCAGCCCCGGCTTCGTGAACCCCTACTCGTACCTGATCTCCATGCTGCTGGTCACTTCGGGGTTCCAGATAGCCCTGTTCGGGCTCCTCGCGAACCTCATCCTCCAGATAAGGAGATCGGTGGAGCCGCGGGAAACAGTCAGCCAGGAGCCAGAGGAAGAGCGCTCGGATCAGGACAACTGATATATTCGGGCTCCATATGCTGCACTGTATGTACGAAGACGTCGTAGAATACCTCCGCCTCAACTATATGAGGTTCGTCTGGGCCGTCGCCACGGTCCTCTTGGTCTACGCGGTCTACCGATTAATCGCCGGCTTCATCAAGAGAAAAGGTCAGCAGCTGGAGCTCGAGCCCCACGTCCGTAACATCATCAGGCTGCTACTAAGGGTCGTAGCCATAGTCTTAGCCACGACCACCGTGTTCAACATCTTCGAGATACCCACAAACATATTCCTCGGCAGCTCAGCCCTCATAGGCGCCGCCATAGGCTTCGGCTCCAGCCAGACCATCAACAACGTCGTCGCCGGGTTCTACGTCCTCCTCACCCAGCCCTTCAAGGTCAAGGACTATGTGAGGATCGCCGACCTGGAGGGCCAGGTCGAGGAGATAAGCATCAACTATACCAGCCTCTACACGCCGACTTTCAACCTCCTCAAGGTGCCCAACACCCAGGTCATGAACAGCAAGATTCTGAACATGACTCACGAGGGCAACATAAAGTACACCTTCAAGGTGAACTTCGGCCACGAGCTGACGGAGAAGCAGGTCATGGACATGATCCTCAAGCCGGCCATAGAGGACTTCCACAAGAACTGTGTGAACGGCGAGTTCAGGTGCCCCGAGGCCTACATGGACGTCGTCGACAGGCTCGGCAAGACCTACATGATAAGGCTCTTCATCCCGAAGGGGGAGGCCAAGACCCTGTACACGATGCAGCCTGAGCTGACCCGCCTCATTATGGGTAGGTACGACGAGGTCAGAGCCGCTGCAAAGTAGCTCCTCGAAAGTTTCAAATCTCCGCTGACGTAACGTAAACGAAAAGTTCTGGTGAATAAAATTGGTTGACCCCATCTGGATTGCGCGGGACCCGTCGGCCTGCTCTGGCTGCAGGCGCTGTGAGCTTGCTTGCAGCATGCACCACGAGGGCTGGATGTGGCCCGAGGCTTCAAGAGTTCGTGTGTTCATGCCTTTCCCTGGTCTCGAGGTGCCTCACCTCTGCGCCCAGTGCATGGACTATCCATGCATCGAGTCTTGCCCAGTCGACGCGCTGAGCACTGACCCCGTCTACGGGGCTGTCATCGTTGACAGGGAGAAATGCACAAGCTGCGGCAACTGCATAACGGCGTGCCCAGGCACAGTGCCTTTCCTGCATCCCGGGGATGACAAGGCGACTATATGCGACCTATGCGGCGGCGAGCCAAAATGTGTGGAGGTCTGCACTGAAGCCGGCTACAACGCCCTAACGATCGTGAACGAGGGCTCGAACATCAACAGGAGGCTGTACAGCAGGAACCCCGTCGACACGGCCCGCGACTTGGCGGTGAAGATGTTCGGCGAGAAGGGACTGGAGGTGATAGAATGACACCGGGTGGTTACGCTGGAAAGTGGCTGGACGTTGACCTCACCAAGGGCAGGGTCGAGGAGTTCAGCTTCCCCTACGAGACCCTCGAGCAGTACTTCGGCGGCAGAGGCATAGCCACCAAGATACTGTGGGACCGAGTCGGAAAGAAGTGGAGCGAGCTCGACGGCCATGCCCCGGAGAACCCCCTCATATTCGCCACGGGCCCCATGACCGGCATCTACCCCGGCGCCCGCATCTGCGTCAGCGGGAAGAGCCCCGTCAGCAATGGCGTCGTGGGCTCGACGGCCGCCACGGAGACGGCGGTGGAGCTCAGGACAGCAGGGTACGACGGCATCGTCTTCACGGGGAAGGCCGATAAACCCGTGTACTTCTTGGTGACGGACGACGGCGGCGAGATCAGGGACGCCGGCCACCTCTGGGGGCTGGACTGCGAGAAGACCCTCATCAAGTTGAACAAGGAGGTCTCAGCTGAGCTCACCAAGAAGAAGCCCAACGTGGGCCTCTGGAGGGAGCCCGGCACCATGTACATAGGCCCAGCGGGCGAGAACATGGTGCGGAACGCAGCCGTCTGTACCAAGGTGTGCCACGCAGCCGGTTACGGCGGATACGGCAGCGTCATGGGCAGCAAGAACCTGAAGGCCGTCGCCGCGAAGGGCAGGGGTAGCCTACCTAAGGTGGACGCCCCCGAGGCGTCCTACCTCCTGTGGAGGAAGGCACACGAGGGCTGCATGACCAACACCGTATTCAGGCGCTGGGGGACGGGGTACCTTGGCTACGGCGTCGGGGCGGACACCAGCAGCGAACCCATCAGGAACTGGCAGGAGGAGTGGCACGATGAGAAGCAGACAGGCGTCCCCAACTACATGGACCGTTTCTGGGTCAAGGCCAAGTGGGCGGACTTCAACTGCACCACCAACTGCATGAAGGTGAGCTGCGTAAAGGCCGGGAAGTGGAAGGGCGACATCACCGACATGCCCGACTACGAGCTGCAGGCGTACTGCGGCACGAACCTGGGCATCTTCGATGCAGGCGACAACATCCACATCTCAACCCTCATGGACAAGCTTGGGCACAGCGGCATCAACGGACCCAACGTCATGGGCTACGCCGCCGAGCTGTACCAGCGCGGCATCCTCACGGAGGAGGACATCGGCTTCAAGCTTGAGTGGGGAGACACGGAGGCCTTCGACAGGCTCGCACACATGATGGCGTACAGGGAGGGCATCGGCGACGTCCTCGCCGAGGGTACTTACAGGGCGGCGCTGAAGATAGCGGAGATGAAGGGTTTGAAGCCCGAGGAGCTGTTGAGGTACGCGGTGCATGTCAAGGGCATCGAGGTGGGCGCCCACGGCACCCGCAGCGACAGGGACTACACCCACGACATCAGCTACGCCGCAAGCGTGCAGGGAGGCGACCACACCAGCGTCGCGGTGGACGGCTACAGCGACATGAGCGACTCGGTGTTCCAAGACTCCGCCGTGTTCTGCATGTTCACGGCGAGGGGGCCCAGCCAGGAGCTCATCTTCGACTTCGCCAAGGCCATAACGGGCTTCCCCATCACCATCGAGAGCTGGAGGCGGGAGACAGGCCCAAGGATCGTCACGCTGCAGAAGGCGCTGCTCCTCATGGGCGGCCCCGACGTGACCTGGGAACCCATTAAGGACGACGACAACCCGCCCAGGTTCTACGAGCCGCTGCCCAGCGGCCCCTACAAGGGGCAGGTGACGGACAGGGAGCGGGTGGACATCAGGATACAGGCATACTTCGAGACCCTAGGCTGGGACGAGAGGGGTATCCCGAAGAAGGAGACCCTGAAAAGGCTCGGGTTGTCCGACGTCGATCCATTGATGGAGAAATTCCGTCAGTAACATTTTTTCTTTTTTACTTCTTTTCCCACCACTAAAACCGATATGCATATTTGTGCAATTCGAAATCTAGTCATGATTTACGAATCTTTTTATTCAGCACTATAAGATAAGTATGCATAAACTTCTGGTGGAAAACATTGGTAAAACCTATTTGGATTGCACGGGACCCCTCCTCCTGCTCAGGGTGCAGGCGCTGCGAGCTTGCTTGCAGCATTCACCACGAGGGCTGGATGTGGCCCGAGGCTTCAAGAGTTCGTGTGTTCATGCCTTTCCCTGGTCTCGAGGTGCCTCACCTCTGCTCACAGTGCATGGATTATCCGTGTGTGAAAGCATGCCCGGTAGACGCGCTCAGCACTGACCCCATATATGGGGCGGTCATCGTGGACCGTGAGAAGTGCACAAGCTGCGGCGACTGCATAAGGGCGTGCCCAGGCACCGTTCCCTTCCTACATCCTGGGGACAACAAGGCGACTATATG
>CAZTZC010000007.1:0-32319 GCA_964618045.1 uncultured Candidatus Bathyarchaeia archaeon | reverse complement strand
CCATCCCAGTGAGGTCGTAGCCTTCGAGTAGGTTGAGCTGCTGGAGGAACACGGGTCCCTGGCACCATGGGCCGCACTTGTAGACGTCGAGTCCTCTGTAGTCTACGGTGACGGACTCCTCGAAGCGGGCGCCGTAGCGCTGGAAGTCCTCCAAGGTAATGAGGCCCGGGTTCTCTTTCCCGTATACGTCTCTGCACCTGAAGCTCTGGGTGAACTCCACGATAGCCCGGGCTATGGGCCCATCGTAGAAGTGTTTGCGGGCGGCGTCGAGCCCCGCCGACCTTGAACCGGCCCTAGACTCGACGCCCGCGACTTCCTTGAAGGTGTTGTACCAGCCGGGATTCCGCAGCAGCTGGCCGATCTCCGGCACCCTGCCCCCAGCCAGGTACGTCTCGGCCGACGCGGGCCACTCTGACAGGAACCTGTCTCTACTCCTCTCCAGGAAAGCCTTCAGCGTGGGGTAGACGGGGAAGCCGTCTCTGGCGATGCGCAGCGCAGGCTCCATGACCCGCCCCAGGGTGAATGTGCCGTACTCCTCGAGGGTTATGAGCCACGCGTCGAAGGAGCCCGGGACCACCGCGGGGGTGAAGCCGTCTTCAGGGATCATGGGATACCCCTGCCCTAGGAACCAGTCGATGGTGGCGTTCATGGGCGCCGGGCCCTGGCCGTTGACGGCGATGACCTTCTCCTCGTCCGCCCAGTAGAGCAGTATGGGGACCTCGCCCGCCGGCCCCACGAGGTGAGGCTTCAACAGCGTGAGACAGAACCACATGGTGGCCCCGGCGTCGACGACGTTGCCGCCATCCTGAAGCGCATTGAGCCCAGCCACGGAGGCCAGGTAGTGGGTGCTTGTGACCATGCCGTTGGAGCACATAACGACGGGTCTAGTGGTGAAAGACATGGATACTGGGTAACACTGTGGATATTTAGGCGGTTCTACGAGCCTGATTTCCATAGAAAATGTGATGTGCCAGAAACGTCTGGGATAGAAAAAGGTTAACGTCTCAGCGGCTTCAACACCGCGTCAACGTCCTGTAGGCCCAGCTTTTTCAGCTCCTCCGATGTGGGGATACCCCTCTCGTCCCACCCCATGTCAGCGTAGGCAGTCTTCCTCATCTCCATCACATCGTCCCTGTCGGGCGCAAGACCCTTGTAGGGGCCGTTGGGGAGGGGCTCGTACCACCTTTCGGGGTTGTCGTCGTCCACCACGGGGTCCCAGAATACGTCGGGGCCGCCGAGCAACAGGGCTGCTCTCTGGATCTGTATTATCCGTCTACCGTTGACGTTCATCCAGTCCTCCTGGGTCATCTCCCAGCCCGTGACCACCTTCAAGTACCTCCACACCAGGTCTGGAGCCCCCCTCGGCGTCCCCATGGTGCAGATGACCATCGTGTCCCCGATGGCGCTATTCGCCTCGCTCATGGGCGGCCTCGGTATCGACGTGTGGTCGCCTCCCTGAACGGAGGTGGCGTACCCAAGGTACGGGAAGTGCTTACCTGTCCTGATGCCGTGGGCCCCGACCTCGATGCCCTTGAACTGCACGGTGTACTTGGTCACGTCGACGCCCTTCATCTCGGAGATCGCCTTGGCGGCCCTATACGTTCCCTCAGCCAGGATGTCGCCTATGCCCCGCCTCTCGGCGATGAGCCGGGCGAGATCTCCCATGGCCTTGGCGTCCCCCCATACCGGCTTTATGCCCTCGAGGTCTTCCTCGGTGAGTATGCCTCTTTGGTAGAGCTCGGCGGCGAAACCCATGGTGTTGGCGCTGTTGATCCCGCTTAGGCCCAGGTCGTCTATGACCGTCGCTACGTAGACCACGCCGTCGGAGTCGAATATCCCGAGGTTGGCTCCGCAGTAAGCCTCGAGCTCATAGTCCGGGTTGTCGGTTATGGCACCCTTGAATGGGCCCACCTTCACTACGGCAAGCTTCATGCACGCCCTGGTGCAGCCGTAGTCGCTCCAGTATCGCTTCACCCAGTTCCTGGTCTCGAAGTTGATCACGCCTATGCTCTTCTCGTCGTGCCACTCGTCCTGCCAGTTCCTCACAGGCTCGGCTGAGGCTTCGGCTCCCACCGAGTAGCCCCCCGCGCCTGTCCCCCAGAAGTTTCTATGAGGATCAGAGAAACCCACCTCCTTGGTTGTTTCCCAGAGAAGCGGTAACTCCTCTGGTTGTGCTACGTCGGGCAGGGGACCCGTGCCTTTAGCCACGACGGCCTTCAGGTTCTTCGAGCCCATGACGGCACCGTATCCGCCATAGCCGCAGGCGTGAGACCATTTCTGCATGACGGCCGCGTTCCTGACCATGTTCTCTCCTGCTGGCCCTGTATAGATCAGAGCCGGCTCCTTCCAGAGCCCAAACTCCGGCTTTCGCTCCTCAAGAAGCGCTCTAACCTCCTCATTTATGGTAAGCACTGTTTCTTTTCCGTCGAGCCCCCAGAGCTTGGAGGCGTCCCTTATCTCAACCTGACCATCCGTGACGAGTATGTAGACCGGGTTTTCGGATCTACCCTTCACGATGACGCCGTCGAACCCTGCGCACTTCAGTTCGAGGGCGAACTCACCAGACGCCGTCGAGCCGACGATCCCATTCGAGGCAGGGGACTTCCCAGACACGCATATCCTGGTACCGCTTATGTAGCCGGTCAGAGGCCCCGTAAAAACGGTTAACAGGTTCTCAGGGCCGAGGGGGTCCACCTCCGCCCACCTCTTCCCGAGCCTGTCCCAGAGTATCTTCGTCGCCAAGCCCCTGCCCCCGATGTATTTCCTGAGAGTCTCTTCGTCGGGGTAAATGTCGCTTATCTCACCCGTGGTGAGATCCACTTCGGCGATCCTGCCGTTGTAGCCGGGTATCATCTGTAGAGCTCCTCCCCTTTCTCGCCGTAGAGGTTTACCACCAGGTTCCTGGTGATCTCCTCCGGCTTTATCGCGTAGAGATCGTAGTTCTTTGATGAGGTCCTCGTCCCCTTTGAGAGAGCCCCGTAGCCTGCCTCGACGCAGACCTTGGCGCACTCGGGGTCGCCGCCGCACAGGTCGCAGATGACGACGCGGTTTCCCTCTGGGTGGAGGTGGGGCACCTCGCCCGGACAGGCCTTTATGCAGGCGCCGCAGGAGGTGCATTTTTCGTCATCCACGAGGACGGCCCCCGTCTCGTCGTCGACCGAGAGGGCGCCTACGGGGCAGCTTGATACACAGGGGTAGTCGCTGCACTGGGCGCAGAGGTGGGGAGCCTCGGCGCCGGGCACCAGCATGAATACCCTGACCCTTGACGCCTCCGGCCATACTCTGCCTTCATGCTTCATGCTGCAGGCGATCTCGCAGAGCCTGCATCCGCTGCACTTCATGTAGTCTCGGACCACCCAAGGCTTCGTAACTAAAACGGGTCTACTCAATAATCAATCACAAGGGTCTTCTGTACCCTCGTCCAATAAAGCATTTTTTACATAAAATATCATGGTAACTAGGCAAAAGTGTGGTCACAGCAAATTAGATATCCCAAACACGTTTCTTAGGGATGAGAGTGGCTGAGCGTTGATACAGGTCCATGTCAGGCTACACGGCGATCTGAGGGAGCTCCTTGACACGGGTGGCTCCAAGGCGTTGATGAGCCTGCCGGATGGAATAACGCTTGAGACGCTCAACGAGAGACTAGGTGTACCGGTTAAGGACGTCGTGGTGACGCTGGTGAACGGCGTCGCCATGAGCACCAGCGCCGTCCTTCAGGAGGGAGACAGGGTTGACATATTTACTCCACTGTCCGGCGGATGATATTAACCGGTCTCTTACTTTATAGTCTACCACCCGTTTGTCAACCTTTCCGGTTCCAGCCTTATGTTTGAAGTGAAGAACATTATTTAGAAGTTTTTTTCAATAAAACGCGAGGTGCCCGAACGGTCTTGCCTTGAGATGCAGTTGCTCTCCGAGCCAAAGCCCAGCGAGTACTTGGAAGCCCATCTCTTCGGCTCCGCGGGTCCTCGGCCTTTCGCTTCTTTGACCGTGGGTCCGCTCCCATTCGGGCAAAACCATAATGTATCTGCAGTATATATGTTGGTTCTGTTTCACGGTAAAGCAAACGGGTACAGTTGTTTTATAAGATCGGCACCCGTTTATTGACTCTCCGCTGTTAAGAACGTCTCACCTTATTGAGGCGTTGATACGTTGATCTTCTCCTGTTAAAACCAAGCCCCTGCGACACTTGGTTTTACGGTGTGTACCCAACCATCCCCTCCACGGGACGAGAGTTACCTAAAAGGGAGCCAACGTCCGTAGAGCTACTCTTAAAAACCGGGAAATATTAGAGTGGTGCGCGGGCCCGTAGCTCAGCATGGATAGAGCACAGGCCTCCTAAGCCTGGGGTCGAGGGTTCAAATCCCCCCGGGCCCGCCACAAACTCCCCAGGACATTATGAGATGCGGGTCATCGAAATCATCGACCACATGGCTGGATCTATTTTCCCCACCAGAAATCTCTGTCTCCCTTACCGATATATACACAAAAGATGGCGAATCCAGTTAACCAGGCAATGCAAAACATTCCGTGCATAAGATCATTGAACCTCGATTGAAATATCGAGTAGAAAACCGCGGCAAATAGAAGTATGAAGCCTATGGGAAACAAAACTTTGTTTCTTTCAGCCGTAATTTGTTTCGGATACTCGTAAATTAAGAGACTATTACAGTGAGGGCATACGGTATCTTCATCTGATATTTGTATTTTACAAAAGGGACAAATCTTGTTCTCTGAGTTTAAGAGATTATTACAGTAAGGGCATACGGTGTCTTCGTCGGATACTAGTTTTTTACAAGAGGGGCAAATCTGAACCATCAAATAAATTCAGTTACAATTAATAAATAAACGTGATTTATTTCTCGCAATCTATCTGTCCTTTATTGATATGCTTAGCTTCCATTCTCAGTACTCTCACAGGCTTTGAGAAAGTCATAAGACAAAATTTTGCCTCGTTGTGAAAAATCGAAAAAAGGGAGAGTCCAAGAGGGTTCTTCACGTCTCCACCTCCCGGAGGGTCCGGACCCCATACCGTATCCATTCACCGAAAAAAAATAGGTAAATCCTCTAAGCCCGCTAATTTAATCGTCAACCATTTCTACCTAGACGCACAAGTATAGCCGAAGAGGATTCTCGATGGACATAGGTAAGAACATAGAGAAAGTGAGAGCCGAGTTCCCGGTCCTCAAATCCAAGGCCTACATGAACAGCGCCGCCCACGGCCCCACGCTGAAGCGTGTACACGATGCCACAGAGGAGTGGTGGAGGCGCAGGATCAACGAGGAGAACGTCAAGCCCCCGGACGCGGCCATGGAGGCCGCCAAGATGCTCAACGTCTCCACCGAGGAGACATGCTGGGTCAACAGGGTGAGCCAAGCCCTCAACACAGTGGCTTCCATGATGAAGCCCAAGAAGGGTGAGAACGTCGTCGTCACAGACCTTGGCTATCAGTCCAACGTCTACGTCTGGATGCCCTACAGGTTCCAGGGCGTCGAGATCAGACGCATAAGGCACAGGGACGGCGTCATCGACGCCAGCGACTTCGAGAAGGCGATAGACGACAAGACGCGTGTGGTGAGCATGAGCGAGGTCGAGTGGACCAGCGGCGTCAGGTACCCCATGAGGGAGATAAGCGAGATCGCCCACAGCCACGGCGCCTACGTGGTCAACGACGCCTACCAGGCGGTGGGAGCCGTAGACGTCGACGTGAACTCCGAGGACGTCGACTTCTTCACCTTCGGTAGCGAGAAGTGGCTCTGCTGCCCAGCCATGACCGGCGTCCTCTACGTCAAGAAGAGCCTCCACGACGTCTTCCAGCCAACATACATGAACTACGGCAACGTGGAGGAGGCGTTCAGGGACGGCGCCCCATGGGAGAAGCCCGGCCACGACAACATCGAGTCCTACAGCGGCGCCCTCTACCCCGACGCACGGAAATACAACAGAAGCTGCGTCAGCGAGGAGTTCACCTGGGGCTTCCACGCATGCCTCAGCTACTTCAACCAGCTAGGCACCAAAAACATCCAGAAAAGGACATCCATGCTCAGCCAGCGCCTCATAGACGGGCTGCGGGAGCAGCCAGTCAAGATAAACACCCCAGACGAACCCGGTGAACGCGGCGGATTGGTGACGTACAACACCGGGAGCTTCGAAAAGAACCAGATGGTCTACGACAAACTCAAAAAGAACGACATAATCATCGCCCACAGGTACGCGGCGGGCATAGGCGGAATAAGAGTCTCGTGCCACTTCTTCAACACCGAGGAGGAGGTAGACCGCCTCCTAGAGATACAGGGAAAGATGCTGAAATAACATACGTCGAGATCCATCCCTTTATTTATGAAAACAACACCCTTTCATGAATCCCTAATATATAGTATAAAGCACCGGTAAATCCTCGATATCAGGCTTACTCAATCATTATAAAACCGACTAACAACGAGTAGACGATGCCTAAACGCGGGTCCCTACTGCTAACACTAGGTCTAGTGATACTGTTCACCGTATTGGGTGGCTCAGCAGTCGCGTACGGAGAAGACGCCGACATAACGGTGACCCAGTGCTACGTGTCTGACGACCGAGTCGATGTGGGCCAAGAGGTCACTGTCGGGTTCAGGCTCGAGTGGACCGACACGGGGCAGCCTCTCTCCCATGGGACCGTATACATCGTCGGAGACAGCCAGAGTCGTCTCATATGGGAGGATGGGTGGGTTATATTCACAGACACCCGCAATACCCCGTACGTCAAGGAGTGGATGATCTCTTACGTGAGCTACAACGGCAACCCCTACACCGTGCAGCTCGATGAAGACCCCCCAACATGCATCTTCGACGAAGTACAGATCACTTTGATCCCTGAATACGAGAGAACCACCATCGGAGAGGAGCCCGACATGATAGTCTACGCCTACTACGCCTCAAACTACGAGACCTTCACGGGCACGGTCCACCTCAACTACACTGATAGCTTCGACTTCATCGGTAGAAGAGGCGTGAAGGTGGTCTCAATCAATGATCCACAATATGGAATCAAGGCGTTCGACGGCAACATAGTAAAAATCACTTGGGACAGGGTGAAGGTGGACCTATACAGCCCGAGGAAACGGTACAATCCCGGACGAGAGGCCAAGATAGAGTACCTCGCCCACTATGAGTCCGACCTCAAGCCGTTCCTCGGAGAGATAACGCTCAACGACACGCTGGTCAAGGACGAGTTGGGCCGCTACAGGTACACCGTGGAGTCCATCATGGATTGGAGGAACGGGATAACCGAGTTCACGACCGACACCGCTGACGCGATCTTCGACAAGGTGCTGGTCGAGATCGAGGTCGAGGACACCAGGATAGACGTCGGCGATGAAGCGGAGATCAGATGCACTGCCCGCTACGCCTACGACGACTCGGAGTTCTCGGGGGACATATCCTTCACAGCCACCCGCAAGGATGTCGTGGGGGAAAACGAGATCACCGTCTGGCGGGTGATGGACAAGAAATGGTTCCTGGACACCTTCGAGTCCAACTCCGTCGACGTAATATGGGACAGAGTCAAAGTGGACATCGAGACCCCGGACACACGGGTCGACGTCGGCGAGGAGGTAAACGTAGAGTATAACGCCTACTACGAGTACGACGGCACTCCGCTTATGGAGGGGGAGGTGGAGCTCAACGCAGAGTCGATCAGGAGGATGGACGTCGGCGACTATACGTTCACGGTCACCGAGGCGCATGGAAGCCTCTACGACATAGACTCTGTGGAGACCGACGACTTGACCGTGGTCTGGGATCGGGTTGATTTCACGCTTGAGAACCCCATAACGCGCATCCTGAAATCATACATGAAGGAGCCCGCCATGATAGGGGTCTACGCCTACGACGGCTCATCCTTCAAGGGAAGCTATGAGCTAGAGTACGCCGACCATACCGGATTCAAGACCTACAGGGTCGGGTCCATGGATGACGACCTTTATGGACTCAGCTGCTTCACGACGGAGGAGGGAAGCATCCTTTACGACACCGTGTCAGTCAGGGAGAGCGTCACCCAGCTGATGCCGGGGACGCTCAAGGTGACGTACACCCTCAGCTACGACTCGGATAACGCGCCTGTGACGGACGCCGTGGTCGCCGTGAACGGCGAGACCTGTGCCTACCAGGGGGGCGGCGTCTACACGACGACGCTCAGCTCGTTCCTACCGATGGTGACCACCAACACCATGGTGGTTGTCGGAGACCAACCCATCACCCAGTCGACGAGCTCTAAGCTTCTCGTCATGAACTCAGCCATCGTCGTGGTGTTGACCGCAGTCGCCGGCTTGGTTGTTTTGAGGGGGGTATCCAGGAAAAAGAAGGTGGACTACTCCCGTATCCAGCCCCCGTAGACCGGGTGCTTGCTGCATATCACCTCGATGAACGCCGGCTTGTTGCCTGAGTTAGCCTTCAGCGCCCGTTTCAGCGCTGGGGCGACCTCGTCCGGGTCCTCTATTCTCTCCGCTTGGATGCCGAGGCCCTCCGCCACCTTGGCGCTGCTCTGGACCTCGTGGCTGGTGACCTCGGAGGTGTATGGGCTGTGGCCGGGTCCCCAGAACCCTGGGCCGTAGCCGCCGAAACCGTCGTTGTTTACGTGGATGGTGGTTATACCCATCTCGTTTCGGACCATGGCCTCCCAGTTGCCCATCTGGTAGCCGACGCCGGCGTCCCCCGTGACGCTGATCACCTGCCTCCCGGGCATCGCCAGCTTGGCCCCCATGGCGGCCCCCAGGCCGTAGCCTAGGGTGGAGACGTTGCCCCAGCCGAGGAAGCCGTGGGACACCCTGGCCCTGTAGACGGTGCTCAGCTGGTCCCTGGTGTTGCCGGACTCGTGGGTCACGAAGCTGTTCTCCATGTCCAGCACGTTCATCAGCTCGGCGTAGACCCGGTACGGGTTGACCGGCCTCTCGCTGGACTCCATCCACGGGCCGTACTTCTCGTGGAGAACCCTCCACGAGTCCTCGATCTCCTTGACCAGAGCCTCGTTCTTCTTGGGCGCCCCCTGCCTCTCAAGCTCGGCGGCGAGCTGACGGAGCACGAGCTTCGCGTCGCCCAAGACCACGTGGTCCACCGTGTAGTCGCAGTTGACGTCGGACTCGTCTACCGTGCACTGGATGATCTTCTTGCCTGCCGCGTCGGGGATGGCGTGCATGAAGTGGCTGGGCGTGAACCCCACGCCCACGGCCAGCACCAGATCCGCCTTCCTGAGGAACCTCTCAGCCGGCTCACCCCTGACTCCCAGGGACAGCGGGTGGTCCTCGGGGAAGACGCTCTTGGCCTTCAGCGTCGTCAGCACGGGAAGCTGGGCCAGCTCCGCGAACTCCCGGAGCTCCCTGCACGCGTCTGAGCTAAACACGCCCTGGCCGACCCAGAGCAGCGGGCTGCGAGCCGCCCTGAGAGCCTTCACCGCCTTCTCAACGTCCCTCGGGTCGCCCTGGGACCTCCAGCCCTGGACAGGCTTGTAGGCGAACTCTTCTTCGTCGTACTGGCCGAGCCCCCTCGGGAGGCTCAGCAATACGGGGGACGGCCTACCTGTCTTGAGCTGCGTGAAGGCCCTCCTCATGTACTCGGGCACCCGCTCCGCCTTGTTTATGTAGCCGCACCACTTGGTCACGCTCCGGAACGCGTCCTCTATGTTGAACCTCTCTCGGCCGTACACCGACGGTGAGACGCCGTCTGTCAGGCACAGCAGGGGCACGGAGTCCTCGTATGCCTGTGCCAGTGCGCCGTACGCCATCTGGGTCCCGGCCGCGTTCCCTCCGCCCATGACGCTGCAGACGCCGAAGGCCTTGCCGTCGCTCACCCTGCTGAAGCCGTCCGCCACGGCGACGGCGTAGCGCTCGTCCCTCACCATGAAGTTCTTGACACCCTCCTCGCCGCAGGCGTTCCCGAAGACGTGAGTAGGGAAGGTGCTGACCCAACCGACCCCCTCCTTCTTCAATATCCTGACCAAGCCGTTAGCTGCGTTTACCTTCAACCAGATACCTCACACTCATGTCTGTCTCTGGGTAGAAAAAATCACCGAATCGTCGTTCAGGAAGGGGCTGTTTAAATTGATGGGCGTTTACATATTCTCTGGTGTTTCTTTGAGTCTAATCGGATTGATCATCGGAGTCGTGGTGGGGAGCATCGTGACGGCGCCGTTCCTCTGGCTGGCCGGCAAATGGATAGTCGGAGGCGATAAAGCGAGGTTCATGGACGCGGTGTGGATAGGCATCCTAGGCACAGTGGTGAACGCCGTCATAGGTGAGTTTGTGGGAGGCGGCGTCGGGTCCCTGGCCCAGCTAGTCGCCTACCTGTACCTGGTGAAGACCTACTATGAGACTGGGTGGGGGAACGCCGTAGTGATATCTGTCCTCGCAGTGGTCATCATGACAGCGGTCCTCATCGTGTTAGGCATGCTGCTTGGCATCAGCCTAGGCGGAGCCGGGTTCGGCCCACCCTTCTAGATTGAAGAAAAGAGGGTTATTTTTTCCACTTCTCGCCGATGGGGTAAATATCCTTGGGTATGTTCTTGTAGGTGTGCTGGCTGAGGTCCGCCGGACCGAGGCCCGGCGCGTCGACCACGACGATGCTGCCCGCGGCGTCGTTGTAGAAGGCCCTGAAGTGGACGCGGGACTTTATGGCGACGATCTTCAGATCGTCGAGGCTCAGACCTACCGCGGGGAACAATGCGTCGTCGAGCACTTGGTGGAGCGTCGGGGTGATTATGACGTGGTTGTTCTCGCCGAAGCCCAGCACCGCGGTCACCCCCAGCCTCTTCGTGTCGCCTCTGCTCATGGGGCCCGTGTGGACGTAGTTGCAGTCGCCGAGGTACTCTAGGGTGCCCTTGATCTCTACTGGTTCACCGGAGTAGCAGTCGGCGTGCCCGCCCACCTTCACGTCGACCTTGTCTCCGACCTTCGCTTTTCCCAGCTTCTTTATGGCTGCCTCGTCGCTTATGGTCGCGACGCAGAAGTCGGTCGCCCCCTGCTCGATGAGCTCCTTAAGGATGTGGGTGCTGTCGCCCATCCTGTCGCTGTGGTCGGCCACGATGACCGGGGTCTTACCCGCCTTTGCCAACTTGATGGCCTCAGCCACCCCCTCCCTGGTCTTGGGCAGCTTTTTTCCTGCGAAGGGCTCACGCAGGCTCCATATGTAGCCTGAGACGTCCTCCGCGATCCTCTCGGCGAGGGCTTTGTCGTTGTCGGTCACGGCGATCACTGTGGCGCCGACGTCCGGTACGTCGGCGTACGCGAAGCCGAAGGCGACGCTGACGCAGTAGCAGTTCTCTTCCCTGCGTTCCCACTCCCGGGCCCGGTCCATGATCTCCTTGGCCGGGGACTCGCCTGTGCCCTGGTAGACGCTGGGGGTCATCACGCCGGGCTTCCTTATGGCCGTGGTGGGCTTGAACCCGCCCCTGACGGTCTCAATCATGCACCTAGCGGCGGTGTAGCCTATCTCCTCCGAGTCCACGTGGGGGTAGGTCTTGAGGATGAACACCGCGTCGGCGGCGTCGGTCAGCTCGCTGTCCTCGTTGGCGTGGAGATCCAGCGTCACCATGATGGGTGCGTCCCCGACTGCGGCCCTGGCCCTGCGCACTATCTCCGCCTCTGGCCTGGGGTAGCCCGTAGCGGCCATGGCTCCGTGGAGCGCAAGGAGCACGCCGTCCACCTCCCCGGCCTCCCTTAGGCCGTCTGCTATGCCGAGGCTGTACTTGTCGAAGCACTCCTCGGTGAGCCAGCTTCCGCTGGAGCCGCCGCGGCTGCTGGAGGCGGCGAGTATGCCTACCAACTCCACGTCTTCCTCCTCCTCGGCGGCCTTGATGAAGCCGTTGATGTAGCTGGGTATGCCCCTCTTAGACTCCATGACATCTTCGCCGTGATGCACTCCTCCGGCCTCGAAGTCGTCCACCGTGGTGGGCCTCGGGCAGAAGGTGCAGGTCTCGTGGCTGAAAGATGCGACTGCTATCTTCATAGTGTTCACGGTTGATCATCGATCCGCTGGGGCAATAAATCATGCGATCTCTGCTTCGAGGAACCCCACGCCTGCTCCTGTCACCCTGACCTTGACGAACTCACCGAGCTCAGCGTCGGTGTCCACGGCCACCGCCTTGTATGCGTGGTTACGGCCCACCTTGGTTCCGTCTCTTCCGTTCTCGTCGAGCAGTATAATGCCCTCCCACCCGATCCAACGCATACCCGTCTCGACGGAGAGCTCCTTCCACATCTTGGTTAGCCTCCTCGAACGCGCCTTGGTCTCTCTGCCGTGGAGCCTGCCTGGCATCGCCGCGGCCTCCGTCCCTGGGCGCTCCCAGTATCGGGATATGTTCAGGACATCTGGCCGAAGCCACCGGATCAGATCTAGTGAGTCCTGAAACTGTTCCTCGGTCTCGCCGGGGAACCCGCAGATGATGTCGGTCGACACCCCGAGACACTCGTGGGCGTCCCTGAACCTCGTGACGAGCTCCTTGAACTCCTCTACGGTGTATCTTCTGCGCATGTTCCTGAGAACCAGGTCGTTGCCGGATTGAACCGGGACGTGCAGGAACTTGTACACCTTCTCGTTTCCATAGGACTCGATCAGCTCGTCGAGGACAGGCAACGCGCTGTTGGGGGTCATCATGCCGACTCTCACCCGGAACTCGCCTTCAACGCCCGTGATCTCGTCGAGGAGCATGGGCAGAGTGGTTCCCTCGTGATCATACGCGGCGGCGTCCTCCGCCGTCACCCACACCTCCCTGCAGCCATCGGCGACGGCTCTACGCACGTCATCGACGATCTTCTCGGATGGGAAGGAGCAGAGTCTGCCCCTGGCGTACTTGACGATACAGTAGCTGCAGTTTCCCAGGCATCCGCTGCAGATCGGTGCAATGTGTATGAGCTTGTTGGCCCGGACCCTTGGGAGGCAGGTCCTATCAGTGGGCTCCCCTTCGACGTATACCACCTTTTCTCCATGGAGCGTCTTCTCCACCGCCTCAACTATGTGCTCTATGTCGTCAGGCCCAACCATTGATGCCCCCGGCGTCACCTCCTCTACGCGACTCTGCATGGCCTTCGGCATGCAGCCAGCCACGATAAGCGGTTTCCCAGACTCGTACAGCCGCTTAATGCATTTTGTGATCTTCCTCTCCGTGGGCGTCTTCACTATGCATGTGAGCAATATGTTGAGGTCCGAGTCCACCGGTGTTTGGGCTAGTCCATACCCCTTCTCCTGAAGCAGCCCTTTCGCTATCTCTGCGTCGGCGGTGTTAGCGCTGCACCCATAGGATCGCACGTAGATGTTGGGCATCTGTTTGTTCCTGATTGGTTAAGCTTGGTGTGTTTTAAACGGTGCGGACGCGTCGTGTTTTTAAATGGATTAGTTTCGTTGATCCTTTCTCTTTCGGTTAATATCCTCTTTTTTATAAATCATTTAAATGAGTTTGAATGAGAACGGTTTTATTAATTCTGTTAAAATATGACGTAACGT
This sequence comes from uncultured Candidatus Bathyarchaeia archaeon, assembly GCA_964618045.1. Classification (GTDB taxonomy): domain Archaea; phylum Thermoproteota; class Bathyarchaeia; order TCS64; family TCS64; genus RBG-16-57-9. The sequence continues at coordinate 18,843 of CAZTZC010000007.1, read as the reverse complement.
TGTAGATAGTTTATTTTTTTAGGTAATGTCTATGGGCTTCATTTTATTGCCAGAGGAAGAAGTTATTCTCATAAGTTGAGAGTATTTAAATTTGTTCTAAAAAGTTGAGAGCAACTTTATACCTTTAAATAAACAGTGAATGTCGAGGCATTCCCAGATGTTATTAGAAATGCATTATATTCCTATGTCGCTGCCGATACACACGCCTAGCTGAGACAAAACAAGGCTGTGTATGATAATATCAAAAGGCGCAATAATGGGGGAGAACAAAGAGACATGGTTTTAATTGGAAAGGCGCTTAGCCTGCAGCGCCAAGGCGTCGACCTAGACACGTACACGAAAGTCGACGCAGCCAAAGACACATGGGTGACCAACACTTTCTACACAGAGATAAAACAAGCCATGGTCAGAGTCACAGGCTTCATAGACGGGCTAGCCACCAACTTCCGGGGGTTCATGGTAAACGTGAACGCCGCCGTGATAACAACCCTGGGCGAGATCATCAAGCCGAGGCTCAGCCACCAGATCGCCGTCGCCTTAGACAGAAAAATAGTGAAGGAACAAAAGCACGGAGGATTTGGGTTGAAGAACATCAAGCTATACGACATGGAGCCCTTCGCCGGACCCGAGAAGCACATCGACTTGGGCGTCGAGCTCTACGACATCGAGTCAAGCTGGAAGTAGCGGTCCCCTTACCCTATTTTTAAAAGTTTCTTGTATCGCTCATGGATGCTTATGCCTGAGCCACCTACCTCGGTCATTCCTTTCCTTATGGAGTCAATGATGTCGCATAGCTCGGGGGACGGCGTGTCGATGATGGTGTATGCTCTCCCAAGGGTGTCCGGTATGTGGGAGTCGCTTCCACCCGTCACCGGTAGGTTGAGCTCCTCGGCTAGCTTCCTGTTGAGGCTGCATATGTAGCCGTAGGGGAACTGGGCGCTGTTGGCCACCTCCACGGCGTCAAGGTCGGCGTTCTTCGTGTCGTTGATGGAGACCCAGCTCCGCGGGAGGCCGTAGGGGTGGGCAAGGACCGCCGTCGCCCCCTGCTCATGTATCTTTTCGACGACCTCGACTACGCTGAGGCCCTTGGGGATGAGTTCGTTGGGGTCCAGCGCGAGGACGTGTGCGCCGCGCGCCGTCACCTCGAGAGCCGGAACCACCACCAGGTCGCCTTTCTTCTCGAGTGCCTCGGGTAGCCCTTCTATGGTGTCGTGGTCGGCCAGCGCGTAGCCTTGGAACCCGGCCTCCTTGATGCGGTGCGTTATGGTGTCGATGGTGTTCACGCTGTCCCTGGAGTGGACGGAGTGGACGTGGAGGTCGAGCTTGATCTTCAAGGGGTTCTCGTATCCTATCCTTTCGCCCGCGTTATACGTATTATCATGGCTTCCTCGAGGGCCTCGATCTCGTCGCTTGGTACCTGCTGGAAGAGCGGCTCTGGTTTGCCTAGTTCAGCACCTTTTTCTAGGGGCGTCAACGCCTGTTCCAGGGGCTGGTCCCGGGTTAAGCCTAGAAGCTCATAAACCTTCTCGGCCTTGAAGGGCAGGACGGGCTCCATGAGGACCGCTATGGCTTTGGTCAGCCAGACGCAGTTGTGGATCACTTGGGCTGCTTCCTCGGGGCGTTCCTTGACCAGCTTCCAGGGTTCGTAAGCCTGGATGTACCTGTTCCCATAGTCCGCTAGGCCGAGGAAGGCGTCGCATATCTTCTTGAACTCGTACTCGTCGAGGCCGTCCCTGATGGTCTCGACGGCTTCCTCGACCATCTGCCTAGCCTCCGCGTCCACGGCTCCCTCGGGGACTGACCCATAGTTGCGGTGGGCGAAGAGCAGGCTGCGGTAGATGAAGTTGCCGAGGCTTCCCACGAGCTCCTTGTTCACCTTGTCGCCGTAGGTGCTCCAGTTGAAGTCGAGGTCCCGGGTGTGACCCGTGTAGCTGACGATGTAGTACCTGAGCGCGTCGGGGTCCAATCCGTTGGCGAGGTAGTCCTCGTCGACCCAGACCACGTAGCCGCGGCTCTTGCTGAACACGTGCCCCTCCACCTTCATGGTGCCCGAGGCGGCTATGGCGTCGGGGACGCTGTAGCCTGAGCCCTTGAGCATCGCGGGCCAGAAGAGGCAGTGGTGGTAGACTATGCCGGGGCCTATGAAGTGGATCAGCTTCCCAGGCCCCTTCCAGTAGTGCATCCAGTCGCCGCCTGTACGCTGTGCCCACTCCTCCGTGCTGCTGATGTAGCCTATGGGGGCGTCGAACCAGACGTAGAGCACGAGGCTCTCGTCGCCGGGGAACTTGATGCCCCACTCGATGTTCCGGGTGATGTTCCAGTCCTGGAGTCCCTGTTCGAGCCACTGCCTGGCGTAGTTCTTGGCGATGTCTGTGCCGTCCAGCCCGTCCAGGAACCCTCTGAGGAAGTCCTCGAAGGCTGTGAGCCTCAGGAAGTAGTGGCGGGTCTCCTTCATCTCGGCCTTGGCGCCGCATATGCTGCAGTGGGGGTCCAGGAGCTCCCCTGGCTCCAGGTAGCGTTGGCATCCCTGGTCACATTCGTCTCCTCGGGCGCTTGCCCCGCAGTGGGGGCAGGTACCTCTGAGGTACCTGTCGGGGAGGAACCTCTGGCAGTTGGGGCAGTAGGGGAGGGTCACGTTTCGGGGGTAGATGTACCCGTTGTCGAGCAGCTTCTGGGCGATCTCCCGTGTCCGGGCATGGTTGAGGGGGTGGTCTGTGCTGCCGTAGTTGTCGAAACGGATCCCCATCCGGGGCAGGATGGTCTTGAAGTGGTTGTGGTATGTCTCCACGACCTCCTGGGGGGTGACCCCCAGCTCCTCGGCCTTCACCGTTATGGGGGTTCCGTGGGTGTCGCTCCCGCAGAAGAACACCACGTCCTGTCCCAGCTTCTTCAGGTATCTTACGAAAACGTCTCCGGGTACGTACGTCCGGAGATGCGCTATGTGCATGGGCCCGTTCGCGTAGGGCAGCCCACAGGTCACGAGGACCTTCTCGTCCAAGGGGTACTTGTGGGGTTTATTTTCCTTGAGTTTCTTGCACCTCTGCAACTATGGATAGTTTACTATACTTAAGGTTAATCCAACAATAAGCGCATTTTAACTGTTGACTGAAAATCTACACGGTTTATCTTCCTCGATTCGTTAACCCTATTCAATTGGGGGCAGGCTGAGGGAAAAATGAAGATATGCATCCTCGGTGGAACGGGCAGCATGGGGACCGGCCTGACGAGCAGATGGGTTCTAAACCACGACATCTATATCGGGTCGAGAAGCCTCGGGAAGGCCCAAGAGATCGCTGGACGGCTGAGGAGACTGGCGCAGGGGTTCTACCAGAACGAGATGAAGGGGTCTATCACGGGGCTGGAGAACAAGGACGCCATCGGGGAGGCGGAGGTGGTCGTCGTTTGTTTCCCGCCGCAGGCGACGATGCCTGCTTTATCGGATCTCAAGGATCACCTCACAGGGGACCAGATAGTCATCTCAACCGTTGTGCCCATGACGCGGAGGGACAAGCTGTACTACTTCTCTTCGATGGGCGTCGAAGGCGACAGGTCGGCGGCGGAGGTGGTGCAGGAGCTCGTGGCGCCCATCCCCGTGGTCTCCGCCATGCAGACTGTTCCAGCCGCGTACCTGAACAACATCGACGCCGTGCTGAACCTCGACGTCCTCGTCGCAGGCGACGACGAGGTCTCGGTAGCTGTCGTCTCTAGGCTGATAAGGGACGTCCCTAACCTCAGGCCGCTGAAGGTGGGGCCGCTGGTGAACTCCAAGTTCGTCGAGGCGATAACCCCGCTGCTGCTCAACGCCGCCATACTCAACGGGCTGCACGACCCGTCGATCAGGATAGTGCCTTGGTTCCCGACCTCCGAGTAATCCTGGGATTATTTTATTTTCTCGTACTCGGCCGTGAACCTTCTGAGCATGGACGCCTTCGCCTCGGGCTCCAGGAAGCTGGTCTCGACGGAGTTCAGGCTTATCTGGAACAGCTCGTCAACCGTGAACCCCAGTTTCCTGTGAAGCTGGAGGTACTCGTTGTTCATGTCCGTGCCGAACATGGGCGGGTCGTCGCTGCTCACGGAGACCTTGACTCCGTGCCCGATGAACCGCCTTAGCGGGTGCTCAACCCATGACCCAACCGCCCCCGTCATGAGGTTGCTCACAGGGCAGGACTCGATGGATATGCCTCTATTGGCCATCAGCTTCATGAGCTCCGGGTCCTGTGCGGCGGCTACGCCGTGGCCTATCCTCTCCGGGCTGAGGTGCTCGACGCACTCCCAGACGTAGTCCACGCCGGCCCCCTCTCCCTGATGAGCCGCCGTGTGCAGCCCCATCTCACGGGCCCGCCTGTAACACCCGCTGTAAGGCTTCGGGGGGTAGCCTAGCTCGCTTCCCCCCGTGTCGATGGCGACGACGTTGTCCCCCTTCTCCCCAATGAGGTCCAGCACCTTCATACCTATCTCCGGGCCGTAGTTCCTCACGAGGTCCACCCGTATGGTGCAGGTGACGCCGAAGTCCCTCGTGGCTCTCCTTATGCCCCTGTTGATGGAGTCCACCATCAACCCGTAGTCCAGGCCCCGCCTCACGTGGTCCCAGGCCGAGAACAGCGCCTCGGCGTGCCTGACGTTGCACGCCGCCTGGGACTCCATCATCTCGTACGTGATCCGCTCGTAGTGGCTCTCCCTGGTGATGGAGTCGTTAACGGTGCTGTAGACCTCCAGGAAGTGGGGGAAGTCGCCGTAGTCGTAGAAGTCTTCAAGGTCCTCGACGGTCTCGTAGGGCAGGTCCAGCCCGCTGTCCTCTATGAGCCACAGAAACGTCTCCGGCTTGACTGAGCCCACGATGTGGACGTGCTGCTCAAGCTTCGGCAGAGCCTTGATGGCTTCCTCGGCGGACATTACCCGGTATATCGTGGAGGCGGATAAAAGGTCATTCCTCGGGGGACATGCCGTAGCACTCCTTCACGAACAGAAGGAAGATTATGGGCGTCACCACGGCTGAGCCAAGGATCATGGCGTTGGACGCGCCGTAGCTCCCGGTGACGTCCACCAACGCCCCGTACACTGGCGCGATGAAGCTGAACCCTATGGTGCCTGCGCCGTTAACGATGCCGAGGCCTATGGACGCCGTCTCGGGCGGCAGCGTCTCGGGGATCATGCTGAAGAAGAGCACCCAGAAGCTGATGCAAAAGTTGAGGGTGAACGACAACGCCATGTACAGGGTCAGAGGCGCTGAGGCCGGCAGGAGGAAGAAGACTGCAAGCGCCGCCGTGTAGAGGCCCGCGAAGCCCACGAGAGGCAGCCTCCTGCTCCTGAGCCTGTCCGAGACCGAGGCGATGACGATGCACCCCGGTATCCCCGCGAGGGTGCCGAGGCTCGCTATCTGGCCGACCTGAAGGTACGTGAAGCCCTTGGCGTCCATTAGGTACTGGGTCACCCAGTTCATGAACACCCAGCCGGTGCTCGCCGAGATGTAGCCGGCGAGGAAGGGATAGATCCTTGGGTCCCTGAGCACGGCGGAGACCGAGCCGCGTATGGAGCCGTGGCCGGTGGGGCGGGCTGTCTGAAGCTCCTCCCTGTCCTTGAGGATGAAGAAGTTCATCACCCAGTTGACGACGAGTATGACGCACATCCCGAGGTAGAGGCTCCTCCATCCGCCCAGCGCCTCCATGGCTACGGGGAACCCTATGTAGGAGACGGCGTTGCCTAGGCCGCTCGAAGCGCTGAGTATCCCTATGGCGGTGGCCTTCCTGTCCGCTGGGAACCACGTGGAGACGAGCTTGACGGCGTTGATGTAGAAGGTGCTGCACCCGACGCCCACGAGGAGCTGGGCTGCGAATAGGAGGCCATAGCTCGTGCTGACCCAGAAAAGGAAGATACCTACGACGGTCAACGCGGTGAACCCGAGTATGGTCTTCTTCGCCCCGAAGGTGTCGCTCAGTATGCCGCTGGGGAGCTGCATCAGGCCGTAGACGAAGAAGTACGCCGAGACCAGCATCCCCATGGCGCCGTGGCTTATACCCAGCTCCCGGATGAGGACCGGCGTCAACGCGCCGGCTGCGCTGCGTAGGAAGTTCTCGACGAAGTAGGTGACGCAGATAGAAGCCAGCAGCACGGCGGCGTAGTACCTACTCTTCTCCAAAGGTATCTGCTCTCGGAGTCCTACACAGCCTTAAAGATATCGAAACATGGAGCAGTGAAACATTTATCGTGCACACGCCATGGTTTAACCATGATTGGCGAATGGAAAGCCGAGATAGGCATCATCGGCGGCACCGGCGTCTACGACCCAGAGATCATCGAGGACGCCCACGAGGTTAAGGTCTACACGCCCTACGGGGCCCCCAGCAGCCTCGTAACCCTCGGCACCTACAAGGATCGCGCCATAGCGTTCATACCCCGCCACGGAGCGGGGCACCAGATACCCCCCCACATGATCAACTACAGGGCCAACGTATGGGCGATGAAGCAGCTGGGCGTGAAACGGATCGTGGCGAGCAGCGCCTGCGGTAGCCTACGCGAGGACTACAAGCCGGGCGACTTCGTCATAACCGACCAGTTCATAGACAGAACCCGTAAACGCCTCGACACCTTCTACGAGGGCGGCGTCGTGGGCCACGTCTCCAGCGCAGACCCCATCTGCCCACAACTCCACGGCCTCTTCGTGGAGCAGGCGGAGGCCCACGGCTACCCCTTCCACCCCACAGGCACATACGTCTGCATCGAGGGCCCCAGGTTCAGCACGAGAGCAGAGTCCAGGCTGTTCAGGCAGTGGGGCTGCGACATCATAGGCATGACCCTGTACCCCGAGTGCGTTCTGGCCCGGGAGGCCGAGATGTGCTACGTCTCCATAGCCATGGTCACCGACTACGACGTCTGGGCCGAGAAGCCCGTGAGCAACTACGAGGTCGTGGAGACCATGAGGGTGAACAGCGAGAAGTTCAAGACGCTGATAATGGACGCTTTGCCGCTTATACCCGAGGAGCGGGCATGCGGCTGCGGCGACGCCCTCTCACAGGCGCTGCTCTAGATACCTTCTTATCGTCCCCCACCTTTTTACGCGTCCATGAGCGGTAAACGGTTCGTCTTCATGGTCCTCGAGGAGCACCCCTACGGGAGGGAGATGTTGATGCAGCTCCTTGAGGCCGGCCACACCCCCACGGCGTTGATAGAGGAGGCCAGCCCCATAGCGGACGAGGAACGCGAGAAGTTCCTGGTGAGGATCAAGGGGCACCGGGTCGCACCTACCTTCACCAAGCTGTTGGAGGATATGGACGTGCCGCGGTACAAGGTGTCCCACCACAACAGGCGGCAGTGCAGGGAGCTCCTAGAGGAGCTGAAGCCCGACTTGGGTGTCCTGGGCGGGACACGGATCCTAAGGAAGAGGATATTGGAGATACCGCCAGACGGGATGCTTAACAGCCACCCGGGTCTGCTGCCGGAGGTGAGGGGCTCGGCGTCGGTGGCTTGGTCCATCTACCATGATGTCCCCATCGGCAGCACCTGCCACTTCATCGACCCAGACATAGACACCGGGGACATAGTCGTGAAGAGGGTGATACCGGTCCACAGGGGCGACACCTACGAGCTCCTCTGCTGGAAGACCCTGGTCATGGCCGGCACCCTCATGACGGAGGCCGTCACCATGTGGAAGAAAGATGAGATGACGCGGACGCCTCAGGGAGAGAGCACGTTGCCCACCTTCAAGGTGGCGCCGCCCGAGGTCCTTGAGGTGGTCTACAGGAAGCTGGCCGAGGGCACGTACAGGCACTTCGTGGACTGAGTCTCAAGAAGCAGGATTTAACGAGAAAGACCTGCAACAGGCTCGATGTGCGAGTTTAGAAGAGAAAATGCAACTTTGGAATTACTATGAATAAGAAATCCGAGAGAATTGTATAGAATACTCTGGTGCGTCTTTGCGAACAAGATAATAGATATAAGATTATTGTTAGCCTGATCATAGGAGGAAGAGCTATAGATGTGCGCTCATGTTTCAGAGGAAGACCCGCGCCTGTATGTGGAGAATATCAAGTATCCCGGTGAGACAGGGGATGTTCTCGCACATTACGCCAGGCCCAAGGGGGATGAGAAGCTGCCCGGGGTGGTCGTTATCTCCGAGATCTGGGGCCTTGTACCCCACATCGAAGAAGTCGCGAGGCGTGTGGCTTTAGAGGGGTTCCTGGCCGTCGCCCCGGACCCCCTCTCGCCCTTAGGGGGGACCCCAGATGACGTCGATGAGGCCAGGACGCTGATGCGAGAACTCGACAGCCAGAAAACAACGAAGAACTTTGTCGCCGCAGTGAATTACTTGAAGACGCATCCCCAGTCGACGGGAAAGGTGGGAGTCACGGGCTTCTGCTGGGGAGGAGGAGTGACGAACCAGGTCGCCGTTAACTCTCCAGATGTACGGGCAGCGGTTCCCTTCTACGGTAGACAGCCCGCGCCTGAAGACGTCCCCAAGATAAAGGCTTCGATGCTCATACACTATGCCGGTGACGACGAGCGCATCAACGCGGGCATCCCGGCGTTCGAGGCGGCTCTAAAGGAAGCATCCGTGGATTACAAGATATACATGTATGAGGGCGCTGGGCATGCCTTCTTCAACGACACCGGCTCACGGTATAACGAGGGGGCAGCCAAGCTCGCCTGGGAACGGACGAAAGCTTTCTTCAAAGATAAGCTGAAGGCCTGAACGCCGTCATTTCTCGCCTTCAGGGTTCTGCCGCCTCCACAGGGCGGCTACCTCTGAGACAAAGGGCTGACAATGAGCGAAGAAGCGTTTATAGCCCGCGCATAGGTAGTTCAGCCCTGTTTCTCCATCCGGCGCCATGATGAAGCGGTTCTTGGGGCACTCGCCGTTACACATGGCCCTGACGTCACATTCCTGGCAGTAGCGCGGTAAGGTCTCCAGTTTGGCTCGCCCGAACGCTCTCTGCTCTGGGCTCTCCAGCAGCTCGACTAGTGGAGTCTCTCTGATGTTCCCGAGATGATGATCGACGTCGACGAAGTGGTCACATGAATAGAAGTCTCCGTTGTGTTCGACGACTGGGATATCGCCGCAGGTCGGCCTGAATATGCAGAGTGAATGCTCTTGTTTGAAGGCTGTTCTTGCGGCCTCCTCGAATATCTGAACTTTTATCCGCCCTATGTCCCTGTCAATCCACTCGTCGAAGATGGTGCAGAGGAACTTCCCCCAAGCCTCAGCAGGCACGCTGTTGTGGCTGACGCCGCCTTTGTTGTCCGGCTCGACCAAAGGCAGAAAGGTTATGTATTGGGCGTTCAACTGCTTGAAGAACCGGTAGACCTGGAGGGGGAACTGTACGTTATGTGCGTTCACCACACACAGTATGTCTGTGTAGACTCCATGCTCCTGTAAGAGTTCATATCCCCGCATCGTCTGCTCATGAGTCGGTTTCTGGTCCTTGGTTACGCGGTATAGGTCATGCATCTCCGGTGGGCCGTCTATGCTGATCCCAACAGCAAAACCCTCTCTAGCGAAGAAGCGGCACCACTCCTCAGTGAGGAGGGTTCCGTTGGTCTGAATGCCATTGACGATACTCCTGTTTGGGGGCCGATGCTTGCGCTGCAACGCCACAATCTTGCGAAAGTAGTTCAGGCCCAGGAGTGTCGGTTCCCCCCCGTGCCAAGAAAACCTGATCACTGCCTCCGGGGAAGCGTCGATATGCTGGACGATGTAGTCCTCCAAGGTTTCGTCGGACATTTGAAACGTCTCGCCCTTCGGATAGAGGTGTTCCTTCTTCAGGTAGTAGCAGTATTGGCAATCCAAGTTGCATAGGGCGCCGATTGGTTTAACGAAAACCTGGAAATCACGGGACGCTTTGACCATTTCTTAACACTAGGCGTCCTGTTTGGATAAAAATTATCTTCTGTGGTTATTGTGCTATTGAAGCTCATCGCGTCAACTATAATTTAATAAAAGCGATTAATTTTAGAATCGTATGTTTGAATAAACAAACGAGTCAACCCATCTTTATCATAATTAAATTTATCATAAAGGATTTTATCTTACACCTCCTCTTTGGGGATTGATAGGCTTGAGCGACGAAGGGTTCTACGGGTCTAGAGGAAGGTCACAGGGCAGGGAGAACTGGCTCTGGGTCATAGTCATAATATTCATGGTAATGAACGTGGGGGTGCTGAGCTACTTCACGTTCATCAAGGCGCCCGGCGGCTCCGGCGACGTCGAGGCGCTGAACGCTGAGCTGGACAGCCTCAGGTTCCAGCTCTCCAGCGCGCAGGCCGAGATAGACAGCCTCAAAGAGGAGATAAGGATCGGGCAACTGCCCTCCGATACCGATGATCTGATCCTGACCCAGCTCTACAACCGCACCAGGAACAGCGTGGTCCTGATAAGCGTCCAGACCTCCTCCGGGGGAGGCACCGGCAGCGGCTTCGTCTACGACAAGGAGGGAAGGATACTAACGAACAACCACGTCGTCGAGGACGCCACAAGCATCGACGTGACCTTCCTCGACGGATCAATCGCGGAGGCCGAGCTGGTGGGGAGAGACCCTTACAGCGACATGGCCGTGATACAGGTTGACCTTCCCGCTGAACGGCTGGAACCAGTCAAGCTGGGCACATCGTCTGAACTGCTCGTCGGGGAGACCGTGGTAGCCATAGGGAACCCGTTCGGCCTCGCCAACACCATGACCTTGGGAATCGTGAGCGCCGTGGGGAGACAGGCCTCCGCCCCAGGCAACTACGTGATCGTCGACGTCATCCAGACGGACGCCGCGATTAATCCCGGAAACAGCGGCGGCCCGCTTCTTAACCTGCGGGGGGAGGTCATCGGGATAAACACGTGGATACTGAGCGACACGGGGCAGTATAGCGGCATAGGCTTCGCCGTCCCAAGCGACACCATTCAACGCGAGATCGACAGCCTCATCGAGACCGGCTCCTACCAGCACCCCTGGATAGGCATAGTTGGCAGGGAGATGACTCCGGACGTCGCCGAGGCCATGGGACTCGACAGGGACACCAGGGGCACGCTGGTGATAGAGCTGACCGAGGGGGGCCCGGCAGAGGACTCGGGGCTCCGGGGAGGTGACACACAGGCTACCGTCGACGGGACGCTGATGACCATAGGCGGCGACGTCATCATCGGCGCCGACGGCAAGACGATGAACAGCTTCTACGACCTCATATTCTACGTCTCCAGGTACAAGAAGCCGGGCGACATCCTCACGCTGACCGTCATACGGGGCAGTGGTACGACAACCATCGACCTCACCCTAGGCGTCAGGCCGAGCCCCTAACCGTTTTTCTCTATGAGCGCCTCTATCTTTTCCTCGCTGTAGCTAAGTAGACGCCCGAAGGCTCTGGCTATGTCGAACTCCATCTCCGCCGGGTGTCCCCTGGCCGTGCTCTCCCTCTTCATCTCCTTGAGCCTCATGTACTCGTCCAGCGCCTCCCTGCCTTGGGCTATAATTATCACGGTCTTGCCCTCGGCTATGTCCACGGGGAACAGCTTCGACTTCAGTAGATCGGTCTCCACCTTGAGATCGACGCCGTAAGTCTCCGCCGCGACCCTTGTGGGCTCCATCATCTTCTCAGCCAGCTCCGTGTCGTAGGGTGAGCTCAACGCGAGCCGTTTGCAGCCGGCGCCCACCACCTCGGCGAACGCCATGTTTATCCCAGCGTAGTAGGACACGAGGTCGAAGCCTTCGATCATCTCGCTTAGTCTATGAGACAAAGTGATCGAGAGATACTGGGGTTAATGGCTATTGAACTCTGGGGTCAAGCGTGTCTATCTGATGCTTCTGGTTTCTGCGTCCCTTGAACGTCGAGATCGATTTGAAGCCCGCCTGTCTCAGTTTTGCCGCGGCTTCGTCGAGACGGTGGCCGAGCGTCGAAGGGCTGTGTGTGTCGCTCCCGACCGTGACGGTCTTCACTCCCGCTTCATACGCGGCCCGTAGGAAGCCCTGCACTGGGTAGAAATCCGTGAGCCCGGCTCTGGCAGCCGAGGTGTTCACCTCCAAGCCCACATCCTCCTCGGCGAGGACCCGGAGGGCGTCCCGGTAGACCGAGCCGTACTCCTCGAAGGCGGCTGGCTCGCTCCGCGCCGTGTGCAGGAACTTTCTCCAGTAGTCGGGGTGCGCTAGGACGTCGAATAGCCCGCTCTCCGCCGCCATCTTCCAGACCGTGTAGTACTCGTCAGCCGCCTCTTGCAGCGGCCTGCCCATGAAGAAGCTCCCCGCCTCTACGCTTGACCCTATGTCGACGCCGTTGATGTAGTGGGTGCTCCCGAGGCTGAAGTCGAGGGGGTGCTCTTCTATGATCTTTTCAAGCCTCTTCTCCTCGCCGGGGAAGTAGTCGACCTCAAGGCCAGCCCTTAAGACGACGTCGGTGTCGTCCTGCGCCTCCTCTATGCCTTGGAAGTACTCGTCGAGTTCATCCATCTGGACGCTGAGGTATACGTCTGGGCCTGAGACGATGAGGTGGCTGGTCAACGCGATCTCTCTTATCCCCCGTTTCTCGGCTTCGTGGATGATGGCCTGGAGGGTGGCGTCTGGGGCGTCTCTGCTGTGGCTCTCGTGGACGTGGTAGTCGAAAGGGAAACTGGGGTTCATCTCGTCGCCTATGGTTTCTGCGCCCAGGCTTAAAGAGGGTTTCACTGTGGACTAGGCCGGCGTACGGGCGGCGACCAGGATGTGTTGACCCATGTCGGTGACGCCGGGGCGGCTGCAGAAACTCTTCTCCAGCTCGATCAACGCCTCGACGGCTTCAGGGCTCTCCGCTATGCGTGGGGCCTTGAACTCTCCTGAGGTTATCGTGTTCGTCGCCGCGGTCTCCACTACTCTGCACCCCATCTCCTCAAGCAGGCCGCGGAGATACGTGCTCGTGTACAGAGTCATGGGTGTGTGCCACTCAGGTGAACCGGGCTTCGAGTAAATTATGTCCGGGAACGCTGAGCCGCGTGTCCACTCCACGTGGTCCTCGATGTTCTCGAGGAAGTCGGCGGCGTCGAGCGTCGATATCAGGTGAAACGTCCCGAGGAGGCTCATGGCGCTGATGACTAGAGGTGAACCGGGCTTGGCGACTCTTATCAACTCGGCTACGGCGTCTACGTGCCGCTCCCTGACGTATGAGAGGGCGCCGCCCAGGCAGAGAACCATGTCGAAGGTATGGTCGGGTATGTCCTCCATCTCGCAGATGTCGAGCCTCTTAACAATCTTGACGCTGGTCTCCACCCCCGCTTCCTTTATCTTCGTGCGTGCGATCCGCAGCTGCTCATCCGATATGTCCACGAGGGTTACTTCGGCTCCCCTCCGGGCCAGCCATACAGTGTACCTGCCAGGCCCACCGCCGGCGTCAAGGACGTAGTCGCCTTCTTTGAGGTACTTGGCGACGACGCTGGTGGTCGTCTCGAACTGTATGCGGCCGTGGAGGCTGCTCTCCAGCCGCTTCCACTCCTTGTCCCCGTACTCGTTGTAGTAACGCCTGATGTCCTCCGGGATGTAGCTCATGTATGGACGTCTATCCACTGGGCTTTTGATGGTTTTGAGCAACATATATTGACCATGGGTTCAGGTATAGGGCTCTGTATCTCTGTTACCGAGCCACGGTAACGAGGAGTCCACTGTTTCAGCGGTAAGGTATACGTTTCCTCAATTGTTTTTAATGGAAACATCGGGGGATTGTGCAGGATCACCATGGAGGCGGTCGCACGCGGCGTGGTCGAGCAGGCCATAGACGACGAGCTCTCGGACAGGAGGCTCGAGCTCAGCCACAACACGTTCAGGCGTTTCGAGGAGCTGGGCATAATCGAGTCCGCCGAGAGCGCCATGTTCGGCAAGATATACTCCGAGGCGTTCAGCTACTTCATCAACTACAAGATGCACAGCAGGGAGCCCATCAGCCTCCAAGAAATGGAGGAGTTCGAACACGTCATCGACCGAAGGGTCATGGAGATAAAGGGCAGGATACTGCACCTCACCGGGAGATAGTCCCCGGGGCTCTTTTTCTCTAGAAACGTTCTATAAACGATTAATATTCAAACGGTGGAGCAGTTTACGTGGATAAACGCGTCTTACTTTTAGCCGGCTTAATCATTCTTGTAGCCGTAGGCATCGCGATCCAAGATAATGGGGAAGAGCCGGTCATCGAAGAGTCTCCCGAGGAGCCAAAAGCACCGGATGAGGAGCCGACGGAGACACCGGCGGTGGAAGAGGCTGCCAACTATCCAAAGATCGCTAGCTGGCTCGCCAAGAAAGATGAACTACTCCGGAGCGGCAAACCCTACGACCTTGTGATGGCTGGGTGGTTCACCCCGGAGGAGGCAGCCCATTTCAGGGAGAACAACCCAGACGTGCTGCTGTTAGCAGGCTTGACCACGACTTGGGTCTTGGACAACGAAGGCTGGATGAGCTTCCTCGTGACCATCGCCAACTATGGGCGGGACGAGACTATAGAGATAACCGAGGAGATGTACCTGCACGACTCTGAAGGCGGGCGATGTGCCTTCGGGTGGGCGTCGGAGGAGTGGGGCCACGAGGAGATCTACGCAATGGACCCCCGCAACGAGGACTGGGTGAACCTCGTCGTCAACTTCTATGAAACGGTGCTGGAGCAGCCCACCCACGACGGCGTAATCGTGGACATGGTCGTCGAGAGACAGTACTGGGGGCAGGACGCGATGACCGACGAGGAGTGGACCGAGGCCACGAAGGCGATATACCAGAGGATCAGCGACCTGAACACCGGGGGCAAGCTTGTGGTCTTCAACGCCGGGGCGAGGCTCTCCGACATCGACGACTACTCAGAGTACTTCGATGGTTACATCATGGAGAACTTCATGGGTGGCCAGCTGAAGACGACTTTCAGCGAGGGCCTTGAAGCGGTGGACAGCGACAAGATAGTGATCTTCGCCGTGGACACGGACGACACGGGTGTCGTCGACACGAAGAAGATGAGGCTCGGGCTGACCCTCAGCCTACTCGGGGACAACACCTACTTCACGTATGACTTCGGTCCCAGGGACCACGGTCAGGCGTGGTGGTACCCGGAGTACGATGCCGATCTCGGTGAACCCCTCGGGGAGTACTACGAGAGAGACGGCGCATATTGGAGAGAGTTCGAGAAAGGCTTTGTCGTAGCGGCTCCAATCGGTGCTTCAATAAGTCTTGATGAGGAATATACAGACGTAACCTCTGGCGAAACCTCGGAGAGCTTCACCATCGAGGAAGGGGACGGCAGGATATTTATTTTAGAGGCGTCAACCAACTGACGCCATTTGGACCCGTGGGCGGAAAAGGTTAAATTGCTTGCACCGGTTCACCTTGTCGGCGGGTGAGTGGGGCCTCCTACCCGTTCCGCCCTAGAAACCCCGGAGCAAGGAGGTAGACACATGAAAAACAGAGACATAGCCTTAATCGGTGTATACGCGGCGCTCTACGCCGCGATGGTCGTGTTCTTCGCGCCGCTATCGTTCTACGCGGTGCAGTTCAGAGTCGCAGGCGTGCTGAGACCGGCGATAGCTCGGAAGAGGGAGCTCGCAGTCGGCTACGCACTGGGCGCCGCGGCGGCTAATCTGTTTAGCCCGTTCGCGGGGATATACGAGATACTCTTCATGCCTGCGATGAGCCTCGTCGCCGGTCTCGTCGGGTACGAGGTGGCGAAGAGGCTCGGCGGCGGCTACTACAGCTGCGGTGCTGTGATAGCGGTTATTATCCCGGTGAGCGTGGCGTGGATGCTCAGCCAGCTCTTCGGCCTGCCGGTTGCTGCGACTCTCCCAGGGCTGCTGGTCAGCGAGCAGGTCATCAACGCATTGGGGTCAACCGTTTTTAGGCTCGTCGAGAGGAGGTACAGGTGGTGGGAGGAGTGAAGTGCGCAGTCATTCTCAGCGGCGGCCCGGACTCGGTCACTGTCGCGTACTGGGCTAAGAGCCGGGGCTTCGACGTCCACGCGGTCACGTTCGACTACGGACAGAAAGCGAAGATCGAGATATCGAGGGCGCAGGAGATCGCTGAGGCCCTAGGCGCCACCCACAAGGTGATCGACCTGTCCAGGCTCTCCGAGATATACGAGGGTGTGACGAGCCTCGTCGACGAGGACATCGAGGTCACGGAGGAGTTCAGCGACCCCATAATAGTGCCCTTCAGGAACGGCGTCTTCATGGCGGTCACGGTGGCTTACGCCGTCGGGATAGGCGCGACACACATATTCTACGGCGCCCACGCCAGCGACGAGCCGTTCTACCCGGACTGCCGCAGGGAGTTCTACGAGGCGTTCCAGGAGGCTGCGCGTCTGGGTACCGAGACTGAGATGGTGATCCAGTCGCCCTTCAGCGATATACCGAAGTCAGGGATAATCAGGAAGGCCGTGGAGCTCGGCGTGCCCCTCGACAGGACGTGGAGCTGCTACCTGAACGGGCCCATCCACTGTGGCAGATGCGAGTCGTGCAACAACCGCAGGAATGCGTTCGCCGAGGCGGGTGTGCAGGACCCGACGGAGTACAGTGTTTAACCTGTTTTCACCAGCCTTATCAGCGAGGAAACAGTGGATTCCTGTATGAATGTCCGGATAGTCCGGTTGATGGGGTGGTTCGGCATAGTGGCGCCGTTCATCGCCGCGCTTATGATCTATGTGAGCGCGGGGTCCACGCCGGGTTGGAGCATGACGGAGCAGACCCTGAGCCAGCTGGGCTCGGGGGGCTTCGGGGCTGTTCTCTTCAACAGCGGCCTCGCGATGGCCGGCTCAGTGATGCTACTCTTCGGGGCCGCTCTGTACGAGTTCTCGGACGGAGACACGGTTGGCAGAATAGGGACCGCACTCTACCTCCTGAGCTCAGGCATCGTCGTCGGGCTGAGTCTGGTAACAATAGAGGTTCAGCCCCTCCACGACCTGGCCGCCATAGCGTTGTTCGTCGCCCTGCCTCTCAGCGCAGCCGTCTCCAGCGTATACGCCTGGAGGATGGGTTTGAAGCCCTACGCTGTGATCGGCTTCGTGGCCACCGTGATCTCCGTGGGGGTCTGGGTGGTGGCGGGGAGTGTGACGGCGCTGTACGAGGTGATGGCCCTCGCCCCCATCGGGTTGTGGCAGATGGCGCTCGGGTACTGGATGTGCAGCCAAGAATCCCCAGATGACGACCTATAGCTGCTTCCCACCCAGACGCCAAGGTAGTTTGAGCCATATGGTGGCTACGGGTAGACTCTGCGCATGTCCCTCGGGAACGGCACGGCGTCCCTTATGTGCTCCAGCTTGAGCATCCACATGAGCACCCGCTCGACGCCGAGGCCGAACCCGCTGTGAGGCACCGTCCCCCACTTCCTGAGGTCCATGTACCAAGCGTAGTTGCTCGGGTCCAGGCCGTCGTCGATGGTGCGCTGGTACAGCTGCTCGTAGTCGTGGACGCGCTGGCCTCCGCCGATGATCTCGCCGTAGCCCGCCGGCGCCAGGAGGTCGGCGCTCATGGTCACCTCGGGTCGGTCCGGGTTGGGCATGTGGTAGAAGGGCTTGATGCCGCTGGGGTAGCCGACGATCCAGGTGGGTTTCTCGAACTGCTCTGTGAGGGGGCCTTCCTGCTGCCAACCGAAGTCGTCGCCCCAGTACATCTCGACGCCCTGCTTCTGCACGGTCTCCACGGCGTCGTCGTAGCTCATCCTTGGGAACGGGGGCTTCAGGTTTGTGAGGTACTCTACGTCTCCGCCTGCCTTCGCTACCTTCTCGGGTATCTCCTCGCCGAGGACGTTGGCGATGTGGCTGACCAGCCTGTCGCCGGTGGTCATTATGCCGTCGAGGTCGGTCCACGGCTCCTCCAGCTCCATGTGGAGGAACTCGCTGAGGTGCCGCCGCGTCCTGCTGGGCTCGGCTCGGAAGCTTGGGGCGACGGTGTATATCTTGCCCAGGCTGCTGATGAGGGCCTCGGCGTATAGCTGCCAGCTCTGGCTCAGGTAGACGCCCTTCCTGCCGAAGTAGTCGACGCTGAACAGGGTGCTGCCTCCCTCGACGCTGGCGGTCATGAACATGGGGGTCTGGACCTCTGTGTAGCCGTTGTCCTTGAACCAGTCCCGGGCGGCCTCAAGGAACTTAGCCCTTATCTGGAATATGTTCTGGAGCCTGGGCTCGCGGACGTAGAGGTGCCTGTTGTCCATGAGAAACTCCAGGCCCTGCTCCTTCTTGACGATGGGGTAGTCGGGCTTCGCCACGTATACGTCTCCGACGCCGTTCACCCCGAGCTCCCAGCCACCCGGCGCGCGGTCGTCCTTCTTGACGACGCCCCTCAGCTCGATGGTGGTCTCGAGGGGGTACTTCTCCACATCGCTGAAGGTCTCTTCGTCGACGTCGCGCTTATTCAGGGTGCACTGGATCACTCCCGACCCGTCTCTTAGCTCGAGGAACTGGATGCCTCCGCTGCTCCTGCTGGTGTATATCCAGCCGCGGAGCTTGACCTCGGCTCCCTCCTCGTACCTGCCCTCCAGTATGTCGGCTGCGTCCACGAAACCCGTCATTTTAGACACTGAATCTTGTCTCAGCCTGTTAATGACTCTTTCCAATGGCCGAGGCCGGCTCCATCCCGGAGCCGGGGTATATGGAACACTGATCCATTTATTATGTAGTCTCTGGATACAGACTCATCTTCATTAAAAGATAAATCAGAATGATGGTGGGAGCAACCATGGACAAGAGGATCAAGCTTCTCAACCGCCTCAAGATGCAGCTCAGCGGCTACGTCTACACCGGCCACAAGAGCAGGGACGGCTGGAGGGGGGAGCTGCCCCACTACCAGTTCGAGTGCCCGATCCACGGCCTGGTCGAGAACTACCCCAGCGGCTACGAGCAGCGGCTGGAGTGCCCCCTGTGCCTAGCCGAGAGAAGGGAGAA
>CAZTZC010000006.1:17622-33937 GCA_964618045.1 uncultured Candidatus Bathyarchaeia archaeon | reverse complement strand
GTGAAGCTCCCTGTTTATTTTGCTGAATCGTCTGGCTAGCTCTTCGTCGCCTATCGTAGCCCTGATCCATTTTTCGTACTCCCTTCGTTTGAAGTGATGGTTTACTGCCCGAACGTCTACGGCCTTTAGCTTCTCTGATAGATCACTCAAACTTGTAGCCGTCTTGCCCGTGTATTCTCCGGGGCTCTTGTATAGCTCCAAGCCCTCGTTTTTGGGAACGCTCCTCAGGACTCTATTTGCTGTAGCCTTATCTATGGCCGGTTTCTTCTCTTGCACTTTCTTACTCATAGAAATGCACGTTTCCGATGTACTCAGTGCGTGTCGATTATGTAATGCGCGCCTGGGGGAGAGAACGCGCATCCAAGTCTGGGGAGTAAGAACTTCTTAATAAATATTGCCGTAATAATGAGAGATTCTCGGTAAACAACTATTTATGCTGTCAGGTTCTTATTAACACGGCATGTCTGCAGGGTTGGATGGAACAGACATTAGGATCTTGGAAATCCTAAAGAAAGACTCCAGGACCCCATACACCGAGATTGGGGCAGCACTAGGCATCTCCGACTCGACGGTCCATCTGCGTCTCAGAAGAATGAGAGAGGAAGGAGTCCTGCGAGGATTCACGGTCGATCTAAACGAAGAAGCGCTCGGTAAGAAGATACATGGCTTCGCCATGATTAATGTGAGCCCGGGCCACCTCGAGGAGGTGGTAGACCAGTTGAAAGAAAAAGATTGGTTTGACCGAATCTACGAGACCCATGGCTCAAACGATCTCATTACCATAATAGCGGCCCAGAGCCTAGAAGATATGAGAGAAGCCATCATGGACGTCCGTAGAGTCGACCACGTAACATCCACAGAGCTAGTGCCAATCCTGAAGACGTGGAAATAGAGCCTCGCCACTATTGATCGACGCATCATACAGCTTATCATGTCGAGGTATCCTACTTTGGAGAGGAGTGAGCCCCTTTACATGTGTCAGTGTCCATTCTGGGCGTCTCTGAATCTTTCTTATGAATAGATTGATTTTAGGAGTTTAATGGTTGCACCTTTGCCATCAGAATGCGTTTGGTTTAGGAATTCAAAGAAATGGGTTATTTGAGACGTTTGGTGACCGGCCTCATCCATAATGGTAGGTTGAGCCGAATGGCTGCCGCTGGGCAGTCCATCATGCATGCCCCGCAGTGCCAGCACTCGTCCGGGTAGGCGACCACTGGGCCCTCCGGGCTTTCCCGCAGCACGTCTCCGGGGCATATTTCGACGCATTTGAAGCAGCTGATGCAGCTCTCTTTGAATACTGGCGGCATTTACGCGGCCTCCTTCGGCGGGTATTTCACTTTAATCGGCTCCGTCCTGAACACAGCCTGACCGTCCTCCAGTTTACCGAGGAACCAGATGCCTCTCCTGTACTGGTCTGGCTCGGAGGCTGCCTTGACCATCATGATTCCTACGTCTATGAGGTTCATCACCTCGTTACAGCGCAACAGTTCGTGGGGGTCGCGTGCCGTCATCTTCGCCTCCTTGAGCCTCCGGAGCATGTCCAGGGTGTTCTGGAGCCCCGTGACGCTTACGGCGTCCTTCTCGCCGGGTGGGTTGAAGCCCGCGACGTATTTCTTGTACTCCTCCATGATCTGGTTGAGCTCAAGGTTCACCTCCTGCCACGCATGGCCGTCCTCAGCCTCGATGGGCTGGGTCACCCGCTTCATCTCGGACTCCACCTGGGCTTCGTCTAGGACGGGTTCGGGTCGATCCTTGACGTACTCGGCTGCCTTCTCCCCCGACCTCCAGCCAAGCACCGTGTAGGTGGGTGCAGCTACCTCGCCAGCGAACTGCACTGGGCTACAGGCGAACAGTCCCTCTAGGCTTGTCTTGCAGTCGGTGTCGATGAAAAGCGCCAGGAATCCCCCTGTGGTTCGCCCAGGCTCCTCCAGCTCCAGCTCGATCATGTGGGTCCGGAAGTCTATGCTCAGGTCCTTCATTATCTCCCGTAGAGCCCAGCATAGCCCCTCGTTGCCGTAAGCCCAGAGAGCATACTCTATCTCCTCCTCCGCTGCGTCTGTCCAGTCGAGGTAGAAGGGGGTCTTGCCCTCGGCCACGCTGTCCTCGACGTTCTGCCTGTACTTGCGCATGGGCTCACGGACCGCTGGGTGCCTGATCATCACCTCACGTTCAGCGTTAACGAGTCTTCCCGCCGGGTAGCAGGTGGTGGCGGCGGGGCTGCTCCTGCAGATGTTTCTCCAGTACTGGAACCCGTTGTGCTGGGTCTTGCCCGCCTGGAGTATGAACACCTCGGCTCCAGCCCTTACGGCCATGGCTTCACCGTCCCCCGTGATGTAGGGCGGGCTCTGGCTGTTGAACCAGTGTCCGCTGCCGGGCTTGAAGAGCCTCCACTGATCCATCCCAGTGGCCATTATGACCGCCTTGGCTTGGAAGACATGGAACTCGCCTGTGCGCATGTGGACGCCAGTGGCTCCCACCACTCTGCCGTCGTTGGTGAGGAGCCCTGTGCCTGCCACCCGGTTGTAGATCTCGACTCCACGCATGAGGCACTGCTCGGTGAGGCGTTTCTTGATGTCCCTGCCGTCGTAGTTCAGGGTGTCCCACTCGGATTGGAACTGGGGGACTATCCTGTACCGTCTCTCTCCCTCGGGGGCGGAGTACTGGAGGTTCCATGGGTAGATCTCGTCGTACCGGAACTGGACTCCCCAGCTCTCAAGGCGGTCAACGGCCTCCTTGGTGCCGGCTGCGACGATCTCCAGGAGCTCCTGGTCCATGAGTCCGCCCTTGGTCTTGCCGTACTCGCCGTCGGTGCTGATGTCTCTGACCATGTCGGGGATGGTCCAGCCTCTGGGCCCGTGTATCTCGGGATCGTAGAACCAGAAGTGATCGTTGCCTGTCCCCGCTGCGCCGCTTCGCTCGGTGTGGCTCTTCTCCATGATGGCTACCTGGGCTCCGTGGTCGCAGGCGTTTATGGCCGCCATGCAGCCGCTGAGCCCGCCTCCGATGACCAGTATATCGGCCTTGATCCTCTTAGTCATGACAACTCACGGGTTAAAACAGTAAGAAGCCCCGGTCACCAAATAAAAACAAAATGGGCACTTGGACCTGCCCAGTCTACTCGACTAGCTTGTAGTCGTGTCCCTCGGCTTTCTCTATTAATCCCTCTTCCACGAGATCAAGTAGCTTCTTGCGGATGGTTACTCTGCTACCCGTGCCTCGTTCTCGCTGTACTTCTCTGGTGAGGCTGCTCACGTTCTGCGGCCCCTTAATGGCCAGAACATTAAGTATTATCCTGCTTATCTCATCCCTAGGCTCCTCGCTGTGCCTCAGCCTCCGCTGCACGCTCACCAGCCTCTGAATCAGCTTAAGAGGCTCCGAGTATAGGCTCGCCCCCACCCGCAGGCTGCCCATGACCTGAGACAGTTCAGGGTACTCCTGGTTCTGGGTCATCAACGCCTCCAGATAATCCAGCCTCTTCATCATCAACCCGAGCTTCTCGTTGAGCTCCTTGAGGTCCCGCTCCAGCCCCGACAACGCTAGAAAGATATCCCCGGATCAGGTTATTTAGCTTAACCTAAACCAGAGGGGCTAGAGGTCGGCCCTCAGTACCTCGATGGTGCCCGGCCGCATCAGCTGAAGCGTCCATGGCTTGAACTCGAGGAGCGTGAACCCCGGGTCCTGGGGCTCCGCCCAGAAGCTCTGGATGAAGCCCACGCAACCATGGATCTTTGCGCGGACGTCCTCGTCGTACACGAACCCCATCTCCCCCGTCATACGGATACTCCCGCCGTCGTCCCCCTCGCCGAGCGGGACGCAGACCTCCGTCTTCGGGTTCCCCATGAGCTCAGCCACCTTGGCGTCGCTGGTGCCCGTCGCGTAGTAGAAGACGCCGTCGACGTGGATCAGCATCATGGGCCTGACGCGGGGCTGGCCGCCGTCGCAGGTAGCCACGTAGCTCACCGTCTCCTGGCCGAGGCTGCCGAAGACCTCCTCGACGATCTCGTCTGACATGAATGGTTCAGAGTTGGGGAAGGGTAAAAGCCTTGCCTCAGAGCCATACCCACATATCTAAATGCCATTAAATCTTGTTATCATTATTCATGTAAGCTAATATTAGCGATAAACTCGTGAGTTTAACATCAATGATGACTTCTCCCTGTCGCCCTCATTGAGCCCCTCAATGATATCTTGTGACCAAAGGAAATCACGTCAAGGGTTTTAGGCCTTGATAGTTATATCACCTGCAAGGGATAGGACCCCCTATACAGCACAAGCGGAGATGATAGGAACGCTACGTTATCACTCCCATCGATCTGGATGATCTTCTTCACCTCTCCGCCTTTAGCTCATTCTCAGGCGCTCAAGCGATCGTCCAATAGTTCAACATTAGCCCAGGGTATAGTAACTGTGCGGTTGTCATCTAACTGAATTTCTACTACTCTAACATTACACCCAGTCTCAATTATCTCAAGCTTTATCGGCATTTTTACGACATTGCCAATGGAACCAAAATATGGACGGCGGATTATTCTTACACGAGATCCTATGTTCATTATACCGCTGAATTTTTCTTCATCTACCGTCACAGATAGGTCAATTTCAGATGTTTCTTGATTTATTTCGGGAACTATTATTTCTGGTCTCATAACTCCGGCTCTGATCTGAGTCGCTCCATTTATGGAGGCCATTTTCCCATTAAGTGATTCCAATAGGTCGTAAGTGTGCTCTGCCATCTTCATCTTACTGAAACCCTCCGTAGCTATACATGTGGTTTCAATCTTTTCATCACCTGTGATTGCTACCCCAAGTTCTTGACCTACAATTCTATCGATGTCTTTCTTTTGTACTCCTCCAACAATAATACCGTTTATACCACATTCCATGGCCTTTTTGAGGGCTTCATAAGTGATTAGAGAGCCTCCAACGATAATTTTCCCCTTTAACCCGATATCGATATCTTCGGGCGTTATTATTTCATCTCGCCCAACTATCGTCTTCAACTCTCCATGCTTCTCACCACCTATACCGAAGATTCCCTGAATGAAAGCTCCACAAGTTTTCACAATGACGCCTTGCTCGGGAATCACCTTATCCACCCTCCCAGAGATAAAGGCGGTTAGGTTAACGGGAGTTGAGGGCTTTCTTATGAATAACTGCCCGCTTGCATCGGAAATAAGCTCTATAGTGCCGCTTTCCTCGGCTCTATACTCCGTCTTGAATAGGTTGAAGAAAACCTTGCTGATGGCAATAAGCTCCCCCTTTTCCACCGGGTCTCCTTCTTTCTTCAGCATAGTCTTTGACAAATCGGCAGGATCAATTCCCAGAATTAGAGAAAGGGGAACGGAAAAAACGTCGGATGTAATAAATGTATGTGCCACTATCGTGTCATAAGAGACGAGTTCTCCAACTTTAACTCGGACTTCACCAGGAACAGGTAAAAGTCTCTCCTTCGTTATTATGGTGTGTTCTATAATCTTTAGTCCAGGTGTATAAGCGCACAAAATACATCAATCTCCTATACCGGGTACATATCTATTTCTTTGAACCATCTGTTTAGACAGCTCTTCATATCATCTATATTTGTAGGTAATTTCAAAGGTCTTCCTCGGGCGTCCACAATGACCCCAACTTCGCCTCCTTGGACTTTGGTTACAAGTGCATGCCCTCTGCCTGCTCCCACATCGTATTTCTTATTGGGGATTAAACTAACATCTGCCTCTTCTCCAAGGGGTAACGGAAATCTCTTTAGATCACCAAGGGAGAAAGACTCGTTTAAAACATCTCCATCTGGCATTTTTAATTCCATTTTTAGTATCGTCTCATCGTTCTTTTCCTCCTCTAGAGGGTTTTTTGGAGCAATACACGTTCCTAGATGGACTAAACAGTCTTTTTCTAATATTTCCATTGCAGCTTGGGGATGAACTGTTGAGAGAACACCTAAATGTGGCATCATGAAAACACTGTCCTGAACTAGCTTTGTTACACCTTCAGGTTGAAATGCGTCCATGAGTATCATCATACTTTGAACTCTTTTCGGTGCATGAGATAGCAGACCTCCTGTTCCTCCGATTAAATCAATTTTCATCATATCTATATAGGTTTCAAGACCAGATACAGTTATTTCTAATATCTTTGAGACCTCATGAATGGGTATTATACCCCTTAATGGTCTAGCTAAAAACAAATGATGGTTAAAAGCCAACCGTATCGACTCTCTAGCTGTTGCATGTTCAATCATTAATTCATCTAATGTTTGAGGTATAGTTGTTGGGCGAATCATCTTATTTGTTAGAATATCTACTAGATCTTTCTCGTCTAAATCGAAGGGTAGCCATCTCATTATATTTTCTGCTTTAGCCTGTTTAAGAACATTACATATACTATAACTCATTCCAAGATTTGCGCTTACTGTTCTAACAAATTTTTCATCAAAAATTGAGTAGATGTTGGTTGTTGCGCCACCTAAGCCAACTCCAATGACATTAATATCTTGAATTTTTGCGATAGTTTGGAACATTTGCCCCTCGCCCATTGGTGTAGGCATTATGGGAACATCCGTCCATTTCATTAGTTCATCGTATCCAGGAGCATGGGACATGACATGTTGCATAAAGAGCTTATGAATTGCATTTCTAGCTGGATCTGTTCTTTCAAGTTCTACTGTAGGTCTTATGTTATCTACTATTTCTAATGCAAACTTTTTATTAAAAGTGTCTTTTACAATTTCTCTCGCTTCTAAATTGCCTGCATATACAACGGGAAGGCTGAATTTATCCCCGAACCTTGCCCTTGGTTCAGCAACTGAAAGTATCTCAATGGCCTGAGCAACACGGGCAACAGCCCCTCCGTCAGTGCCTCCGGCCAATAAAACCATGTCTGGCCTAAGGAAGCGTGTTTTTTCAACCTTTTTAAAGATAGGTTCACCATCATCGACGGTTACAACATCCATGATAATAGCGCCAGCACCCAAAGCCGCTCTTTCAGCGCTCTCCGCAGTTATACTCTTTGTAACGCCGAAACACATCATCTGTAATCCACCACCTGCGCTGCTTGTCGTGACGTAGAGATCAACTCCGTTTCCTTCTTCAGAATCACGAATTTGAATTCCGGCATCTGTAAGTATCTTTATATCCATTTTTCTTTCGATCTCTGTGACAGCGTTTCGTACTCCTATAGTAACGTCCTCGAAGGGGGTCTCCACGGTTGTTGGAGCCTCTCCTGTGCAAATGAACCTGTACTCGTTGCCAAGTTTATTAAACAGTCTGGCCTTTGTTGTCGTACTCCCTACATCCGTCGCTAAGATCAGTTTTGCCTCTTCGTATCTCGGAGCCATAATAGTTCCTTAACTTAGAAAATGGATGTTATATATGTTTTTAGTTCGATCTTGAAGCCCTCTGCGATTTTTCGAGTCTATCAAGCAGTTCATTTAAATTCTTTTTTTTACTAACGAAGCCGATATAATCATATATATCAATTCCTAGGAACTCTAGAATCGGAGCCATTGGCAAAAGGAAAACCATGCTTAACACCCAACTATAAGGGGATATGCCATAAGTAAAAATCCATACAGGACTTTCCAGTCCCCACCGTGATACAGAATTAGCTATTTTTTCAGCGATCTCATGTTCTCTTTCTTCATCGATATCTAACGAGGGCGGGTCAAACCCAATGAAGTCTTTTAATTTATTAATAAAGGATTTTAGGCCCAATATTATTCTATGGGTTTAAGATGCGATATAATATTTAAAAATAACCAATGCTGAAAAAAAGTTTATTTCCAGAGGATTTTTAAAAAAAATTTATTAAGATTAGAATAGTAGGCTATAAGATCATAATGAAATTTGATCTTCTAATTAAAAACGGAACCGTTTTCGACGGCTCAGGAAATCCGGGCTTTCATAGCAACGTATATGTTAACGAGGGAAAAATAGCGAAAATTACCAAATTAGATGTGGGAAAGGCTGATGAAACTATAGATGCTAAGGGATTGGTCGTTGCCCCAGGTTTTATAGATATACACCAACATTCTGATTTTACTTTGTTTGACGTACCTAAATGTGACAGTTATATACACCAAGGCGTCACGACGGTTAGTGTAGGCAATTGCGGTTTGTCTCTTGCGCCGATCAGTGATGAGTATAAGGAGGGTCTCGAGAGGTATAACGAAGCATTCACTATGGGATTTAAAATACCATATGATTGGCATAGCTTTGGTGAGTATCTGGAGTCTTTACATAAGGTAGAGCCCGGTGTAAATGTCTGGCCTCAGATAGGCCATTGCACATTGAGAGCAGCAGTTATGGGTTACGAAGCAAGAAAAGCAAGTGACAAGGAACTCGATAAGATGAAAGAGCTCTTGGATCAGGCTATGAAAGATGGAGCTCGTGGAATGTCAATTGGGTGGTATGCTCCCGCGTATTGGGCAGAAACGAACGAGATATTAGAGTTGGCAAAGGTCGCAGCCAAGAATGGTGGCATATTCACGGTGCATCTGAGAAGTCAGCCATATGGGGTTGACGAAGTTTTCAAGATAGGGAAGGAGGCGGAAATACCCGTTGAAATAGCGCATTACAATGGGGTAGGAGTCTCTGAGGCTCGAGCAAGGTGAATAGACGTTACTTATGATGCATATTGCTACACAGCGGGTTCAAGCCTTCTTGGACAGGTCCTTCCGCCTTGGGTCTATGAGGGAGGCGTCGAACCGATGCTGGAAAAAATTGGAGATGGGAAAATTAGGGAAAAAATAAAGGAAGAGGCTAGAAAGCGAGTGGCATCGGGCTATGATTGGAATAAAGCGAGGATCGCGTTCCTCCAGAATGTAAAGGATAAGCCCTACGAAGGCATGTCGGTTGAGGAGATAGCAAAGTCACAGGGAAGTGACCCAGTAGACGTTGTATGCGACCTGTTGATAGAAAACGAAGGCATTGGCATGTACGTATACAGGAATGGTCGAAAGGAGTCTTATATCTTTAACAATCTTAGAAATTCATTTAATTACGTCATGTCAGATGGCTGGGGACTGGCACCTTATGAGCCCCTACGTAGGGGGATTATTCATCCAAGAGGCTATGGTGCGTTTCCAAGGCTTCTAGGATGGTACGTGCGGGAGTGTGAAGCGATACCTCTTCGGGAAGCCATAAGGAAGATTACGTGGGGTCCCGCCCAGAAAATGGGAATTAAAGACCGCGGACTTTTGAGAGATACCTTATGGGCTGATATAACGATATTCGATCCTCATACGATTATTGACAAAGCAACGTTCAAGGATCCCCACCAGTTCCCCGTTGGCATAGAGTATGTTCTAGTTAACGGTCAGATAGTTATAGAAAAAGGAAAGCATACAGAAGTGAGAGTCGGAAAGATTCTATAACCCTTTTTTATATTTACAGCTTAAAAATCACTTCTATGTCCCCTTCAATATCTGAATGAAAGCCTCTATTGAATAAGAAAAGAAAAAGAGAGTAGATGTTAGTTCTATCCACCCATCAATGCTTCTATGAATCGAGACAATACGACAACTATGAAATTTGCTACATTGCTGTAAGATATGACTGCTATATAACCGGATAGGTACCCAAATGAAGCCATTAAACACCATCTACCAAACTTCATTATGTATCTCAGCGAGCCTGTTGGACTGTAGACATACTTAGAGATACGAGCAGAATATAGGAAGTAGGTTAGAACGGATATTATACCCACGAACATTAATATGGATGACACTCTTTCTGGTTTCCCGACTATGACTTCATCTACGGTCATGGTTATCACGCTTAGAATCTGTGAACGTATGATAAGACCGAACATGACGCCTATTCCTAACCCCGACAGTATTGCGACCGGATACCTAGCAAGCCATCTAGCTTTTGTCAATCGAGAGAAAGACAGCAGCCCTATTATCACTGGTATTATCAAGCTTATTCTGCCCTGCCCTATGGGGTTAATAGCTGATGAGAGAAGGGATTTGTACAATGAGAAGATGCCTAATGCAACCATTCCACCAATAAAAACGCTGTTCGATATGTAAAAGAGATAACTTTCCCCAATAAAAAGATAAGAGGCGGCAAAGATCGATAGTAGAGTTCCGATTCCCAATATTATAAGTAATGTCAGTTCCATCATTTCACACCTCTAAAATCTAGTATCGAGCCTCCATTTTTTAAGTAATTCTCTACCGCTATCTGTCAGCCCCAAGATGATCATACAATATAGCATAACGACAGTGACAAGTCCTTGCAGATTCTGAGCATCGAGTCGTATTAACTCCTCTCCAGGGATGTTGACAATGTACTCCCACTCGGCCCAGGCTTTTGTCATAGAGGCATCAAGGTTTCCGGTAACGTAGGTTCCATAATAAGGAGCAATACCATAGAACTGTCCCATAATAAGTATTGGCTTGTAGTTTACTGCCCATTGCCTTACAAACATTTCACCGAATGTGAATATGCCATATTGAGCTATCGCTAGTTCTATGTCATTGAAATTATTAATACCGTCCAGTAAAGGAATTGAATCGATAGGTGTATTGAGGTAATCCATAGAATATGCTTGTCGGAAATTTGTAGCAATGGCCGCCATCGCCGTTTCCTCGCCTGACAAAAACGGCATGATGACGTAGTCCTCACCATACTGAAGCCCATACTTTTCTACGATACCACCATATGTTGCAATATATTCACAGGCTAGCTCCCCTCCTACCCCAAGAGGTATAAATATCACCTTCAAGTCGTGCGAATACATGAACGATAACAAGGCGTAGTATCCTGACCTAAGGCCTACAGGAGGGCCAGTCAACGTCACACCAAAAACGACTTTGCTGCCTGATGGTATCTCGTTTAAAACATTATAGAAATCCCTGGTCTCAGAGCTTACGGATACTGGTAGTCTCAAAGGACGAATTACTGGTATTATAGCTACGAATAGTATGATTGCCCAAAAGACCTTTCTTTTCTCTATTGGCATTTACTGATCCTCCGGGGTAATCTCCAACTCTATTATACCAGGCTCTTTCCAAACGAGAGCACGTAAACCTAATATGACAGCACCCATACCTGCCGCTGCAATGGCAGCCCGTTGTCCGATCATATTTGGAATAAGCTTTATCCAAGATTGAGCCGATGAGAATGCAGGCAAAAGAGCCGGCATCATAGTCATACCATCACCGAATATCTCCAAACTGAAACAAATCAACATTATTAATGTTTCAATGTCAGGTATTTTCTGTAATTTCTTAATAGCAGCCCAAGTAAATACGATGTGTGTTCCTAGCGACATTCCAAAGCCAATGGTCGATATAATGTTAGAATATAGAACATTGAATGTTTCGCCGCCTGTTAACTTAACAGGGTCCATTAATGCTGCTATGCAGAACACAATTATAACTACAAGAAGAATCAAAGATCTTACTCGGTTTTTCATTGGTGCGCTTGCGCGCGCAATTGTTTTGGCATTTGACGATACAAGGACTACGTATGCAAACAATGTCGTGAATGCAGTGATAATTACACCCCATTGGAGTACTTCATTCTTTAGGCTAGTTAAGGCACCAATGTTTAGGAAGTATTCCGCGATAGCTATTCCAGCAAACAGCGAAACCAAGAAGAGGGGGATTTGGAACTGGTAAAGCCTTTTAGTTATTTTTAAACTCATTTATCATCATCTCCTATAACATAAACCATTCTAGTATGGGGACTCCTCCTAAACCTAGAAGAAGAGTCACTATTAATGTAGCAATCATACCTACCTTGATTATGTCTTCACCCAGTATAGACGCCTTTACGTAATTATCATCAGAGCATAGAGCACCAGCACCATATATATCATCGCAGAACAGAGGATAATCAGCCATGCATGCCCATGTTGCCTGGTGAACGTATCTAGGGGTTCCTGCAATGACCATGGCTCCTTGCATTAGTCCTGCACCGGCTCCAAATATTTCTGCCGACGAAGTAGCGCCAATAAAAATGATTAACGCGGCTTCCTCGGCTAGTACATCTGCTGCAACACCGGTCATCCAAGCTGACTCTGAGCCCCCATAGTATCTTAGATCCTCACTCCTATAGGCTTCGGGTTTATTCTCCCTTATTGCAGCCTCACGGAAAATTCCGTCGATCAACGGCATCGCTTCAGGGTTCCATGGAACAGGAAGAATAATCCTTGCACCTCTCCGTATTGCCAGTCTCGCCGTGTATCTCACAACGTTCATGCCGTTGATAGTCATTGGGGAATATAGCCCAGATAGATAAGCCAAGTTCCCTGCAGCCGCAAAGATGGACCTCCCCTCCTCTACGGCTTTATCAACTCCATCTGAGATGGCTTGCACCTGCGCCATGTTACGGATTTCAAAGGTTTCACCTTTGTAAGCTTTGTAAATGAAATACCAAGTAACCGCACCACTTACTACGAAGAACATTAGTTCAATTACTCGGCCTTCAGTAAGAATGCTCATTTTAATATCATTTTTATTATCATTTCTATATTCTTAAAAGCTTTACGAGTAAATTTGACTCAAAAATATCTTATAATTGTCCAGATAAAATATACTTGTATACAAAATAACTAACCTTGAAGCATGATTCCTTTCAAATCCTACATGCTACGAAAATCCTATCAGAACGTCAAGAAACACGGAGGCAAACTCGCATGCATACACAAGACATCAAGGACCGGCTCCAGAACAGACATATAACCGGAAGCGGGTTCCCGGAGAACGGCCTTTCACCGTGATCAAGTTGGTGTCCATGCGGGTCATATATGGTGATTTCAATTAAACGGGTCAGAATGAAGATGGTGTTTAGATGTCTATTTTTAACCGCCTCCAGTTGAACACGTTGGGAGTAGGTTTGTAGCGATAACTACGAGTCTAGTGCTGGAGACTAGGTGAAAGAGCGAAAAACTGGTGTATGAGGCGTAGAGGAGGGCTGTAGTAGCCTCATAAGTCGTGTAGTGGGGGAATGGAGAAGCAGTTAAGCCTGAGGTATAAACTGGCTTGATGGCGTTGCTTCCTCAAATATGCATAAAATTAAGATAGCTGAGAGAAACAAAGAAAATCGGAATCCTCATATTTATTTATAATATCTTTTCACCTAGGTAATTATTTTTAATTTAAGGCCATCGATTATATTTATATAACTTAATTTTATCGAATAGATACATTAATTATTGAGAATAAGTTAAAGATTAGCTATGTTAGTGATTGATTCTCATCTAGATATGTCGATGAACGCGATTATCTATGACAGAGATTTGACAATGTCTGTTGAAAAGATCAGACAAAAAGAAAAAAACGATCCCTATTCCAAGCCTAAGATGCTTGGTAGTAATTCATCTGGAAATAATACCGTTTCATTGCCAGAACTAAGAAAAGGTGAAATATTTCTATCTTTGTTTACCATTTTAGCAACTGTAAAAAACCAAAAAAGAGGACTTTTCTCATCAAGTGATATTGCCTATTCTGTGGCACATGCAGAGCTAACATATTATAACTTACTTGAATCTAAAAACCTTTTAAGAATGATTAAAACTAAAGAAGATTTACACTCCCATTTTAATGACTGGAGAAAGCATTCAGATTCTACACCTTTAGGCTTCGTTCTTGCCATGGAAGGAGCTGATCCCATACTTGAGCCTAATCAGTTAAAGTATTGGTGGGATAAGGGTCTGAGGGTGTTGAGTTTATGCCACTATGATGAAAACCAATATGGTTATGGAACTGGTGTAAAAGGTAAATTGAAACCTTCAGGGTATAAATTATTGGAGGAGATGGAGAAACTTGGTATGGTTATGGATGTTACCCATTTCTCCGAGCAATGTTTCTGGGATGCATTAGATGCATTTAACGGAGATATACTTGCAAGTCATAATAATTGCAGAAGCCTTGTACCTGGAGTAAGGCAATTCTCAGATGATCAAATTAATGCCATCATTGAGAGAGGAGGTGTCATTGGTGTTGCGCTGGATAACTGGATGCTACATGAGGGATGGGTAACAGGAAAAACTCCACTGGAGCTTGTCACTCTCCAGAATGTGGTAGATCACATCGATCATATCTGTGAAATATCTGGGGATACAGAACATGCAGCGATAGGGACTGATCTAGATGGAGGATATGGAAAGGAACAATCTCCCAGCGATTTGGACACGATCGTAGATCTTCAAAAAATTGTATCTATATTAGAAGAAAGAGGATATAGCCAACCTAATATTGAAAAAATCATGTATAAAAACTGGCTAAGAAAACTAGAACAAACAATGCCATCATAACCAAATTTTTTTACCTAAAAAAAGATAGTTAATTTTTTCTATAACAAAAAGATTTACTAATCATTAATGGTTTTAATTAAAAAATAAGTTATATTAAAATTTATGTACCAGTAATTAAAGATCTAGATAAAATATACGAAGCATAGAGCCCCTCAAGATGACTACTAAGTTATCGCTATTAATGTAGACGAAACGTAAATCCTAATAATATATAAAGCCAAAAAAAGCTATAACCAAGCTTCGTAAAAAGCTATTAATTGGAACCTTATGAAGGGAGCAGAATCAATAGCTAAAGTCCTAAAGATGGAAGGGACAGATTTCGTCTCACATTACCCCTACGTGCCAATTACGCAGGAGCTGTCGGATGAGGGTATAAGGGTAATAACAACGCGAAATGAGAGAACAGCAATAGCGATTGCAGACGCCTACACGAGACTCTCAATGGGACATAAGAACGGAGTTGCTATGTGCCAATCAGGGTGGGGTGCTCACAACATACTCGGAGGGCTGGGTCAGGCTTTCGATGACCTTTCACCCATTCTTATGATTCCTTGTGGTTATCAGATGAACCAACTAGATTTGGGAGTTTGGGACTCAGCCAAGAATTTTTCCTGTGTCACGAAATGGACCGCCCATATAAACAGAGCAGAGCGCGTTCCGGAGCTCATGAGAATAGCTTTCACTAGGTTGAGGACAGGGAGACCAGCTCCAGTTCTTCTTGAGATGATGAGAGATGTCTTGACAGGGGAGATTCCAGATTCGGATTTCAACTATGAGTCAGTTAAGGGTTGGAAGTACCAGGGAAACCCTCATGATGTTGAGGTTGCTGTTCGAGCGCTACTGAATGCCAAAGCACCTGTATTCTATGTAGGTGACGGGGTTCTTCAAGCAGATGCGTGTGAAGAATTAATGGAGCTAGTCAACCTCGTAAAAGTGCCGGTGATTACAAGCATAAAGGGTAAGAGCGCTTTTCCTGAAAACAATCCTCTATCCGTCGGGATGAGGGGAAGGGCGCTTTGGAGATGCATGGGTAAGGCTGACCTCGTCTTTGGAATTGGAACAAGCATGTCTGGAGCCTTCGGACCACCAGTACCATCAGGAAAGGACATCATAATATGCAATATAGGCGAACATGATGTAAACCTATACCACAGGGTGAAACATGCTGTCATAGGAGATGCCAAACTGGTTTTACGACAACTGATCGATGAGGTGCTGAGGCAGACCAACGGGAGTGGATGTAAGAAAAATTTGAAGATTGAGAACGAGATTGCTAGAGAAAAGGAGCTTCAATTGAAGGAGTGGTTACCCAAACTCACGTCAAATGAAAAGCCCATCAATCCTTATAGGGTTATTTGGGACATGATGCATACCTTTGATAGAGAGAATCTGGTCATAACTCACGAAGCAGGTAACCCACGTGAACAGCTAACAGCCATCTGGGAATCCATTGCCCCAAGAAGCTACCTAGGATGGGGGCACACGACAAACCTCGGCTTCTCTTGGGGTGCAGCAATGGCTGCGAAACTTATGTGGCCTGAGAAACTAAGCGTAAACTGGATTGGAGACGCTGCAATGGGGCACAACGCTGTGGAGATGGAGACTGCGCTAAGGGAGAACCTGCCGATACTGACGGTGGTAAGCAACAACTCTGGCTACGCGGTTTATGGTCCAAGTGAAAAGTCACGTCTTCCGAAAAATGTAGTGTCACCTAGTTCTGTTATTAGCTACGCCAATATGGCTGAAGCATTAGGATGCTATGGCGAGAGAGTTGAAGAGCCGGACGAGGTGATCCCTGCTTTAAAGAGGGGGATTAAAGAGGTCAACGCAGGAAGACCCGCCTTGATCGAGGTTATAACGAGCTTTGAGGTAGACCGGATAAGCACTAAAATTCCGCAAGATGGTTAACCTAGAAAGATGTATGGTCTTCAGAACCATTTTTTTTCCTTCTTAATCATAAATCTCAAGACAGAAAGTAAATCTCTTTCAATTAATTAGTCGACACTAGCAAGGGTAAAGTAGGTGCTGAAAATAGATCGTCTCTTCCTTGTGC
>CAZTZC010000006.1:0-17522 GCA_964618045.1 uncultured Candidatus Bathyarchaeia archaeon | reverse complement strand
AGCTAAAGGCATAAAACATTTGAACTTTAATTTTTTACGCTGATTATTTTGAAGGTTCTTATAGCTCATACATATGGAAGTTTGGTGGGGACATCTCGGAATTGTCATCTGATTAGTTCTATAACCTAAAGCCCGACGAGAAAAATATAATACATGTTTTTCTTGTTAATGCAGTGGTGAGAATAATGAATGAGCTGGAGGAGCTTACCCGTGCCGTGGTCGATTGTATGCCGCTAGAGAAGACCAAAGAAATTGTCATAAAGGCTTTGAAAGGAGGCGCTAAGCCCCTTGAGATAATAGAGGCTGTCTCCAAGGGCCTAGACCGGGTGGGAGAGATGTATGAAAACGGGGAATACTTCCTGATGGAGCTCACGCTGGCGGGCAGTACAGCGTCTGAGGTGATGTCCATGATAAAACCGAGGTTGAAGAGGGATGCAACGCCCATGCGGGGGAAGGTCGTCATCGGAACCGTCCTGGGCGACTTCCATTATATAGGAAAGGATATCGTCATCGCCATGCTCGGATCCGCCGGCTTTGAGGTGACAAACCTGGGCGTAGATGTGCCGACGGAGCGATTCATCGCCGCCGTAAAGGAGGTGAAACCCGATGTGCTGGCCATGTCGGGACTCCTCACCATCGTGGTGGATGAGATGAAGAATGTGGTAGACGGGCTGAAGAAGGAAGGGCTAAGGGACTCGGTCAGAGTTATGATCGGCGGTAGGGCGGTCTCGCATGAATATGCCGAGCAGATCGGCGCGGACGCCTTCGGGGCCAACGCCATCGACGCGGTCAGGTTGACTAAGAGATGGGTCGGAGGAGATTGAGGTGGGAACCAGAAGAGATGACGTCCTGAAGACGATGGATCTCGAGGAGCCTGAACACGTTCCCATATTCGAGTCCCACATAGATCCGCCCCACATGGAGACGCTGATGTTCCCTGAGAGGTTCTGGTCTCCCGAGGATAGACCAGCCTTGGAGAGGGTGGAGCTACTCAAACACAACGCCGAGATCCTCGTGAGATGCTACGACCGGCTTGGGTTCTTCATCGTTAGGGTGAACGTGGCGTTGAACCCGCCCTTGGGGTGGTCCGCTAAGATCCTCTCAAAGGAGGAGGCTGGAAGGCTGAGCAGGGAGACAGGGCTGAAATACACGCTGGGTACCTTCATCGACGAATGGGGAAGGGGAACAGTCTACGATCACAGGTGCAGGAAATGGGTTCAGCAATACGGCACCCTCACATCGATGGATGAGTGGGAGAGATGGGCGGAGAACTTCCCGGACCCCTTCGCCGAGGGCAGGGATCTGGATGCCAAGATAGTCATGAGGCTGGCTGAGGAACGGGGCATGGCCACGTTCGGGGTTCTCAGGTCCCCCTTCGCCACCCTATTCGAGGCCTTCCCCATCGAGATCTACTACCGCCTCCAGCTCGAGCATCCGGACTTCATAAAGAGGGCGGTGAAGGCCTACACCGACTACAACTGCAGCATCATAAGGTTGTACGGCGAGCTGGGATGCGACCTAGTGGTAAGCTCCGGTGACCTTGCGCACAGGGACGGCCCCCACATGAGCCCCCGAATCTTCAACGAGATCTACTTTCCCGAGAAACGCCGGCAGGTGGAGGCAGCGCATGAGGTTGGGATGAAATACGTCAAGCACTCAGATGGAGACGTGCGGCTCCTGCTGGACGGCCTTGTGAACGTAGCGAGGGTGGATGGGGTCCACTCCCTAGACCCGAGCGCGGGGGTAGACATCGGCGAGGTGAAGGAGATGTACGGAGACAAGATCTTCCTGATGGGCAACGTAGCCGTGGACAGCCTCGCCCTCAAGACCGAGGAGGAGGTGGTAGCCGAGACGAAGGAGTGCATTAAAAAGGCGGCACCCGGCGGCGGATTCGTCCTCAGCAGCAGCAACAGCTGGTACACCCACTGCAAGCTGAGGAACTGCCTAGCGATGGTGAGGACAGGCATGGAGAACGGGAGAGGCTCCACATAAATCGATTGAGCCACCTCAAAAGGATCTCTTCAGCTGAGAGTCGACCCACATGTTCAAATTCGATGTAAATCAATCGGTTTTCGAGATAGCTGGCATAAAGATCGGCGGCCAGCCCGGGAAGCACCCCATGGTTCTAATCGGTAGCATCTTCTATGAAAGCCATAAGATAGTGACGGATTCGCAGAGGGGCTTGTTCGACAGGGACGAGGCCGAATCCCTCATCAGGAAGCAGGAGGAGATGACGGATAGAACTGGTAGCCCCCACATGGTTGACGTGGTGGGCTCAACCCCGGAGGCGCTGGTCAGATACATCGACTTCGTTTCAGAGGCGACAGAAAGCCCGTTCCTCGTCGACGGCATCTCCACCGGAGTCAGGCTGCCCGCCATGAGGCACTGCATCGAGGTGGGACTTGGAGATAGGGCCATTTACAACTCCATTGACGAATACGTGCAACCCGGGGAGTTGAAGGCCCTGGGAGAGCTGGGTGTGAAGGCGGCTGTAGTGCTGGCCATGAACTCCTCCGACCTAACCGTCGACGGAAGAATCAATATCTTAAGAGGAGTCGGGGATAGGAAAGGTATCCTGGAGTTGGCTGAAGAGGCGGGTGTAGAAAAGGTGCTTGTGGACACAGCAGTCCTCGACGCACCCTCTATAGGAGTCTCAGCTAGAGCGATCTATATGGTGAAAAACGAGTTTGGGCTGCCCGCCGGCTGCTCCCCCTCGAACGCTATGGCCACCTGGAGAGGCCTGAGGGAGCTGGGGGTCGGAGCCGTTCAAACATGCGTCGCCGCATCCAACTCTTTTCTTCCTGTTCTGGGAGGCGACTTCGTGTTGTACGGGCCGATAAAATACGCCGAGACGGTCTTTCCAGCCTGCGCCATGGTGGACGCCTTCATGGCTTACGATGCGAAATGGAGGGGCATCAAACCGGCGAACGGCCACCCCCTCTACAGGATCTTCTCGTCCCGCGCCTAGATCTGTTCGGTTCATCGGGATTGATGAGGAGCTGGACAACCAGCTCTAGGCTGTTGAGGAGCTGCGTCGTCGAGGGGCACCTCGCCAGATCCATGTATGGGAAGGACAGGGATTTCATGTACTCGCCTTGGAAGCATGACATCGACGCCAGCTTCTCGTCCAAAGTAGCAGATCTGCTCGTCCTAGGTCTGGAGTGATTCGAGGTCGCTACGGAGGATGGCGTCGTCCATGAATTCGACGCTCAGACTCCATCCATGTGACGGCCTTCTTGCTGAACTTGGTCGAGTGGAATACTCGGAGGTCGGCGTTGTCGAGGAGACTGTGAACCCATTTCCTCACACCGGTCTAGCTCCTAACCAGCCTCAGCCGGCGGCGCAGAGGTATGCATTCATGCTCCTCTCATCCTCACGGACACACAGCAGGTGGAGAGAACGCCGGTCCGGTGCAGCCGGGCTAAGAAGGGAAACAGATCCTGCTATGTGTATAAAAACCAAGCACATTCTAACTGATGGTAAAGTTGATAAATCCTTATCTTTTTTCAAATTAATCCCAATCAAAATATAATGAATTATTATAAAACATACTATCTGTATAATTGGCATGAAATGAGGATTATAACAGGATGCATAGGACACGAAACGAACACATTCTCAAACGTCATCTCCGACTTGGACAAGTTTAAAGAAATGGGAATCATTGAAGGTGAGGACTTTTTCAAGGTCTTTACCGGCACCAGATCTATAGGCGGAGCTTTCATCGAGATCGCAGAAAAGAGAGGGTTTGAACTAGTGCCTACTATTTGGAACAATACTTTTGCATGGGGCCTAGTCACTGATGAGGCACTAGATTACATGCTTGATAAAATGCTCGAAGGCATTAGAGCTGCAGGGAAATTTAATGGGGTGCTGCTGCAGCTTCACGGGGCCATGGTCTCAGAGACACATCAAGATGCAGAGGCATACATCCTTGGTAAGATACGGGCTCTAGTAGGGAAAGACATCCCAATTATATCAACCCTCGACCTTCACGCTAACCTATCAAAAAGGACGTCTGAGCTTGCAGATATTCTGGTTGGATACGATACATACCCACACGTCGATCCCTATGAGAGGGGACTCGAAGCCGCAGAGCTGATGTACCGTTTGCTGAATAAAGAGATCAAACCGACAGTTGCGCACGAGAAGCCTCCGATGCTTATATCACCTCAAGCTCAGAAGACGAGTTACCCCCCGATGAAGTTGGCTTATGACCTCGCCCATGAAATCGAGGAAGATGAGAGGGTGCTGAACGTGACCATCCTTCCCGGATACCCTTTCTCAGACATAGAGTACGCCGGCATGGACATAATCGTGACGACCGACAACGATAAAGATCTTGCAGAGGAGAAGGCCAAACAGATCTCGGATTATATCTGGAACATGCGCCGGCACTTCCTCGCGGACGTCATACCCGTGGACGAGGCTGTCAAAAGAGCTATCGCGGCTGAAGAAGGCCCCATAATACTGGCCGATCAGGCGGACAACCCTGGGGGCGGAGCGCCGGCTGACGGTACGGCGATATTACAGGAGTTACTGAAACAGAAGGCGAAAAACGTGGTCATCTGCATCATAAGGGATCCAGAGGCCGTTGCTAAAGCTATCGAGGCGGGAGTCGGCAACAAGGTAACAATGAAGATAGGAGGAAAGACTGACAACATACATGGAGAACCGGTGGAAGTCACAGGACATGTCAAGCTCATCTCCGATGGTAAATTCGTAAGAAAAAGCATCATGGGGAGAGGGCTGATTACAGACCTAGGCCGTACCGTCGTCCTAGACGTTGACGGAATAGAGATAATATTGACGGAAATACGGGTTCAACCAACTGATCTAGAGCAGTACCGTGCGTTCGGCATTGAGCCGACGGAGAAGAAGATAATTGTGGTGAAATCCGCGGTTCATTTCAGGGCCGTTCACGAGCCAATAGCTAAAGAGATCATTGAGGTGGACGGACCCGGCATACATGGAACCAGGTTATCCGGGTTCCCATATAAAAATATCAAGAGACCAATATTTCCCCTAGATCTAGAGACAATAGGCATCTCGGAACTACGAAAAAGCATATCAGAAATTTGACAACAATAATCTTACTTTTTCCTATTACTCTTACTCTTGAACCTGTCTCCATTAATCCTAAGCTACTCTTTGTCGTTTATTTATTCTGTCTATTATTGCTGGCCGCTTGTCTATGAATGTTGGGATGAGTACTTCTGGGCGGATTACCCAGCTCTAATCCGAGTTACACCATTTATTGAAGGTTTCTCTACTACTACACTACATTCTCGTATACCGTCGCCAAGCTTGAGAGAGGCGAACTCTGGGAGGCGCGGGACTGCGTCGAGTACTACAGGCAGATCCTCATCACCTTCGAGGACATCCTAGCCAGACGTAAGAGGGAAGGCTACCGTAGACTCGAGCAGAGGCTGTCACAGGAAAAGTTAGCCCTCCTAGGGCTTACGGTACCCCCAGACATGACGAGGCAAGAGTTGGTGAGGTGTATAGATCTCTGCCGCGAATACTTCGACACCAATCTAAAAGAGCGCCTCTCGGAGCTTGGCGTCCACCCGGACGCCTACGCCAAGGACATGACCGCGTTGTACATGGAAGGTAGGAGCAGGGTATTGGAGCTGCGTTAACGTTCCAGTATGAACTCCCTGCTCGGCGCCGTAGGCTTACCTATCCGCTTCTTCAGCATGACCTCACCTACCTTGGTCCCAACCTCCACGGGGTGCTGCGTCTCAAGCATCCTTACCGCGTTCTCCAGCTTGGTGGCCGACTCGCTGTAGATCCTGAACATGGGCTTACCCTCCTCGACCTTGTCACCGGTCTTTGCGAACAGCTTCAAGCCGGCGCCCTTGCTGCCGGGTGTGCCGGCGGTCCTCGCGATCCTGACCAGGTCCCTGCTGTTGAACCATAGGACCCTGCCGTTCCTCGGCGCGGGCACGTCGTGGGTGTACTTGCCCGGCACCAGGTCCTCGGGCGTTACCTCGGGGTCGCCTCCCTGAGCCTCGATGATCTCCCTCATCTTCTCCAGCGCCTTGCCCTTGGCTATGAGGTCATAGGCCATCTGCTTACCGTTCTCGCGGCCCACCATGTCGAAGAGTATGCCCGCGAGGTTCGTGGACTTGTCCACCAGCTCGTGGGGGCCTCTGCCCATCAGGGTCTCCATGGCCTCCCTCGCCTCCAGCACCGGGCCGATGTTGTACCCTATGGGCTGGCTGCCCTCGGTGACGGCACACTCGATGTGCATGTCGAAGCGGCTGCCAAGCTCTATGAAGTCGCTGGCCAGCTGCTCCGCCTCGCCCATGGATTTGATCTTGGCGTCTATGCCCACCGGGATGTCTATCACCACGTGGGTGCTGCCCATGGCCTTCTTCTTGCTCATGATGCTGGGTAACAGCAGCGGGTCGATGCTGAGGGGGTACTCGATTCTGATGAACAGGTCGTCGGCGGGCGCCAGGTCGATGCTGCCGCCCCAGACGATGCATGCGCCGACCTTCTCCACTATCTCCCTGATGTTTTCGAAGGGCAGGTTGACGGGGGCCAGCGCCTCCATGCGGTCCGCCGTCCCGGCGGGGCTGGTTATAGCTCTGCTGCTGCTCTTAGGTATGGTGTATCCTGCAGACGCGACTAGGGGAGCGACTATGAGCGTCGTCTTGTCCCCTGGAACGCCGCCGATGCTGTGCTTGTCCAGTATGGGGCTGCGCCCGAAGTCGATGGTCTTGCCGCTCCATATCATGCTGCGGCTGAGCGCCTCGACCTCCTCCATGCTCACGCCGTGCACGTGCAGCGCGGTCACGAAGGCCGCGAGCTCTATGTCGCTAAGGTGCCGCTCCACCGTGTCCCCGACTATCTTCTCTATCTTCCAGGGCGTGAGGCGCTGCCCGTTGACCTTCTCCCTGATGTGGTCGATGCTCTCAGGGCGCCTGGCAGGCTCAACGGTCACTACGTCGCCCCTCGAAACATCGAGCCTCTGGGTCACCTCCCTGTAGAGACCAAGCTTCCCTGGGGCGTCCTCGGTACTGATGTTCAGGATACAGATGACGTGAATCTTCCCGTGCTTCAAGAAGATACGGTCGCTGCTTACGACGCCCAGATCAGCGGCGTCCTGCATGTTCATCACCACTACCAGTGGTCCGCCTGCCTCGATCTCAAGGGGGGCTGCCTTCAGCTGCATACGGCTACTCCTCAGAACAGAGGAATATTAGTTTAGTAAAGGTAAAAACATACTGGAACACTAACGCATATGGAGGAACCAAATTGCGTTACATCGACTTCGTAGACACCAAGTACGAGCCGAAGGAGACGGATCTCGTCTGCGAGTTCCACGTCGAGCCCCTTAACCA
Organism: uncultured Candidatus Bathyarchaeia archaeon; assembly: GCA_964618045.1. GTDB lineage: Archaea > Thermoproteota > Bathyarchaeia > TCS64 > TCS64 > RBG-16-57-9. The sequence continues at coordinate 10,170 of CAZTZC010000006.1, read as the reverse complement.
GCCGCTGAAGGTCATCGCGGGCGGGGTGGCGGCCGAGAGCAGCGTGGGAACCTGGACTGAGCTGTCCACCGAGAAGCCCTACATGCAGAGACTCGCCGCCAAAGTCTACAGCATCGAGGGAAACGAGGTCAAGATAGCATACCCTTTAGAGCTGTTCGAGCCGGGAAACATGCCCAACATACTCAGCAGCGTCGCGGGCAATGTCTTTGGACTGGAGGATGTAAAGCACCTGAGGCTCAACGACATCCACTTCCCCAGAGAGCTCACGAATAGCTTCCATGGGCCGAGGTACGGCATCCAAGGCATCAGGGAGATAACCGGCATAAGGGACAGGCCCCTCGTGGGCACCATAATCAAGCCCAAGCTGGGCCTCGTCACGGCGGACCACGCCCAGGTGGCTTACGAGGCCTGGAGCGGCGGCTGCGACGTGGTGAAGGACGACGAGAACCTGAGCAGCCAGGCGTTCAACCCCTTCGAGGACCGCGTCGTTCAGACCCTCGAGGCCAGGGACAGGGCCGAGTCCGAGACCGGTGAGACGAAGGTGTACCTCGTCAACGTAACAGCCGAGGTGGAGGAGATGAAGCGTAGGGCCCAGTACGTTGAGGACCACGGCGGCAGATACATGATGATCGACATCCTCACCACGGGGTGGAGCAGCCTCCAGGCCATGAGGGACACGGGATTCAACCTCATCATCCACGCCCACAGGGCGGGCCACGCAGCCTTCACCAGGAGCCGCGTCCACGGCATCAACATGGTGGTCCTGGCGAGGGTGGCGCGGCTGCTGGGCGTAGACCAGCTCCACGTCGGCACAGCCGTAGGCAAGATGGCGGAGACCGAGGAAGAGGTCAGAGCCAACATAGCGGCGTGCAAGGAGCCCATGCACGGCGTACGCTCCGTGCTACCCGTGGCGTCAGGCGGCCTCCACCCAGGGATGGTGCCGAAGCTCGTCGAGATATTCGGCAACGACACCGTCATCCAGGCAGGAGGAGGCATACATGGGCACCCCGACGGAACCATGAAGGGGGCTACAGCCATGAGGCAGGCCGTGGAAGCGGCCACCAGGGGCATAAGGCTGGAGGACTACGCGGAGGACCACGTGGAGCTTTCAAGGGCTCTAAAGAAGTGGCCCGTGGTCTAGACGCTACGCCAGTATCCAGGGGTAGTGCCTCTGGACGGCCTCCAGGATGCTGTGGGGGCTGAGGATTCCCTCCTCGGTTATTATCCCGGAGATGTAGTCCCTCCGGGTCACGTCGAAGGCGGGGTTCCTGATCTTCAGGCCCTCCGGGGGCTTGTCCCATACCTCGTTGGCGCTCCTCTCCTCGATGGCCTCGAACTCGCCGTGGATGGTCACGGGGTCGAACTTGAGGAGGGTGCATAACACGTAGAAGGGTATCCTGGCCTCCTGGGCCGCGAGCGCGACCTGGCTGGTGCCTATCTTGTTTATCACGTTGCCCTCGCTGGTGACGGCGTCGCTGCCCACCAGCACGAAGTCGATCTCCTTCATGAAGTGCCTAGCGGCGCTGTCCACTATCATGGTGGTGTCGATGCCGGCCTCGACCAGCTCGCGGGCGGTGATCCTGCCCTGGTACTTGGGGCGCGTCTCCGTCTGTATCACGCGGAACCTCTTCCCGGACTCGTGGGCCTTGATTAGGGTCTCCGTCACGGCGCTGCTGTGACAGTGGGTGAACACCGTGTCGCCGTCCCTCACCCTCTTGGAGCCTATCTCAACGATGTTTATCCTAGCCTTCTCATAGAACTCTAGGACCTCACTTGACGCTTTATCGACCTGGGCGCTGAACTTGTCGAAGGACGTCCATTTCCCAGAGAGGTTCTTCTGGAGGTACCTCAAGCCGTTCCTCATCATCGGCTCGGTCTCCCTGGTGTCAACGAGCTTCTTCACGCCCTCCGCCAAGACATGCTGGGCGGTGCTCTGGCTGTCCGCCGCGAGGAGATCGTCCCTGAGAGCCTCCACTGCCTTGACTGCTATGCTCGTTGCGCCCTGAATCTCGAGATTCTTGATTCCTCGGGCAGTCTCGTCTATCTTGTCCAAAACTGCTCACCACATAGATTCTTTACTTTGTTTTTAAGGCTTGGCTGTAGTTAAGAGCTACTAATTTTTTGGTTCGCTGTTGTATTATTGGAGATAGCGTAGATCATGATGTGTTTTATTAGTAACCTTTATATGTCGCCGTATCGAAGATCGATACACGATATGGGTAAAATACCCATAATTTTCTTTGGTGATAACTGAAGAGATGAAAGAAAGTAAGGAAAGGATGGACCTGCAAGAAGAGACCAGCTGCCCTGTATGTGGCGGCGCAAGAATAATCAGCGATAACGTTACTGGGGAGAGGGTGTGCGGCGACTGTGGGGTGGTGCTCAACGAGACGGTGATGGACACGGGCCCAGAGTACAGGGCTTTCAACCTCCAGGAGACCAACGACCGGAGACGAACAGGCACGGGGTACAGCTACAGCATATACGACAAGGGCCTCAGCACAGTCATCAAGGGCGACAGGGACGCCCAGGGCAACAAGCTCGATCAGGAGACCCAGAGACGCATGAGGCGCCTCCAGAGGCAGGACAACCGAAGCAAGGTCAACGAGACCCACACACGCAACCTCAGCATAGCCATGGCGGAGCTCGACAGGATGAGCTCGGAGCTGCACCTGCAAAAAAACGTGAAGGAACAGGCGGCATTCATCTACAGGCGCTCCCTCAAGGAGGACCTCATCAGGGGTCGTAGCATCGACGCCTTCGTGGCGGCGAGCATCTACGCCGCGTGCAGGCTGCTCAAGGTGCCTAGGCCGCTGAAGATGGTGTCGAAGGCGAGCACCCGTGAGCATAGCGAGGTAGCCATGACGTACCGGCTTCTCATCAGGGAGCTCGACATTAAGCCGCCGGTGGACGGGCCCTTCAAGTTCGTGCCCAGCATAGCATCGAAGCTGGGGGTGAGGCAACCCACGGAGAGGCTGGCCGTGGAGATACTCAGGGAGGCCGGCAAGAAGAAGGGGCTCACCGGCAAGGACCCCAGGGGCCTCGCGGCGGCCGCCCTATACATGGCGTGCCAGGAGAACAACGACAGGCGCGTCCAGCGGGTGATAGCCGAGGCGGCGGGCACCACGGAGGTAACCCTGCGTAACAGGTACCGCGGCCTCAAAGAAGTGCTGAACGACGAGCTTCCGACAGTCGACTATCCGGCGCCCGTCGCCACAGTGCAATAGGCTCTGGAAAGCCTTTTCACCTAATACCCTTTTTCATATCTCTATGTTCGGGGAAACCCCCAGGGAGAGATCCCTGTTCTGCCTGATGATGGCCCAGCTGGCCCTGGGTTTCCGTGGGGGGATCATCTCCCCCATACTTTCCCTCTACATCAGGCGGCAGGGGATGAGCATCAGCCAGGTTGGGCTGCTAGGAACCGTCAGCTTACTCGGCTGGCTGATATTTGAGCCCCTGAGCGGCGGCGTCGCGGACAGGATACGCAAGAAGTGGATGATGGTCTTCGCGATACTCGGTTCGACCATCATCTATGCGCTTTACCCCTCCGCAGGCACGTTCCAGCATTTCCTATTTCTCAACTTTGCCATGACCTCCGTCATGAGCGCTTACTCCATCGCGTTGAAGGCCCTCCAGGCGGAGCTCCTGCCGAAGGAGGGAAGGGGTAGGACCTATGGCAGGTACCTCTCGGTCATAAGCCTAGGCGGGGTCGTGTCGCCCTTCATGGGGGGCTGGATCACGGAGAACAGAGGGTACACCCTGCCATTCTACCTGTCCGCCTTGGTCGGGGTGGTGGGGCTGGCTGCCGTCTTACTGATGGACTACGACGACAAGGCCCCCAAGGACACGGCCACGAGGGCTGAAGGAGGCTGGAGGACGATCTTCACAGCCTCCCTCATCGACATATACGCGGTCCGTGGCCTCTATTTTTTCAGCATTATATTCCGTAGCAACTTCCTGCCAATATATCTCCACGAGAGCCCCAGGTTCAACGCCTCTGAGACACAGATAGGAACATATATGACTCTGATCAGGTTAGCGGTGGCGGGCAGCCAGGCGGCCCTGGGGAACCTTTGCGACAGGTACGGAGCCAAGCGGATGATCGTCGCGAGCGTCTCGGTGATGGGGGCGACGTATCTGGGTCTGGTCTATGGCCAGGGCCTTGCTCTCCTCTACATCATTGGCCTCGTCCAGGGCCTCTTCATGGCCGCGGCCGACCTCGGCATGATGATGCATCTGATGTCTGTGATGCCTGATAGCAGGACGGGTATGGTGATGGGCATCTACTCGGAGAGTGAGAACATCGGCGGGATCGTGGCGAGTCCCTCCCTCGGCTACGTGTACGAAGGCAGCGGCGCCGAGGCATCCGTGTTGATGGTCTCAGCGGTCCTGTTCTTGACGGCGTTTCTCTCCGTGATAAGGATGAGGGAAAGAGACGGGTGATCAGAAGAGACACATCAGCTGAGGCATATCCCACAATGGGTGGTATTGGTCCAGTTTTGGCAGTCTATTGGATTATTTTTGGGTGTTTTTTGGTGGAGGCCCTTTTTATGGCGTGTTTATTAAAATAAGCCGTCTTTCAGCCCTTTTACAAAGAGTTATATGGTTTAAGGGTCCTCCAAGGGGCATGCAGCTCCTTTTCACGCTGTACGCCCTCATGATTGCGTTGGGGTCCGGCTTTCTAGGCGCCTTGCTCGGGCTGGGCGGCGGCGTGATAATGGTGCCTCTCATGGTGTTTCTTCTAGGCATACCGATCCACATAGCCTCGGGGGCCAGCATCGTGGCCGTGGTGGCCACGAGCAGCGCCGCCGCCTCAGTCTACGTCAGGGACGAGGTCACCAACATGAGGCTGGGTATGTTTCTGGAGCTGGCCACGACGCTGGGGGCGCTGACGGGGGCGAGCTTCGTGGCCATCGCGGCGGAGTCGCTGCTGAAGACCATATTCGGGTTGAGTCTCATCTACGCGTCCATCGTGATGTGGTATCAGTTGAGGAGCAACCGGCGCAGCTGGGTGAACAAGCCCAACGACTGGCTGGCGGAGCGGCTCAGCCTAGGCGGGTCGTACTACGACGAGGCCCGTGGAGAGCAGATCAGCTACGGCGTCACGAGGACGTTGAACACCTTCGGCATCAGCTACATCGCGGGCATCGTCTCAGGGCTCCTCGGGATCGGCGGAGGCGGCATCAAGGTCCCGGCCATGAACGTGGTGAGCAGCGTCCCCATGAAGGTGGCGGTGGCCACCAGCAACTTCATGATAGGGGTCACGGCGTCAGCTAGCGCCCTGGTGTACATCAGGCACGGGTTCTGCGACGGCTTCGTCACTGCCCCGGTGGTGCTGGGCACCCTGGTGGGCTCATACATAGGGGCGAGGGTGACGGGGCGCCTCAGGGGCATGTTTCTGAAGAGGGTTTTCGTCGTCGTGTTGCTGCTGCTGGGTCTCAGGATGATCGCGTCGGGGGTGGGCTTCTGATGGATCGCGTCCGCTTCCTGGAGATATTGGTGTCGAGGCTTCTCAGGACCGGCGTCGTGGTGAGCGGCCTCTTCATGGTCATGGGACTCGGACTGTTATGGGCCACGGGGGACGCGTCTTGTCCGAGCGGTGTGCTGAGCGTCGACTGGGTGCTGTTCGGCGACCCCTTCCTGGAGCCGAGCCACGTGCTTTTCCTAGGGTTCTTCATACTCATCGGTACACCCCTTCTCAGGATCGTGACGTCAGCCACGGCTCATCTACTTGAACGGGACTTCGTGTTCGCCTTGCTGAACGTCTCGGTTCTCCTCATACTGGCCGTGAGCTTCGTCCTTGGCGTCGGCTGAGCTAGCCAGTATCTGATCAGTTTTTCCCAGATCGCCTATATCGGTTGATCACTCCATTATTCCTTGTATGACTGTGTCTTTGGAGGCGAGGCTCGGCGAGGAGCACCCCTGGTGCGACAGGGCCCAGGTGGTTATGCTGCTCATCTTCCTGGCGGTCTGGGGCCTGGACAGCTGGTACGGCGTCACGGCGTGTGGTTCCCTGTGCCCATGGATGCTGAGGGCTGCCGCCGGCCTGGCTCTCGTGGGGTTCGGCGGATACCTCATAGGCGAGTCACATGAACTGGTGATCGACGCCGAGGCCCCAGGTCTGGTGGACTGGAGCGTCTACGCCCTCGTGAGGCACCCCATGTACCTGGGGATACTGCTGGTTTACCTTGGGCTGACCGCAGCTACGCTATCCTTAGTATCCTTGGTATTGTTGCCCGCATTCTTCTATGCGTACGACAGGTTCGCCGCTTACGAGGAACGGATGCTCGTGGATGTGCTCGGAGAGGCTTACCTTGGCTACATGGGCCGGGTGCGCAGATGGGTTCCCTTCTAGACTCGATGATTTTTTGTGCTATGCGGTGGATTCTCTCTTGGTGCTGGTTTGTCTAGACGTTACAAGGTTCTGGCGCTGGTCGGGGACGGCATAGCGCACGAGATCGTTCCGGAGGCGTTGAAGCTTCTCGAGGCGGCCCAGGAGACTTACGGCTTCGACGTGGAGGTCATGGGGCCCTACGAGTTCGGCGCCAGGTACTACGCCGACCACGACATGAGGAGCGGGTGGGACCCCATGGTGACCAGGGAGCTGCTCTTCGAGGCCGACTGCTGGTTCAAGGGGCCCGTGGGGCTCCCCGAGTACCTGAACAGGCTGCCTGGGCCCTACCTGCCGATAAACCAGAGGCTGGACATGGACGTCTACGCCAACGTCCGCCCCTGCCGGCTCAGGCCCGGCGTTGACAGCGTGCTCGTGGGCAGGGAGCCCGGGGACATCGACTACATCGTGCTCAGGGAGAACACGGAGCACATGTACGTACGTGCCGGGGGCCAGCTGAGCCGGGGCGGCGAGACGGAGCTGGCGGTCGACGACTACATCCAGACCCGCAAGGGCTGCGAGAGGATCATCAGGTACGGCTACGAGCTGGCCCGGTCAGGCGACTACAAAGGCAGGGCCGGCGCCCCGGTTGATGGCAGGAGGCGTCTCACATGCGCCGCCAAGTGGGGCATCTGCAGGGGGGACAACCTGTTCAAGGCGGTCTGCGAGGAGCTGGAGCCGGGGTACCCCGACGTGGAGACGGACTACGCGTGGATAGACGCTTGGAGTTACTGGGCCATAATGAGGCCGGGTTACTACGACGTGGCGGTGATGCCCAACCAGTACGGGGACATCATGTCGGACATGAGCGGCGCCATCCAGGGAAGCATGGGCCTGGCGGGGAGCATCAACGCCGGGGACAGGCACTGCTACGCGGAGCCCACCCACGGCTCGGCGCCCGACATAGCCGGCAGGGGGATAGCGAACCCCACGTCGATGATACTGTCCGTGGGGATGATGCTGAACTGGCTCGGAGACAAAAGAGGCGACAAGAGGCTTAAGGACGCGTGGAGGGGCATCGACGCCGCCGTGGACACGGTGCTGGCGGCGAAGAGCGTGAGGACGCCCGACCTCGGCGGCTCCAGCTCCACGGCTGAGTTCGGGGACGCCGTGGTCGAGGCGCTGACCTCCAACTGATCTTCTCCGCCTGGAGGCGAGGATGTCGCTGTCGGGCCACGGGCTGGTTTTATGGCTGCGTAAACGGTTTAACGGTGTTCAGCGTATCTTCTCGGTATGAGGGAGTACGAGGAGAAGCTGAAGAGGATCATAGAGGAGCGGGGCATCGAGGCCGAGCACCTGTCCTTCGAAACCAGCTGCCACAGCGTCGCCGAGGCGGCTGAGACGGTGGGGGCGGAGCCGGAAGACTTCATAAAGAGCATCTGCATGGTGGGGGTCGACGGCGGGATCGTCGTGGCCATAGTGAATGGGGAGGATAGGGCGAGCACGTCTCGGGTGGCTAAGGCGCTGGGGGCTGGGAGGCCCAGGGTGGCGGCTCCCGCCGAGGTGCTGGGGCTCACCGGGTTCCCGGTGGGGGGTACACCTGGGTTCGGGTTCGAGGCAACCTACCTCGTGGACCCCAGGGTGATGGAGAAGGAGTTGGTTTATCTGGGGGGCGGCTCGGACTATGCGCTGGTGCGTATGTCTCCTCGGGAGCTCGTGAGGGTCAACGGGGGCCGTGTGGTGAGGGTCCGTAAGTGACGGCTACCTGTTGTCTCTGAGGAATTTCCTGCGGGCTTCCTTTAGCTGCTGGGCCGTGGTGTGGCGTGTCCGGGGCTCGGTGGTGAGGTAGTCTCCCAAGGTGAGGGGGCTATCCTTTGCCTCCGCTTTCTTTACTTTAATTACTTTGAAGTCTTCTTGGGAGGCGGCCCCTGGCATGGCTGTTTCTTTGTTTGGGGTTATTTAGGGGATGTGGATGCGTCTTAGGGATGAGGATTTCTTGTTCCCTGTTACTTGGTACAAGCGTTTTTTTTTAGTTGCTCTTTTCGGGTTGCTTGTTCCGTGTTTCCCGGGGTTTTTCTCGAGTCGTCTCTATGTGGTGGATTTCACCGTTTTTAGTCTTGTTTCAATATGATACATAGTTATTAGTTGGGGCTGAGAGTAATCCTTGCTAAGCTTTACGAGTTTGGGTGTTGAGTGTGTCTGAGATAAGGAAGACCATAGAGGCGAACAACAGGAAGTTCGGCGAGTTCATAAGGAAGGGGGACGCCAAGGCGCTTGCGTCTCTCTACACGAGGGACGCCAGCCTGCTTCCGACGGGGAGCGCGGTGATTAAGGGCAACGAGGCTGTGCAAGAGTTCTGGGCAGGCGCCATCACCGGGCTGAAGCTGAAGGACGCCGACCTGAAGACGGTCGAGGTGGTCGGCGAGGGCGACAGCGTCACGGAGATGGGTGAGTATCATCTAAAGATGGAGCAGGGCGAGGACAGGGGCAAGTACGTGGTGATGTGGAAGAGTACCCCGGAGGGCTGGAAGCTCCACTGGGACATCTGGAACACGAGCCAGGCGCCGACAGATTAGACGGGAAAACGTTCATCCCTACTTTTTTTCGTGTATCTGGCAGGGTGGCGGTGGCTCATGGAAAATTTTTCTGGATTTCCGGGGGACGCTTCGCCCCGGTTACACGGCATGAGGAGCCTAGAGGAGCCTGTAGCTGTGTGTGGCTGATTCGTATGCTACTGTGCCTTGGGCTACCAGCCTGTCCAGGGCTGTCTTGATCTGGCCCCGTGTGAGGGTGAGGTGGAACTGGAGGTCTGTGGCGCGGGCTCTGCCTTCCTCGAGGATGAGGGCGAGGGTGACCTTGTCCGTGTTTGTGTACTTGCGTATGATCTCCATGTGTTTCAGAGCCGTATCCATGCGGCCCCGAATATAACCTTATCGATCAACGACGAACAGGGGTTCTACGATTGACGAACAAGCCTCGCTGGGTGCGCGGGTCAAGGAGATTGATGTTTGAGGGCCTTGGCTACTTTCGGGCGTATAGCTCTATGTAGCCGCATTGGAGGCATCTTCTTCCCGTCACCGCCATGGTGCGTACCTCGTCGCTCTTTATCAGGAAGCCTTTCTTCTCTCCCGTCTTCTCGTGCCACTTGATTCTCGCTTCCTCCGTCATCCCGACGTTTCCTATATTCATACTTGACATGGGCGACATCATCCCGCTCATCATGGGGTTGGACGAGGGGACGTCGACGTTCACGTACGCCTCTCCTTGGATCATCTCTCCTCCGCATTTAGGACATAGACTCATCGTATATACCTCATCAACTGTGGTTCACTGATTACCCTTGCCTGTTAAAAATGGTTTGTGGAGACGAGGGCGCTTAGAGTAAAATCGACGCGTAGTCAGGTTTTTAGACTATATTATATGCCGATGATACAGGCACTTTGGGGAGGAGAAGTGAGAAGTTTATGACTAAAATATCTACAATTGGTTATGGTGGGAAAAATCCTAATGACTTTTTTAATGAACTTGAGATACTTTCTCCAGATAGAGTTATTGATGTTAGGGAGAATCCATTCAGAGCATATCTTGGTTGTTACACAAAGTCATATTTAGAGAAAAAACTTGGTAAAAAATATATTTGGATAAAAGAACTTGGAAATAAATCTCGTATATTACCTCCGACTCTTGTGGATGAGAAAAAGGGTCTGCAAATTTTATTAGATTTGTGCATTGAAAGTTCTTCAATTGTTTTACTATGCGCAGAAAAAGATGAAGATCGATGTCATCGGAAATATATTAAACTAAGAATTGAATCGATGCTAGAGAAACAAGTTTAAAGA
>CAZTZC010000005.1:0-36776 GCA_964618045.1 uncultured Candidatus Bathyarchaeia archaeon | reverse complement strand
ACAATGATTAACTGCGCTCACATTATGGATAACGTACGTGAACGTGGGTGTGAACTTATTTCGACTCAAACTTGGTGAGGCAAAATCTTCTGGTCTAATGAAGAGTCTTAGTTGGGTAGGGCGAGCAGCTCGCTCTTCCTGACGCCCACGTGGCGGAGGCTGGTGACGTTCTTGGCACGGTTATACACGTCCGACGCCAGCTTCCCGAGCACCATCTCGTGGGCCAGCTGGTCGAACGTCAGGTTCTCCGCCTTGTCCTCCACGATCTCCTGCATGATCTTCCTGATGGCGAACTCCTGGCTCGTCTGTATCCTGCGCTGCGTCATCGCCGTGACCACGATCTTGACCCTGAACCCATCCTTCGTGTAGACCCTGAAGAACCCATCTATCTTGGTGCTGCGCCTCCGGACCAGGCTGCGGAGGTAGTCGCGGAGGTACTCGTGTCCCTTGAACACCGTGCGCGCCGTGTGGCCCTCGAGCTCGTTGACCTGGAAGTACATCTTCATGTACTCCTGGCTGAAGTCCCCGGTGATGGCCGCTAGGGTCGTCTCGAAGATCCGTCCCATGACCTTGTTTGGCTCGTCGCTGGGGGTCTCACCCACCTTGGTCTCGCCGAAGTAATGTGGAAGGATGATGTCGTACCATTCCTTGCGGCGCCACTTGTCCCTTACTGCCCTGGACACGTTGATGTATCTCTCCTAGTTCAGTGTTCATGCAATGCAGCGCCGTCATATATAGGTTTTGACGGTTAGGCGGCGACCTCCAGCTCTTCCGCCGGCCTCCAGAAGCCGCGCCCTTCGAGCCGTTTACCCAGCCAGACGAGGCTCAGCATTATGGGTACCTCCCAGAAGAGGCCCATGGTGGTGCCGAGGGCCGCCTGGGACCCGAGCCCGTAGAGGCTTATGGCCGTGGCTATGGCTATCTCGAAGTGGCTGGAGGAACCGATTATGACGCTTATGATCGCCTCCCTGTAAGCAAGGCCGAGGAGCCGGGTGACCACAAGGTTGTACCCAACCACCACCACGAACCCCAGGATGAGGGGGGCAGAAACAAGCACCATGAGGTCCGGGTGACTCAGCAGCACGTCGCCGTTCAGGCTGAACAGCACGACCAGGGTCGTGAGGAGCGCGGCGACGGCGACCCTGCCAACGGCGGGCCTGTAGACGCCGCTGAACCATTCCTCGCCCCTCGTCCCGATGATGTAGCGCTTGGAGAGGTATCCCAGAGCCATGGGTACGCCGATGAACACGAACACCGACACCAGCAGGAGGCCCCTGTCGATGGGAATGTTCTGGATGCCCGTGAGCAGCGACACGATGGGGGCGTACAGGAAGATGATCGTGACCGTGTTCAGGCTCGTGTTGATGACGTTCTGCTCCTGGTTGCCGTCGGCGAGGGCGCCCCACACGAGCACCATCGCCGTGCAGGGGCTCGACCCCAACAGTATGAGGGACACTATGAGTTGATCGTGACCGGCTAGGAACAAGTTTGCCAGCGCCACGGTCACCACCGGAGCCACGATCCAGTTGGACACTATAGTGGCGAAGATGGGCTTCGGGTTCCTGAATAGCTTCCTCAGCTCAGATACTTGAAGGTTCAGCAGCGCCGGGTACATCATCAGGAAAAGGCATACCCCGATGGGTATCGAGATGCCTCTCACCTGCCAGCTGTCTATCGCCCTGCTCAACCCGGGAACGAACTGGGAGAGGGCTAACCCCATCGCCATGCAGGCCACCACCCACACGGCTAGGTACTTCTCGAAGGCCCCGAGCTTCGCCTCGTTTTCGCCCATCTTTGCAGGTTCCATGTTTTCCAGAAACGAGACGCATAAACATATTTAAATGTGTTTATTTGTTGTTATGGGTGGGAGCAGAGGGAACAACTTGCAGGAAACCAAGGAAAGACTCGGTAGACTACTTGAAACCCACTTCTGCGACGCCCCCGACTCCCAGCGACACGAGTCGGAGTTAAGTGTCCTGACAGATCAACTGTTCGAGTCCATCGACCTCACGAGGAGAGCCACGGTGTTCAAGTCGCTAGCCGACGAGAAACGCCTCAAGATACTTATGCTGCTCACGTTCCGCGAGATGTGTGTATGCGAGCTCACGGCTGCCCTCGGTCTCACGCAGCCCAACCTCAGCCACCACGTCAGGAAGCTGGAGAACGCGGGACTGGTGACGCATGAGCGGAGGGGAAAATGGATCTACTACTCTCTAGCCGATGAAGGCGTACTCAAGAGGCTGGGCCTAGCCTAGCTCCTCTATCGCCCTCTCGGCTGCCTGAACACATGAAAGAAGGTCATCAAGCGTCGCGACCAAGCTGCCAATGCCCAGCCCACAGTTGACCCTCACATTGAGAACGCCGTCCACGGCCTCCGCCTCGATCTCGATCCCGTCGGGCACCTGAAGGTTGTCCGGCTCGATAGCCCGGAGTATGGCCTCAGCGGTCCTCTGGTCCCTGTACTCTATGGTGACCGTGGCCTCACTCTGTGATGTGCTCGGAGACAAGGTTGTTCACCTTAGCTATGAACTCTTCCTCCTTATCAATGGGCACGTAAGCCCCGGCGGCGACGTCGTGGCCGCCCCCGCCGCCCCCCACGGCCTCGGCAGCCTTCTGCATCACCACTCCCATGTGGAGGCCACGTAAAGCGAGCTCCTCCGTACCCCTAGCCGAGACCTTCACTTGATCGTCCTCGCTCACCGCCGTGGATATTATGGGCTTCATCTTCTTGAGGATGCCCTGGCTGAGCAGTATCCCCGAGACGACGCCTATGACAGTGTCGTCGATGGAGTCCCCCGCCCTTATGACGTAGATGTTATCCCTCTCCTCCACCATTTCATTCTCCCTGACCAGATCTAGGCTCGAACCTATCTTTCGACGGTAAAGATCAAGGGCCTCCTGAGCCTCCGCCATAGCCTCGCCGCGGTCCCCGAGGCAGACGCTGAGACCCACCCCCGGCCGGTTCATCCTGCCACAGGCGTTGAGGAGGCTCCCGTACTCCCTGCCGCTCCGCAGGCAGGTGCTGGGCTCCTCCAGCCTGAACGTGTAGATGGTGCCGATGAGCTGGTGGACGGCCCCGGCGTCGCAGCCCATGCTAACCATGTGGCTGCTCATGGCGCTGAACAGCGTCCGTCTCTCCTCGTCGGTGAGGTCGGCCAAGGCGCGCAGCCTGTCCCCATCGTTGATCGGGATGCCCACCTCCCTAAGGAAGGCCACACAGGCGCCCTCGTCTCCGCTCAGCCCCGGGATGTAGGGGGTGGTCGTGTAGGCTATGGCCTTGGCCAGTGGGCGCGTCTCGTAGCCGTAGAAGATGAGCCCCACATGCTTATCGAGGAACCCGTCCCTGACCGCGTCCTCCTCTATCAACGTGTTCAGGCCGGTGAGGGTCTTCCTCTCTCCCTTGTCCTGCTGGTCCCCCAGGGCGCCGACGACGCCGAGGCAGCTCAGGTCCCTGTTCCCGTCGTCGACCTCCCTGGCGAAGAGGTAGCATATGCCGCTAGCCGCGATCATCCTGGCGCCGTCGATGCCGTGGAGCATGGGGTTTACGTGCACTATGTTGCCTGCCTCATGCTCCGCAGGTAGGTGATGGTCGAGTATGATGACGTCCTGGCTCAGGTTCTCGGCGATGAGGTCGGTGTAACCGCTACCGAAGTCGGTGAAGACTATGAGGCTCGGGTTCTCCTCGGCAAGGCTCCTTACGAGTTTCTCGTCCAGCTTCTTCTCGCTGCTGGTCCTGAACGCCGCACCCTTACGATGGGCCACGACGCTGAGGATGCCCCCGCTGGCGAGGCCATCCGCGTCGTTGTGGGTGACTATGCGTATCCTGCTACCCATCTCGACGTGCTGTAGGAACAGCTCCACGGCTGGCTTGAAGGAAGAAACGAAAGCGTCCTCGCCCGACATTTAGGTCAGCTTAGACGGTGACTATCTCGCGCCGGTAGTTCCAGTCCCTCGGCAGGACTCCCCTACGCTGATAGTACTTGGTGACGCGGTAGATCATGCTCTCCGTGAGCTGCATGCCCCTCTTGTTGCTGTAGTCCTTCGGGTTGCGCTCCACGTGCCTCCGGAGACGGGTGGCGCGCACCATCAGGTTGTAGAGGTCCTCGGGTATCTCGGGGGCCAGCCCAGCCTCCTCCAGGACCTTCCTGACGCCGTACCCCACGATGGGCTTCACCAAAGGTACCCCGTGGACATCTCTGAGGATGTTGCCTATCTGGCTCTGGGTCTTACCCTCGCGGGCCAGGTTTATTATGAGCGCCTTTACCTCGTCGGGCTGGTAAACGACCCAGTTGGGTGGCCTCTTGCTCACTGGCCGTGTGCTGTGGCTTCTGCCTCGCATGTTCGAGAGTTTGCCTACCATACAGTGATTTCTCCGGGTGCTCTATGGTTAGACTCTACACCATTTAAAAAGGTTATCTCGGACCCGGAGGAGTGTCCAGATACGATGTGGGTACCTGTTATCTACAACCACCACCAAAGATAACCTGTGAGTTTCGATGGTCAAGGAAGTTGAGAGCGTTCTACGCGTCGGAAGGGAGCTCGCGGAGCACGTGACTGGGGTTTCCTACGAGGAACTGCCTCCCGAGGTGGTGCATCAGTCAAAGCGAGTCATTCTTGATTCCTTGGGGACCATATACATGGGCTCAAGGAAGGAGGAGGCAGCCGGGATAGACGGGTTCTTAACCGGCTTAGGCGAGCACGAGGAGTGCACCGTCCTCGGCACAGGCAGGAAGACCAGCCTACCGTGGGCCGCGTGGGCCAACGCCGCCTATGCTCAGGTGCACGACTGCAACGACGGCCACAGGGAGGCCGCCGCCTTGGGCGGCTCGTCTCACCCCGGGAGGGTCGCCGTCCCCACCGCCCTCGCAGTCGGCGAGAAGCTACACGCATCGGGACGCGACGTGATCACAGCCGTTACGGTGGGTTACGACGTGGCCGCCAAGGTGAGGGGGATGGACAACAGGCCGCCGGCGTCCGCTTACTGCTCCGCTGCGGTGGCGAGCAGGCTGCTGGGTCTCGGAGTCGACGAGACCATCTTCGCCATGGGCATAGCGGGATACAACAGCCCCAGGGGGGTCCCCAGAACCATGGGGTTGGATGTAAACTTCCTCAGCAACGGCTACCAGGCTAAGATGGGAATCGAGGCCGCGCTGCTAGCCAAGGAGGGCCTGAACGGCCCCAAGCTCGCCGACGACAACAGGCTCTCCACACGCTTCAAGACCCGGGGCCTCGGAGAGGAGTATGAGGTCATGAACGTCTACATCAAGCCCTGGCCTACTTGCAGGATGACCCACGGCGCCGTCGAGGCGCTGCTGAGGCTGAGGCGGCGGCACGGCTTCACGGCGGACGACGTCGAGGAGGTGCAGGTGAGCCAGCTCACCCACGGCATGTACATAACAGACGAGAAGGTGGGGCCCGACAGCTACTACAAGAACTGCCAGTTCAACCTCCCCTACATCGCTGCCTGCGTCATCGCCGACGGCGAGGTCACCGAGGCCCAGTTCACCAAGGAGAGGATAGCGGACAACAAGCTCCACGAGCTGGCCGCGAAGGTGAAGGTGACGCCAGACGAAGGGCTCGACAGCATCTACCCCGAGGGCAGCAGGCCCACCACCGTCGAGGTCAAGCTCAAGGACGGGGCCAACCACACGGAGAGGGTGGACATGCCATGGGGTGAGCCGCGTAACCCCCTCACGGACGAGGAGCTCTTCGAGAAATTCGTGAAATGGTCCAGCCCCACCGTCGACAGGGGGAAGGCTGAACTGATCTGGTCGGCGCTCAAGGAGCTGGATGAGCTGAAGGACGTATCCGAGCTCATGTCTCTTCTCCAAGAATCTTCACCCTAATAGAGAACGCTATTAGGCTTTAGGACTCTATTGCCTTGTTCCATAACCGTCAATTAGGGTTTAACCGAGAGTAGAGACGGCATGAGCCACACAGCGATACCTCTAGCCGTTCATGACGTCATGACCAGCGACGTGGTGACGATAGATCCCTCGGAGACCGTTGAGAACGCCGCGCGGGTGATGACCCGCTTCGGCATAAGCAGCCTCATAGTCCAGAGCGAGGACGGCATCCGCGGCATAATCACGGAGAGGGACGTCCTCACGAGGGTGGTGGCCAGCGGCAGGGACCCGCAGCTCGTCACTGTGGGCGAGGTCATGACCAGCGCCCTCATCTCGGTGTCCCCCGAGACGCCGCTTCTCGAGGCGGGGCGCATCATGCTCCAGAACAGGATCAAGAAGCTCCCCGTCGTTGACTCCATCGGCCAGGACAGGGTCATCGGCATACTGAGCCTCACGGATCTGGCCAACTACCAGCCCGATATCATGAGGGAGTACATGGCGGCGAAGAACCAGGAACAGGAGACTCTAGCCGTGGAGCAGCTGATGAACATGAACGAGGGGCAGCGCCTCGAGTTCAAAGCCAGTCTCCGCTACAACAACGTCAGGGGCTGCGTCGACCAGGACCTTGAGTACAACTGCCTCAAGACCATATGCGCGTTCCTGAACGCGGACGGCGGCGACCTCCTCATAGGCGTCTCAGACGACAACTGGGTGGTGGGGCTCGAGACGGACTATGTGACCCTCCCCAAGAAGAACCGGGACGGCTTCGAGAACCACCTGATAAACCAGATAAGCAACAAGATCGGAGACATCTTCCTGGACAAGATCAAGATCAACTTTTATACCATGTACGGCAAGGAGCTGTGCCGCGTGCATATACTGCCCAGTAGGGATCCGGCATTCCTCCAGGAGAAGGGCAAGCAGTCCTTCTACGTCAGGACGGGGAATAACTCGCGTCCCTTCAAGATAGCCGACGCCACCAAGTACCTCATGGACAGGATGAACGAGGTGGACCCGTTCCAGTCCTCGCCTCTGGTCGAGTAGAGGCTAACCTGCTCTGAGCCACTCGCCCAGCTTCCTGAAGGCGCGGGCCCTGTGGCTGATCCTCGCCTTCTCCGCGGCGCTCATCTCGCCGAAGGTTCTGCCGTCGCCCTCGTCCGGCATGAATATGGGGTCGTAGCCGAAGCCGTTGGTGCCCCTCATCTCCTCCGCTATGCGGCCCACAACCTCCCCGGTGAAGGTGACGCTGGTGTCGCCGTCCCGGAACGCCACAGCCGATAGGTACCTGGCGCCCCTCTCCTTCTCGCCCTCCATGAGCTTGAGTATGCCCTCGTTGTCGATGGTACGCAGCGCGTAGCTGCTGTAAGGACCGGGAAAACCAAAGTACTTGTCTATGTAGAGCCCCGCGTCCTCGATGAGTATGGGCACGTCCACGTCGAGAACCCTGAGGCTGTACTCGGCTATCAGCTCGGGGTCGTCCGCCTGGATCTCGACGCGGTCTATGCTGAGGCGCATCAGCTCGACGCCGAACTCGGCGAGAACCTCCCTCGCCTCCTCGTACTTGTGGTCGCTGCTGGTTCCCATCCAAAGCCTAGTTCTTCTCAATGTATCTCCCCCTCTTGGCCACCTCTTCCATACGCATAAGCGCCTCCTCCGCCTCAGACCCCAGCGTCTCCCGGTAGCCCTCTACGAAGGCGGCGAGGAGCTCCTCCTGATATCGGTAGTGGGTGCTCGTGAGCATCCTGTTCATGAGGTTGAGGTCGACGCCACGCTTCTCCACTTCCGTGCTCACCTCCGCCAGCCCGAAGTCGATGAAGACCAGTCTGTCTCCCTGCTTCAGTATGTTGCTCGTGGTGAGGTCGCCGTGGATTATGCCCGCCCCGTGTAGCCTGCCCGCGTACCCGCCTATCCGTGTGAACAGCTCCCTCCTCTCCTCACCCGACAACGTATCCACCGCGTCCCTGACCTTCACCCCGTCGACGTACTCCATGACAATGACCGCGTCATCCGGATCGACATGGTAAAGCAGCGGCGTGGGCACGCCGCTCAGCTTGGCCCTGTGGATGATGTCCGCCTCGGCCTTCGTCCTGCTCCTCCTGAGCCGGCTGTCGAGCTCGGGGTTCCTGTAGCCCTTGGGCCTACGGATCTTGTGCAGAGTCTCCAACCCGTTCCACTCTCGTAGGACGAGGTCTGCCTCAGCGCCCTTGGCTATCACTCTCTCCACGGTATCTCCACCTGGTCCATTCTCCAGCTCGGGTTCACGTGGCTCGCGTCGAGGGGCGTAACGTGGCCCGCCTGGTAGGCGATGAGCCCCGTCCAGGCGATCATGGCGCCGTTGTCCGCTGCCAGCCTGATGGGGACGACGTGAGGCTCGGCGCCGTGCTCCTCCGCTATGTCTCTTATGATCCCAGCGAGCCTCTTGTTGGCTGCGACGCCGCCCGTGAGGAGCAGCTCGGGCTTCCCCGTGTGGGCTAGTGCCCTCTCGGTGACTTCGCCGAGCATGGCGTAAGCCGTCTCCTGAAGGCTGTAGCAAAGGTCCTCGACGGTGTGCCTCCCGCTGTGAAGCTCGGCGGTTATCGCTGTGAGTAGGCCGCTGTAGCTAAGATCCATCCCCTTGACCGTGTAGGGGAGCGTTATCAGTTTCTCCCCGGCCGCCGCCTTCCGCTCTATGTCTGGGCCGCCCGGGTACTCTAGGCCGGCCTCCCGGGCGAAGGAGTCCAGACAGTTACCCACGGCTATGTCCAGTGTCTCGCCGAAGATCCTGTACCGGCCCGACTCGTAGCCGCTGACGATGGTGTTGCCCCCAGAGACGTAGAGGGTGAGGGGGTCCTTCGCCCCGGTGGCCATGCGCCCCACCTCGACGTGGGCGACGCAGTGGTTCACGCCGACGAGGGGCTTCCTCAGGTAGGCGGACAGCGCTCTGGCGCTGGTGGCGCCGGTTCTGAGGCACGGCCCGAGCCCGGGGCCCTGGGCGAAAGCGATTATGTCGATCTCGTCGACGGAGACCCTGGCTGTGTCTAGGGCGCGCCTGACGGCGTTCCCCATCTCGTCGCTGTGGTGCCTGGCGGCCTCCCGGGGGTGGATGCCCCCCTCCTCGGGTACGTGGACGTCGATAACGTTTGCTAGCACCTCCTTGTCACTGGATACTATGCCGATCCCCAGGTTGTCGGCCGTTGACTCGACGCCGAGAGCGATCATTCAATCCCAGAAAACATGAACCAGATAAAAACCTTTAGACCTGCAGTTAGGCTGGGTCCAGAGAAAGTGTAGGGAAATTAGGTTACTGGACGTAGATGGCCGGCCTGTAGGGTTTGGCTCTGTGGGCACGCTTCGCCGGGTCCTCCGTCCACGGGTCGCTCTCGGCAGAGACGGCTACCTCGCAGCCGTGCTCGCCCTCGATGAAGCTGACCGCGTCCATGAGGACGTTCACCTCGTTGAGCTGCCCCATCTTCAGCCGCAGCTCCACCTCGTCGTCCGGCAGCCTTATGACGTCTTCGACGATCTGGCGGGCGTAGCCGGGCACGGCTTTGCTCCTGGCCTTCATCTCGGCGTCCTTGAACGCCTCCTTGATGAGGTTGCCCACGTCCAACTGCTCTCTCCTCGCCAACTCCAGCGCCTTCAGGTAGATCTTCCACTTCCAGCCGTCGGCAGTGTAGAAGTGGATCTTGGCGGGGCTGATGCCTGTGACTCGGGTGATCTTCTGGATGTCCTCCATGCAGGTCTGTATCATCCCCTCCAGCACCTCGCTCTCCTGGCTCACGTAGGACTCGTCGACCTTGGGCCACTCGGCGAACGCTATGAAGCCCTCGCCGCCCATCTTCTCCCAGATCTCCTCGCAGAGGTGGGGCGTGAACGGCGTCATCATCCTTACCTGCGTGTCCAGGACCCTCCACTCCACGTAGCGTATAGCGTCCACCCGCTCAGGCCTCTCCAGCTGTCTGGCGACGCGCTTCTGGTACCAGTCCATGTCCTGATTCAGGTTATACATGGCGGCGTGGATGGTCTTCCTGACCTTCAGCTCCTTCAACGCCTCGTCGGCCTCGGATATGTAGCTCTGCAGCCTGCTCAGCATCCAGCGGTCGATATCATGCAGGTTGTCTGGGCTGCCCCTGCCCTGCTCTATGATCTCCACGGCGCGCTGATAGAACCTCTCCAGGTTGTCCCCCATGTTCTTGGCCAGGTCGGGGCTGAAGTCGGCGTCTTTCAGTGGCTCCGCCGTGATCATGAGGCTCAGGCGCAGCGGGTCGGCGCCGAAAGTGTCTATGGCGTTTATCAGGGGGATGATGTTGTTGAGGCTCTTGCTCATCTTGCCGCCCTCCATCAACACGCTGCCGTTGACGACGATGCCCCTGGGCCACATCTCTCTGGGCCAGATGCCGTCGTGGCAGAACACCATGTACGTGAGGTGGTTGCTGATGAGGTCGCGTCCGCTGTGGCGGGCGTCGAGTGGGTAGAAGTAACTGAACTCGTTATGGATCTCCTCCAGCTTCTCCGCTGGGAACCCCGTGGCCTCTGCGACGCTCTCCACGTCGCCTCTGCCCAGGAACACGTAGTCCCAGAACTCCTCAGTCAGCTGCTCAGGCTCGGGCCCCACCTCGTTGATGCCCTTTATGACCGTGTAGTACGCCATGTAGATGACTGAGTCGCTCAGCGCCTCTATTGTCCAGTCCGGCGACCACGGCAGCTTCGTCCCCAGGCCGGCCTTCCTGGCGCACGCCTTCTCCCTCAGCCAGTCCACGACGTTGTGGAACTCCTGACGAAGCTCGTAGGGTATGATGGTCATTCTGTCTATGTTCTCGTGGGCCAGCCTCTTCCACGCGGGGTCGCCGTAGTTGATGAACCACTGGTTCTCGAATATCTTGACCACGACCTCGCTTCCGCACCGACACTGGATGGGCTCCAGCATCTCGTACATCGTAGTCGCGAAACCCTTGACTACTATGTCCTCCTTGACCGCCTCCTTGGCCTGCTGCACAGGCAGTGACGCGTACTGGCCCGTGTTGTTCATCATCCTGCCTCCGTGGAACTCGGCGCTGTAGACCTCCTTGGTGGCCTTCTCCAGCTTGGGGTCCTCCTGGTCGGTGATCCCCATGCGGTCCACGACGTCCCTGGCGGGCACGGGGCCGTAGCCGTCTATCTCGATGACGCTGATGGGCTCCAGGTCCTTGATGTCGCTGGGCTTGAACCTGTAGGCGTCAGGGTTCTTCTTGGCCTCCCGCTTCAGCTGGTCCAGCGCCACCAGGTCGAACGGTGCGTGGGCGGGCACCGACATGACGACGCCGGTCACCGCCTTGGGGTCTACGAAGCTGGCTGGCAGCATGGGGAACTCGTCGCCCGTCACTGGGTTGGTTATGGTGACGCCGATGAACTTGCTTCCCTGGAACTCGCTGACCCTCTCGACACTGCGCTCAAGCAGCTCCAGCTTGTCCGCCGCCTCCGCGCTGATGATCCATGTCTCGCCGTCCACCTTGGCCTCCACGTAGGTGGCGTCGGGGTTGATCCACATGTTGGTGACGCCGAACACAGTCTCTGGGCGCAGGGTGCCCGCGGGGAAGATCATGTCGCCTTTCCTGAACTTGATGACGGTGAACTCCTCTATCTCGGGCTCCTTGTCGCCGACGGTGTCGTGCTGCCCCACGGGGTTGCCGCAGCTTGGGCACCAGCCCACGGGGTGGCTTCCCTGGGTGATGTAGCCCTTCTTGCGCAGCTTCTCGAACTGCCACTCTATGAACTTGCTGTAGATGGGGTCCACTGTGGTGAACTCGCGGCGCCAGTCTATGCTGTACCCGATGCGCTGCATCCCGTGCTTGATCTCCTGGGCGAAGTACTTCGCCATCTTGATGGGGGTCTCCAGCTCGTGGAGCTTCTCCTCGGGGATGTTGTAGAGGTTGAGGAAAGTCTCGAGGAACTCCGGGTCTCTCTCCTTTAGCCTCTCCACCATGGCGAAGAGGGGGGTGCCCGTGTAGTGCCACGCCATGGGCAGAAGCACGTTGTATCCCTGCATCCGCTTCCACCGGGCGTGGACGTCCGTCAAAGTATACGTACGTCCGTGCCCTATGTGCTGCGGGCTGTTAGGGTAAGGGTACGCCACTGTCAGGTAGAACTTGGGTTTCTCAGGGTCGGGATCCGTCTCGAAGGCGCAGGCGTCCGCCCAGCGCCTCTGCCACTTCTCCTCGATGGCTTTCCAGTCAACCATATGCATACTATCCTCTAACTCTGTCAACCTTGTATAGGACGCCGGAATAAAGGTTGTGAGTAAAAACGGTTACCCATGGGAAGAATGGCTGCTTGAGCTGTAATTTCACGGCTTCTCTGGCAGAGCATTTAACTGTTTCTGGCTTCGATTTTGCCTTGCCGTATGAGCATGTAGACTCTTTTTTCCTGGAAAAATGCGGGAGTGGAGGTAGGGACTCAATTATTCTAGGACTGCTCTTATCCTCCGCACGCCTGCGGAAATCCCCTCTTCCTTTATTATCTTGAATCGTCCAAGCTCGCCCGTGTTCTTCACGTGTGGACCGCTGCACAGCTCCATCGAGAAGTCGCCTATAGAGTACACAGAGACCTTTTCCCCGTATTTTTGCTCGAACACTGCTTGGCTCCCCATCTTTATAGCTTCGTCTAACGTAGTCTCGCTTCTCTTGACTGGGAGAGCCTTCTCGATCTGCCTGTTAACCAGCTCTTCCACTTCCTCTATCTCTTCGTCGGTTAGCTTTCTGTCGAAGTTGAAGTCAAACCGTAGACGTTCATGTGTTATGTTTGAACCCATCTGGTAGATATCCTTCCCCAGGACCCGTCTCAACGCCTCGTTGAGCAGGTGCGTCGCGGTGTGCAGTTTCACCGTATCCTCAGCCGTGTCGGCTAAACCACTTCCAAACCTTTTATCGGCACCAGCCCTGGACACCTTCTGATGTTTCTCGAATTCTTCGTAGAAGCCGTCTACGTCAACGTAGATACCGTTCTCCTTCCCTAGCTCCCTTGTTATCTCTATCGGGAAACCGAAGCTCTGGTAGAGGAGGAAAGCGTCCTTGCCGTCGATTTCCTTCTTTCTTCCGACTATCCTGTTGAACCTGTTTAGACCCCTTTCCAGCGTGTGGTTAAACTTCTTGTACTCCTTCCTCAGCTCCGTAACTATGAAGTCCTCGTTCGGCTTCAAGTGAGGGTAATCCCTTGAGTATGTCTCTATCACGATCCGCGATAACTCGCTCAGGAACTCTTCTTCTATGCCCAGCAGTTTCCCGTGCCTGATGGCTCCTCTGATGAGTCTCCTTAAAACGTATCCCTGCTCCACGTTCAAGGGAACTATCCCTTCAGCTAGAATGAAAGTGGCTGCACGGGAATGGTCACATATTATTCTAACGCTTCTAGTTTGCTCTTTAGAGATTTCTTCGATATCAGCTATCTCTTTGATTCTATCGATGAGGGGGACGAATAACTCGGTCTCGTATACGTTATCCTTTCCCTGTAAGACCGCGACCGTCCGCTCGACTCCCATTCCCGTGTCGACGTTCTTCTGTTCAAGCAGCTCATACTCTCCATCCGGAGTTTTATTGTACTCCATGAAGACGTTGTTCCATATCTCGTTGTATTTCCCGCAGCTACAGCCGGGCTTGCACTCGCTTCCACACGGCTCCTTACCCGTGTCGTAGAACATCTCCGTGTCGGGTCCACATGGCCCGGTGCTGCCTATGGGCCCCCACCAGTTATCCTTTCTAGGCAGATAGAATATTCTATCCTTCGGGATTCCGAGTCCTTCCCATATTCTCGCGCTTTCAGTGTCTCTGGGTATTTTCTCGTCCCCGGCGAAGACCGTGACGCTCAGCTTTTCCTCGTCGATGTTGAGCCATTCCCTGCTTGTGAGGAACTCGTAGCTCCACGGTATCGATTCTTGCTTGAAGTAGTCTCCGAGAGACCAGTTTCCAAGCATCTCGAAGAAGCTCAGGTGGAAGCTGTCCCCTACCTCATCGATGTCGCTGGTTCTGAGGCATTTCTGTACGTTTACTAGTCTTTTCCCGCTTGGATGCTGTTGACCCATTAGATATGGTACAAGCGGATGCATCCCGGCCGAGGTGAACAGCGCGGTGGGGTCGTTTTCCGGTATGAGAGACGCATTCGCGATTACTTTATGTCCCTTTTCCTGGAAAAACTCCAGGTACATCTTCTTCAATTTGTCAGGGCTTATCAATCAAACCACCTTAGCCGAGAATGTAAATCATTTATGGGTAGCTTAAGGGAATGGACGAGATGTAGACTGTCCGGTGGCATCTGGGTATGGCTCCTTAAAACTAGTTTACGGTTTCGATCTAGAAGAAACTTGGGGGAGAGCTTAACCGAAGAGGGCTCCGAGACCCTGAAGGTCCTCTTCCTCTTCCTCCTTCTCCTCTTCATGCTCCTCTTCTTCCGCCTCCTCCTCAGCTGCTGCTGGGGCAGGGGCGGCAGGGGCGGCGCCAGCGGTGAAGACCGGAGCCTTGAGGGCCTCGTCGATGTCGACCTCTGCGAGGGCGGCGACCAGAGCCTTGATCCTTGTGGCGTCTGGCTTGACCCCCGCTGCTGTGAGAGTGTTGCTGATCCCGTCCTCGGTGATCTCTTTGCCTGCGCTGTGTAGCAGCATGGCGGCATACATGTATTCCATACTTTTCACCTTAGTTGATAGTCTATTCTGACTGACTGCTATTACACAACCACGCCGCCTATTTTTATTCTTTCCGTTTTTCGCCAAACCCGTGGGGTAACCGTTTAATCCCGTGAAACCAAGTGGCTACCGTGGTTGTTATGGTCAGGAGGATATTGAAGAAACCTCAAGACGAGCTTACCGCCTGGGATAACTCGACGCTGAACCCACGCACCGAGCCGGTCGCCCGCGTGAAGCCAGGCGAGACAGTCGAGGTGGAGACATGGGACGCCTACGGCGGAGTCGTCAGCCCTGAGCGTACCTTTCAGCAGGCCGTAGAGGATGGAGCGGTGGGCGCCCTTAACCCCGTGACAGGGCCCATCTACGTGGAGGGAGCCGAGCCCGGGGACACCCTCGTGGTGGAGATACTCGGAATAGAGCTGCCTGAGTGGGGTGGCTCAAGCATAATACCGGGCTTCGGCGCCCTCGAGGGCTGGCTCAACCTGATGGAGCCCAAGACCAAGGTCAGCTACATCAAAGAGGACAAGGTCGTCTACGAGGCCGACCATGGAACTATCTTGGAGATACCCGCTGACCCCTTCATAGGGACCATCGGCGTCTCCCCCGCCTACGAGGCCATACAGACTCTGGCGCCTGGACCCCACGGCGGAAACATGGACTGCCCCGACGTCAAGCCGGGGAACAAGCTGTATCTGCCAGTCTCGCAGCCGGGCGCCCTCTTCGGCCTCGGGGATGTCCACGCAGTGCAGGGCGACGGCGAGATATGCGGCACGGCAGTGGAGATCGGGGCCGTGGTGAAGCTACGGTTTCATGTGCAGAAGAAGACTACCGCTTGGCCGAGGGTCGAGTCGGATGACCAGATAATGACGGTGTGCAGCGCGAGGCCGCTCGAGGACGCCGCCAGGCTAGCCTACAGGGAGCTGATAAACTGGATGGTCGAGGACTATGGCTGGGACAGAGACGACGCCTACATCTTCCTGAGCCTCGTGTGCAAGGCTCGCATTGCCCAGATCGTGGACCCTCTCTACACAGTCGTGGCTAAGCTGGACAAGAAGTACCTCAGCGGCTAATCTTCTTCAGGTCTTCCAGCCAGCCCTCTTCTTCATTAACACCTTGGACGACCTAGCGAACTCTGCCTTCTACGTGTAGTCCTCGAGCTCGATTAGAACGGTCTCGTAGTCGAGCACTATATCGGATATCATGAAAAGCACTTTGAGCTGCCCCCCTGTAGTGTCTTCGTGCTCGTAGTAGAAAATCATCTCCCTGTCGGGTATGGGGAAAACTCTCCAGTCTATGAGGCTACCCCCTCCTGCGCTGTACATGATCTTCGACCCCGGCCCGGTCGAGTTCAGTATGTTACCATACTCGTCGAGGGGCTGCACCGTGACGTTGACATACTCCGTGCCCTCACTAACATCAAAAATGACCAAGATCTTGTTCTTCCCCAACGGCCTGGATCTGAAGTTGGATATGGTCCTGTCCGAGGCCTCCGTCTCCGCCTCGTAGAACGATGACTCCTGCGTTATCGGGATTATCGACCAGGCTTGCGTGGTAGTCACTATCGACCCTAGAAGTAGCAGCGCAAGGAGTATGATGTTCCTTTTCTTCACTTCTATGCCCCTACAGAGCTATGTTCGACGGGTATTTATCACCTTAATCCGTATACACAAGTATACTAATAGTATACTAATAGTATATCATCATTTACGATTGGTAAATGCCCCTAGTACTTAACATATAAATATAAAAACCCTAAAAAAAAAGGGGCTGATTTTACATGTTTCTACATCTGCCGCCGCGTCTAACGTGATGGGGAGACCACACAACTTATCCTCGTAAATCTGGTGAAGCTGCGCAAATTTACGGCGGGATAGATTCCGCTCAGCCTAAACTTTTTTATCTTATCTCTATGGTTAAGAGATGCTGAGCCATGCGGAAAAGACTAGGTATATATGTCGGAAACCTGTATGGTTCAAACGTCTGGGAAGAAGAAAAATGACGACAGCATACGACGTACCGGCTGACGTGCTGATAGACAGGCTCTCAGGTTACCTCAAGGAGAACGTAAGAGACATCCAGCCGCCGGAGTGGTCAGGCTACGTGAAGACGGGAAGCCACGTTGAACGGGTGCCTCAGAACCCCGACTGGTGGTACGTGAGGAGCGCATCCATCATACGGAAGCTCTACATGAACGGCCCCGTAGGAGTTTCAAGGCTCAGGAAGGAGTACGGCGGGAGGAAGAGGAGAGGCGTCAGACCCGCTCACTTCGCTAAGGCCGGAGGCAACATCATAAGGACCATACTTCAGCAGCTTGAACAGGCTGGCCTCGCCCAGAAGGAAGGCGTCAAAGGAAGATCAGTCACAGGTAAGGGGCGCAGCCTTCTTGACGCAATGAGCACCCAGATAAAGAGAGAGCTGGACAGGGAACGTCCAGAGCTCAAGGATTACTAAGTGAAAGTCGATGTCTTCAGACGAGGAGCTTGAGAGGCTAAGGCAGCAGCGGATGGCCCAGCTTCAGTCTCAGCGGGCCCAGCAGGAAGAAGCCGCGCAGGCACAGCAGGAGGCCGAGACCCAGAAGCAAGGCATCCTCCGAAAGATCCTCACACCTGAAGCGAGGCAGAGACTGACGAACGTGAAGCTCGTGCAGCCTGAGTTCGCGGCGCAGATCGAGCTGCAGCTCATACAGATAGCGCAGACGGGGCGCGTTGCTCTGCCGATCACAGACGAAGTCTTGAAGAAGCTGCTCGCTCAGATACAGAGCCAGCAGACGAAGAGGGACATAACCATAAGGAGAGTATAGGAAAATGGCTAGAAACAAGCATCTCGCGTACAAGCTCCGCCTCTCGAAGGCAGGGAAGGCTAAGAAGTCGGTGCCCGCTTGGATCATCGCTAAGACCAGGGGCCAGGTTCGTTGGAGCCCTAAGAGCAGAAGGAACTGGCGTAACAGGAAGCTACGTCTCTAGGAGGAATCAGGTTTGTCAGAGGAAGAGAGAGTATACACGGTCCCTCTTGGGAGGGCCTGGACCGCTCAGAGCTACAGGAGAGCCGAGAAAGCCATGATGGTGCTCAGGAAGTTCACGGAGCGGCATATGAAGCCCACAGGGGTGGTCATCGACCCCACAGTCAACGAGTACATCTGGGCCCGAGGAATCAGGAACCCGCCGCGGAAGATCCGGGTAAAGATGACGAAGGACGACGAGGGCGTCGTGGTGGTGGAGCTGGCGGAGGCAGAGCAGTGAGCGTCAAGATTTTCAGGGTCAAGGGCGAGATCATGAAGAAGCACTTCTTCGAGCCCCTCATCTTCGACAAGCTGGTGTCGGCTACCAAGGAGGAGCATGCGGTGGAGAAGATATACAGCGAGATGGGGAGCCGCCACCGCGCCAAGCGTCACCAGATCTCCATACAAAGCGTCGAGGAAGAGCAGCCAGAGGAGTAGCCGTTGAGCCAGCAGGATAAGGAGAAGCAGCTGAGGCGCCTCGTCACCGAGATGAGGATGATGGAGAGCTCCGTCGATGCGCTCAACCAGAGGCTTCAGTTTCTCACAGCCTCCATATCTGAGCTCCGGCTGGCGCAAGGCTCGCTCAGGGACCTGAAGGGCATCGAGCCCGGGAACCCGCTCCTCGTCCCGATAGGGGGCGGCGTGTTCATGGACGCCCAGCTCGGCGACATCAGCAAAGTCGTTGTGGGCATAGGGGCGGACGTCTCCGTGGAGATGGACTACGATAAATCCATCGAGGAGATAGGTGAACGGCTTCAGGAGATGGAGCAGGCGCAGGGCGCCGTCCAGCAGCAGCTGGGCCAGATACTCGCCCAGCTCGAGTCCCATCAGGGGATGGCGGAAAGGTTATCAATGGAGATCCAGAACGCCTTCCAGGGTGCGCAGTAGTGTTCGAGAAGCTCCGTCAGGGACTCAAAGGCATAGTAAACAGGATTAACAGTGCTGGGCTGACGGAGAAGGATCTGGATCCGATTCTATGGGATCTGCAGCTTCAGCTCATCGGAAACGATGTCTCCGTCGAGGTCGCGGAGAAGGTCTGCAGAGAGCTAAAGGAGAGGCTTCTCGGCGAGGACGCGCCCAGGTTCGGAGACAAGTCCAAGCTGATCCATGACTCTCTCAAGGCGTCGCTGGAGTCTGTGATGAACGGCTCAGGCAGAGTGGATCTGCTCAAACTCGTATCCGAGGCTAAGGCGAGGGGTGAGCCCTTCGTCGTCATGTTCGTAGGAATCAATGGTACAGGCAAGACCACCACCATCGCGAAGATGTCCCGGCTGCTCATGGACAAAGGATTCACCGTCGTCCTCGCCTCCGCGGACACCTACAGGGCAGGTGCCATAGAGCAGCTTGAGGAGCACGGGCGACGCCTCGGCGTCAGGGTCATCAGGCACAGGTACGGCTCCGACGCGGCGGCGGTGGGCTTCGACGCCGTCGAGCACGCCAAGGCCCAGGGCGTCGACGTAGTTTTGATCGACACCGCTGGGCGGATGCAGACGAACCGGAACCTCATGGACGAGCTTCAGAAGATGAAGCGCGTGGTCCAGCCAGACCTGACAATAATGATCCTGGACAGCCTCATAGGCAACGACGCCACGGAGCAGGCGATGACCTTCAACGAGCAAGTCGGGTTCGACGCCGCGGTGCTCACCAAGGTCGACGCAGACGCCAAGGGAGGCAGCAGCCTCAGCGTCAGCTACCTGACCGGCAAGCCCGTCATATACGTGGGTGTCGGCCAGGAGTACAAGGACCTGCAGCCCTTCGACGTGGAGTGGTTCGCGGAGAGGCTTCTCGAGAATACGTAAACTTTAACTAGAGATCACTGTTTGATAGGGTGAAAACCATGGGACTTAACGAGTTCCTCCAGAACGCGGACAGGCTGATGAGGACGCTTACGCGGCCGGACTGGAAGACCTACTGGATGAGCATCAAGATAGTGTTCGCAGGCATAGGCTTACTAGGTGCCGTTGGTTTCCTCGTAAGGCTCATCTCCGTCACGCTGCAGGGCGGGACCGGCGTATAGTCCTGCGATAAACCATAAAATTTTAACGTTGGTTCTGCTCGAATTCCTTGTTGTAGGGGTACTTGAAGTAGAAAAGGTACATCAGGACGATCATGAACCCGACCGCGACTGCGAAGACCTCCTCGAACTCGAACAGAAGCAGCGCGACGTCGTGGGTCTCTGTCATGACCAATGACTTCAAGGCCGATAGGACCAAAATATTCACCTTTCACTCATATTCCATTGCCGCGTATTATATATGTTCTTAAAAAGCGGGCTTTCAGCAATATTAATATCTTTGCACTATACAAAGCATGGTGCATCGGGCGTGGTCTAGTTGTCCGAAAGAACTGTGAGAACATCCCTGTACGCGATAAAGGTCACTAACGGCCAGGAGCGCACCGTAGCCATGATGCTGTCGGACAAGGCGAAGGTGGAGGGGCTGCCTATAGTGGCCATACTGGCGCCGGCCGAGCTGAAGGGATACATCATCGTCGAGGCCGAGAGGCCCCACATAGTGGATGAGCTCATCAGGGGGATGCGCCACACGCGTGAACGCGTGCAGGGCACCATCAGCCCTGAAGAGGTGGACCACTACATAGAGACTAAGCCGGTGGTTGAAGGCTTGGAGGAGGGGACCCTGGTCGAGGTGATCGCCGGCCCCTTCAAGGGGATGCAGGCCCGTGTCGTGAGGGTTGACGTCTCCAAGGAGGAGGTCACCATCGAGATACTTGAGGCCGCGTTCACGCTGCCTATCACGGTGCACGCTGACTACGTAAGAGAACTGAAAGGAGTATAGATGTAATGGTAGAGAAGACTTTCAACTTCATCGTCAACGGAGGAAAGGCCACGGGTGGCCCACCCATCGGCCCCGCGCTGGGCCCCATGGGCGTCAACATCATGGCCATCGTCAACAAGATCAACGAGGAGACGATGGAGTACGATGGGCTCCCGGTCCCGGTGGACGTGACAATCGACACCGACACCAGGGAGTTCTCGGTGAAGATAGGCATGCTCACCACCTTCGCGCTGATCAGCCAGGCCACAGGAATCGAAAAAGGGTCAGGTGTGCCGAACACCAACTTCGCCGCTGACCTCAGCTTCGAGCAGCTCATCGGCATCGCCAAGAAGAAGAGAGGGGGGATATACGCGGCGGGCATGAAGGCCGCTGTGCGGGAAGTGCTAGGTACGTGCCAGAGCGCCGGCGTAACCGTCGACGGCCGCCACGCCAAGGAGGTTCAGGACGCCATCCTCGCAGGCGAGTATGACGAGCAGCTGGCGGGGTCTGAATAAACCTTTATAACCTATCTCTGGTGAGAAAGAGAGGAATCATCAATGTCTCTCCCAAGGAAACAGATACTTGAAGCAATCGCGAAGGCTAGGGAGGTAGCCCCGGCTCGTAACTTCGAGCAGAGCTTCGACCTCGCCGTGAACCTAAGGGAGCTCGACATGAACAGGCCTGATAACAGAGTCAACATCCGGGTCCAGCTCCCCAACGGGGTTGGCGCCCGGAAGGTGCTCGTATTCGCCTCGGGCGACCTCGCGCTGAGAGCAAGGAGGGCAGGAGCGGACGCAGTGGTAGAGCCCACTGAACTTGATCAGCTCGCGACGGACAAGAAAGCCGCGAAAAACGCGCTGAAAGATTATGACGTGTTCGTCGCTGAGGCACCTATGATGCCGACAGTAGGCCGCGTCGCAGGTCCGATACTGGGCCCAAGGGGGAAGATGCCCACCCCCGTGCCGCCGCAGGCGCCCATAGACAACATCATCGAGCGCGAGCGCCGCACGGTTGTGCTACGCAGCAGGGACAAACCGTTTATCCACTGCATAGTCGGAAAGGAGGAGATGAGCGACGAGGGCGTCGCCCAGAACATCGAGGCGGTCATGACAAACCTGACCAGTGCGACGAAGCGTGGCTTCGCGAACATACAAAGCGTGTTCCTGAAGCTCACAATGGGAGACACCGTCAAGGTGTACTAGGTGAAGACCATGAGCAGCCACATCCCAATCGAGAAAACCGAGACGGTTCAGGAGACTGTCGAGCTACTGAACGAGTACGACATAGTCGCCGCCGCCGACCTGAACAAGGTCACCAGCGCCATGCTCCAGGACATGAGGAGGCAGCTCCGAGGACGCCTCCGTTTCAAGGTGCTCAAGAACACCCTCATGAGGATAAGCATGGAGCAGGCCGGGAAGGAGAGCTACGACGCCTTCATGGAGCAGGTCGCGGGCCCCAACGTCTTCATGTTCACCAACGGCAACCCCTTCAAGGTCGCCATGGAGCTGGACGCCAACAGGGTCAGGGTCTTCGCCAAGGCCGGGGACCTTGCGCTCGACAACATCGTCCTCAGCGCGGGTAACACCGGCCTCAGCCCGGGACCCCTCATCGGCAAGTTCGGGGTCCTAGGCGTTAGGACTAGAATAGAGGGCGGCAACATCTGGGTCGTGCAGGACACCACCGTGTGCAAGGCGGGTGAGCCGATCAACGAGGAACTGGTCGACCTGCTTCAACGCATGGGCGTAAGGGCCTCAGAGATGGGTCTCCGAGTGAAGGCGGTCTACGAGAGAGGCGACATCATACCCGGCGACGCGCTGATACTCGACCTTGACGACTACCGTAGCAGGCTAGAGCAGGCCATAGGCGGGGCCTTCAAGGTGGCAGTGGAGGCGGCGTACTTCACGCCGGCGACCGTGCCGACCATCCTGGCGAAGGCTTTCCAGCAGGCGCGTTCGGTGGCCTTGGAGGCCGAGTGGGCCACGAAGGACACCGTCGAGCTGCTGATAGCGAAGGCGAACTCTCAGGCTCATTCTCTTGCCAGTGCTGTAGGCAAGAAGATGGTCGAGTAATAAACCAACCATTTTTCACTACATTTATCGACCATTATATCATAGTGATAGGTATGTCTGACTCCGATCCTCTGAGAAGGTACAAGGAGAAGAGGGACTTCACTGAGACACCTGAGCCTGCCCCCGCGGTGGAGGAGGGAGACGGGGAGCCCATCTTCGTAGTACAGAAACATGACGCCAGCAACCTCCACTACGATCTGCGGATAGAGACTGGTGGCGTGCTGAAGTCTTGGGCAGTGCCTAAGGGGCCTTCGATGGACCCCAAGGTGCGGAGGCTCGCCGTCCCCACGGAGGACCACCCCATGGCGTACGCCGACTTCGAGGGGGTGATCCCTGAGGGACACTACGGTGCCGGCACGGTCATCGTATGGGACCGAGGCACATACCATAACACTAAGGGGGAGGACGCCTCACTCGAGGAGAACCTTGAGGAGGGCCACGCCACGCTGTGGCTCAAGGGAGCCAAGCTGAGAGGCGGCTTCGCTCTCATCAGGACAGGCGGCGGCCAGAAGCCGCGCTGGCTCTTCTTCAAGATGAAGGACGGCGAGGCCAGACCCGGCTCAGACGTCTTGGCGGAGAAGCCCAACTCGGTTAAGACCGGCCGCAGTCTTGAGGAGGTGGCTGATCAGGAGGAGCCCTCCGAACTCAGCGACTTCGCTTAGAATATAAGTTGTTGGAGGAATCCCCGCTCCCTGAGGGGCGAACCACGAGTGGTTTCGCCGTACCTCGTCTGGAGCGGGGTGTCAGCTTTTCCTCGTCTCTGAACCCTTAACCGGCTCTATTATATGGTTGTGGGCTACGTTTCTCGATCAGTGATCTATTTCTCGCCGTATGGTTTGGTCAGGAACTCTAGTATCTCGATGACGTACCCCGAGGGGTCCCAGGTCAGGAAGCCTTTCATGTGTATCTCGCCTGCCTCCTTGGGTGGGTGGTTGGTCTTGACGCCTTTCTCCGTCAGCTCTCTGTGCCACTCCTCGGCGTCATCGACTATTATGGTGAGCATCACCGGCTTCTCCTCGGAGGGCTTGAGGTAGCCCCTCTCCGAGTCGACGAGGCCGACGTGGCTGTCTCTGCCCAGCTTGAATATCTTCACCCAGTCCCTGTCCATGACCCGCTCGAGCCCCAGGGTCTCGCCGTAGAACTTGTCGGCTGCCTCGATGTCCTCGTGGTAGGTGAACGTTATCATGCCTTCTATGCCTTTCATCGCCTTTCAGGTTGTTATCTGGGCCGACGATGATAACGTTATGGTGAGAGTGGACGCCACCTTCATAGGCCCCAGCGACCTCGAGGCGAACATGGGCTACA
The DNA here is from genome assembly GCA_964618045.1 of uncultured Candidatus Bathyarchaeia archaeon. Taxonomy (GTDB): domain Archaea; phylum Thermoproteota; class Bathyarchaeia; order TCS64; family TCS64; genus RBG-16-57-9. Next base: position 13,155 of record CAZTZC010000005.1, on the reverse strand, counting down.
TGGGCCAGTTCTGGCACCCGGAGGTCGTTAAGGCCATGGACAGGGTGCTGGAAGCATGCATGGACTCCAAAGTGGCTCCCGGAATAGCGTTCGGGAAGTGTCCCGCCCACTGTGGCGAGCTCATCGAGTAGGGCTACAGGTTCATTGTGGTCGGCGCAGGCAGAGGCTTCATCAGTGCAGGAATCGACACGACCCTGAGCCAGCTGAATCGTTATATTTTTTAAAAAAGGGGGGTTCTAGGCGTTGTTGGTGCCCTTGAACTGGCTCATGTAGAGGTTGTAGTAGAACCCCTTCTTCGCCAGTAGCTCGTCGTGGGTGCCGCGCTCTATGATCTTGCCGCCGTTGATGACCAGCACCATGTCGGCGTTCCTGATGGTGCTCAGCCTGTGGGCGATGACGAAGCTCGTCCTTCCCTTCATCAGCCTGAGCAGCGCCTCCTGTATCTGCACCTCTGTGCGGGTGTCGACGCTGCTCGTGGCCTCGTCCAGCACCAGTATCGCGGGGTCCGCCACTATGGCTCTGGCGATGCTCAGAAGCTGCCGCTGCCCCTGGCTCAGGTTGCCTCCGCGTTCGCTGAGGTCGGTGTCGTACCCCTTGGGCAGGCGCCGTATGAAGCCGTCGGCGTTGGCCAGCTTCGCGGCCTCGATGCACTCCTCGTCTGTGGCGTCGAGCCTACCGTACCTGATGTTCTCCATCACGGAGCCGCTGAACAGGAAAACGTCCTGGAGGACGATGCCCAGCTGCCGCCGGAGGTCGTCCTTCTTGACGTGTCTGATGTCCATGCCGTCGATGGAGATGTTGCCGTCCTGGATGTCGTAGAACCTGGTGAGCACGTTCACCATCGTGGTCTTGCCCGCTCCCGTGGGGCCCACCAGCGCTATGGTCTGCCCAGGCTCGGCCTTGAAGGTGATGTCCCTGAGCACTTGCACCTCGGGCACGTAGCTGAAGTCGACGTCGTTGAACTCCACGAGCCCCTCGAAGTCGTCCACGGCCACCGCGTCTGGAGCATCTATCACCTCGGGCTCGGTGTCTATGACCGAGAATATTCTCTCGGCGCCGGCCAGACCGCTCTGGATGCTGTTGTAGAGGTCCGCGAAGTGGCGCAGCGGGTCCGCGAAGCGCCTGCTATAGGTGATGAACGCCGCGATGGTCCCGATGGTGGTGAGCCCCTCTAGGGTCATCCAGGCCCCCACCCCCGCCACTATGGCTATGTTGGCGTTGCTGAGGATGCCCATCAGAGGAGGTACCAGCATGGCGTAGGTCATGGCCCTGATGCCTAGCTCCTTCACCTGCATATTCGATGCCGTGAACTTCCTGTTCACGGACTCCTGCTGACCGAAGGCGATGACCACCTTCTGTCCCGTAAGCGTCTCCTGCATGACCCCGTTGAGCCTGCCCAGATTCATCTGGAGGCCCCTGAAGCTGCTGCGGGTCCTGCCGCTCACCACGGCCGTGAACACCACCATCAGCGGGAACACGACGAGGCTCGCCAGCGCCAGCCAGACGTTCAGGTAGAACATCATGGCCACGATGCCCACGAGCGTCAGGCTGTTGCTGATGAGCTGCGTGACGTTCTGCGCCAACGCAGCCGCTATGGCGTCCACGTCGTTGGTGAGCCTGCTCATGAGGTCTCCAGCCTGGTTTCTGTCGAAGAAGCTCAGGCTAAGCGTCTGCATGTGCTCGAACAGCTGCTTCCTCAGCTTCATGAGGCTACGCTGGCTGATGGTCGCCATGACCCAGCCAGCTGCTATCGACATGGCGGCGCTAGCCACGTAGGTGCCCGCCAATAGCAGCACGATCCTGAGTAGGCCCTCGGCGTCTCCGCCGATGATGAACCTGTCGATGGCGACCCCCTGGAGGTATGGTCCAAAGAGGTTCAGCAGTGTGCTGATGACAGTGAACGCCGTCACCATCGCCAGATGGAGCCTGTACTCTCCGAGGTATCCGAGGAGCCTCGTGAGGGTACTCCGCGGGTTCTCGGCCTTCTCTATGTTGCCGAAGCCTCTGGGGCCCCGATGCATCATGCCGGTGCGCTGCTCTCGCTCCTCGTCCCCGCCGCCTCTGGGCGCGTGTCCGCTCATCTGTTCAGCCCTCCGTCGCCGAGCTGGCTGTCATATATCTCCTTGTAGATGGGGCTGGTCTCCATGAGCTGGCTGTGGCTGCCCTCCGCGGCTATCCTTCCCTCGTCGAGTACCAGTATCTTGTCTGCTTTGAGCACCGTGCTTATACGCTGGGCGATGATGAAGCTCGTCTTGCCTTTCATCAGCGTCTCTAGGGCGGCCTCGATCCTTGTCTCGGTCTCCACGTCGACGGAGCTCGTGCTGTCGTCCAGGATGAGTATCACCGGGTTCATGAGGAGGGCGCGGGCTATGGCCACCCTCTGCTTCTGGCCGCCGCTGAGGTTAACGCCCCTCTGCCCCACCATGGTGTCGTAGCCCTCGGGGAAGCCCATGATGAAGTCGTGGGCCTGAGCCGCCTTGGCCGCCCTGACGACCTCCTCCTCGGACGCGTCTGGCCTGCCGTACCTTATGTTGTCCCGGATGGTGCCGCTGAACAGGGTTACCTCCTGCAGGCTGATGCCGATGTGGTCCCTGAGCTGGCTCATCTTGATGTCCCTGACGTCCACGCCGTCGATGGTCACACGCCCCGAGGACACGTCGTAGAACCTGGGTATCAGGTTGATGAGGCTGCTCTTACCGGAGCCGGTCGAGCCGAGGATGGCGACGGTCTGCCCGGGCTCCGCAGTGAAGCTCACGTCGCAGAGCACGGGGTCTCCGCCGTCGTCCCTGTAGCTGAAGCCCACGTCCTCGAAGACCACCCTGCCCCTCATCTCGTCTAGGGCTACCGCCTCGGGGCGGTCCTGCACCTCGGGCACGGAGTCCAGCACCTGCATGATGCGTGTCGCCGAGGCGTTCGCCGCCGATATCTGGCCCGCCATCATGCTAAGCATCATGACCGGGAACATTGTGCCGAACAGGTAGTTCACGAAGGCCATGATCTGGCCGACGCTTGTGGTGCCGGCGAAGACCTGTATACCGCCGTAGTAGATGATGACCACAGTCCCCAGGTTCATCAGTGACATGATGAGAGGGAAGAAGATGCTGAGGAGCTGGGTCACCCGAAGCTGGGTACCGTAGAGCTCTCTATTAGCCTCGTCGAACCTCCTGTCCTCGTAGTCCCTTCGGACGAACGCCTTTACCACCCTGATGCCCGTGAGGTTCTCCTGCATGACCTGGTTCAGGTATTCGAGCTTCTCCTGCACGCGGGTGAACAGGGGCTGTACCGTCCTGACGAAGACGGTGACCAACACCAGCGTCACCGGCAGCAACGCCAGTATGACGGAGGCGAGACGCGGGTTGGTTGCGAACATGATGGTGAAGCTGCCGATGAACATAAGCGGCGCCCTGGTGAACATCCTGAGGCTCATCAGCACGATCATCTGTATCTGGTTGATGTCGCTTGTGAGCCGGGTCAACAGCTGGCCCGTCGTGAAGTCGTCGAGGTTGCCGAAGCTTAAGGTCTGTATCTTCTTGAACACGGCTTCGCGTAGGTCCGCCTCGAAGCTCCTGGCGGTCCTTACCGAGTACACGGTGTTGGCGATCATCAGCAACGCGCTGAGTATGCTGGCGCCTATCATGAGGAGGCTCGTCCTGACGACGACCTCCATGTCCTTGTTGGCGACGCCGTCGTCGATGATCACCTGCACCAGCCTCGGGATGGAGAGGTCGGTGACCACCACCAGGCCGAGGAACACAACGGCCAGCACAACCTCCTTCTTGTAGGGGGCGACGTACCGCAGGATTCTTCTTAGGTCATTCATCTAGGCCGCAATCTCCGTGAGGCGAACCGCGGCTTCGTCGAGTGCCTGGATGAGTCTCGTCTTAGCCTCCTCGTCTTCGGCGGTTCTAGTGAACACGCCCTCGAACACATCCAAGAAGTTGGCGAAGCTCGTGTAGAGGTCCAGAGGCATCATGCGGTGAAGCCTCCAGTAGATCTTCCGTACGCTCTTGTGCCTGCTGCGTATCTCCTGGTCGTGGGTCTTCTGTTCCTCCACGAGCCTCTCTCCCGCCTCGGTCAGGGTGAACCGTTTCATGGACGGCTCATCGCTCTCGTAGGGCTTGATGAGGTTCTCCTCCTGAAGGCTGGCAAGCAGAGGATACATGCTGCCTGGGCTTGGCCGCCAGTCGGTGTAGTCGCATATCTGCTCTATGAGCTCGCTGCCGGACATGGGCTCCTGTTTGAGTATTATGAGGGATATGTGGCGTAGCATCCCTTTGGGCACGCCTATACGTCTTCTTGGTTTATGGTGTCTATGCATAGTGAACCACCAACAACATCAAATCCGATATCATATTCGATATCAAGTTCGATAATTCCTTATAAACCTTCCTTATCTAGCTGCGTGGACTGGAAATCTCAGGCTTCACAACCGAGCGTAGTCTTATCCACGGACAGCGGTCGCTCAATGGACACTTATTATATTTTACTTAACTAATAATGATTCAACTTTCCAGACAGATCATTTTTACATTTTATTCCATTCTTCTAGCGTTTTTTAAATAGGCTAAGAGTGCACCAAGATATAGCCAGTTTCAGGTTCTTGTTGACTATGAATCTTATTTTTGATCCATATCTGTAAATTTACGGAGTCTCAGCTTATGGACTTCATCATCTTAGCCGCAGCATGTTTCTCTTATCGTTAGTTTTATGTATTGATAGAATTATTTTGCGTATAATAGATGTTTTTTAGGCATTTTCTCGTTTTTTTGATGTTTAGTATCACTGATATATATTCAAAATAACGTTCTTTCAATGCATAATCATTTAGAAGAATTTCGCCCAGGACTTTGAGACATGAAGAAGCTCCACCTTATACTTGCTGTCACGATATTAACGACTCTTCTTGTGACACCTACCGTCGCCTCTGACGCGATCTACGAAGCCACCGTTACCAGCATCGACCCAAAAAAAGAATACCCGGTAGACATAACCTACAGGTTCTCGAGGAGAAGAAACATCACGCGCGAAGCCATCCTAGGAGAAGGCGTATACCTAGACTCACTCACGGCCGGGAAGACTGTTCAATGGAAGCCGCTGCCAGACGATAAGGCGGTCATCGTCGGCCCCACTACCCCTGCACCACCTCCAACAGCAGACACAGAACCCCCAGGGATAGCAAAGGTAACGGTCACCGTCGAGAACGACGAAGGCGAGTCCGTCTCGTTCGAGCTCTCAGAGGGCGACTGGTGTCTCGAAAATAACTGTTTACGGTTGAACATGGCTCTCGACATCTCCGATCTGCTGGAGCCCATGCCGGAGAAGACTGTCATGTTCGTGACGCATATCGGGGTCGATTCCCTGGGGCTCATCGGGCCATACCTAGACGAGTCAAGGTTCAGCGTACTAAAGTGGAACTACGTGTTTCCCGACTTCCCTGTTTGGGGCGACTACTTCAACTACCGGTCCTCCGATACCGAGATCCGTGAAAAACTAGCCGAGTTCAAGGAGCTGGGCTTCAGCAACATACTCTACGTGGATGTCTCTGAGAGCCACCGCAGCGTATCCTATCGTTTCAGCGACTGCGTGCTGGAGTCCGGTGACTGGTGGAGCCTCATGACCCTGGACCCGTCCAAGGGGTGGTACCGGTACCTGAAGCAGGGCATGATAGAGCTCACCGAGAGGTTCCCAGAGATCGACGGCTTCGCCATCGACAGGCTGGACAGATGCTACACCGTGCAGGAGGCCGCCTGGTCGGCGCAGCTTCTGGACGAAGTCAGGATGGAGTCGGATATACCCATTAAGTATGTCATGAACAGCCTCCAGCCCTGGCAGACGGAGCTGGCCTCCAAGGCCATCTTCATAGGCAGCGACGGCGTGATAACCGAGGAGCCGCACCTGTCCCAGGCCATAGAGGACTATGGTAGGCTCGCCGAGTACACCGAGTATAAACTGTTCTACATTAATCCCTTCATGGACTTGGTTGACGAGGAGCTCGTTGAGGGCTTCGACGCCATACTGGAGAGGCACGGCTTCGTGTTCCTGGACGACTACAAGATGCGGCTTGTGGACAGGATATTCCCGGCGCTACCCCTTGACTAGCTCATCGTGTTCCTGTAAACGAGTTCGTTCAGCGCTCTCCGCGGCTCCTTGGGCTCGTCGTTAGCTGAGTAGCCTATGGCATGATGGTTCCTACGCTCAGCCGCTGTCCATGTCGCTGGTAACATAACACTCGTGTCAATCTATATTGGTTGACGTATCGGGTTTATCTCACTGTCTCCGCCTACGCATAGACTTCCACCTGCGGATGTACCACATCAACATCACGGCGAAGTAAGAACCCAGACTCAGCAACACGAAAAAGTTGTCGCTGAACAACACAGGCTCCCCCGTGGTGTTAATCAAACCATACCCGTTCACATAGAGGTAGGTGACAGACAGGAAAGCCAACACGAGGGATATAGACCTCAGGTTGACGACGTTCCGTCGTAGAGTCCTACGCCACCGGCGTGGCACGTGATCTACCGGCGGCTTCTGCGCCCCAGGGGGGAAAGGGCACGCGTAGGCGATCCAATGTTTCTCCATCAGTTGTGCCCCTCCATGTAACGGCTGAATATCCTGTGGGCAAGCTGGCTCGGGGTCAGGAGCCTCTCCATGTCGCTGAGCTCGATGCCCCTCTCCTCGGCCTCGTCCTCCAACGTCACCCTGCACAGCCTGTTGTGGTTGCATCCGTCGCAGTTACCCTCGTAGAAGTACCAGACCTTCACGCCGTTAACCTTGCTGAAGCTGACGACGACCGGAAGCCTATGGGCTGGGCTGTAGGCCTCCATCACCCCGTCCACCAGGTTCACCGTCTTGGCCTCCAGGTTGTTGGTGTCCGCGGCCTCCATGAACGCCTGCTCCATCTTCTGGTCGATGATCTGGTAGGTCTTGTGGATGGCCTGCCGGCTGACGCCGAGGAAGCGCCCGATGTCCGACTGGCTGTTATCCCTACGCCTCAGGTCCCAGATATCGGCCTCACGGGGTGTCAGGTAGCCGCCGCGGAAAGTCATCTCTGAGTAAACTAAAAAGAGTTGACGGATATAATACTTGCGAACTACTGCCCGTAGGGCTTCTTGAGCCACTGGAGCAGCTCAAGCGTGTAGCCCTCTGGGTCCTTGAAGATCAAGACCTTCATCTTGAGGTAGTCCGGCTCCTCGGGAGGGCGTAAATCAAGACCCTTGTCCTTTAACATGTTGTACCACTCATTTACGTCGTCCACGAAGAAGGAGAGCATCACCGACTTTTGCTCGGCCGGCCTCATGCTGCCTCTGCTGCCGTCTACGAGGCCCACGTGGACGTTGTCATATATCTTGAACAGCTGGGCGAATCCCACGTCGAGCACCTTCTCGAAGCCCATGGTCTCACCGTAGAACCTGGAGGCCTCGGCGAGGTCGTCGTAGTAGAAGAAGGTGATGGAGCCGTCAATGGTGGATTTCATCGATACCTGATACGCTTCTCGAAGATAAAAATGGAATATAGAAGATGTTTGAAGGGGCTAGACTGTGACGCGGTACCTGTCCATGAGCTCCTGGCGCTTGCCCTCGTTCCAGCCCGTCACGTCCGTGTAGTAGCCCGTGATCCTGCTCCACCACCTGACGTTCTCGCTGCCGCACGTCGGGCACTTGGTCAACATACCAGCGGCCGTGGTCTGGCACTGGCTGCAAATCGTGAGGTCCTTGGTGTAGCTGAAGTACCCTATCTGGCTGTTGCGGCAGATGCGCTGCGTCAGCTTGTACAGCGCCTCCGGGTCCGACGCGCTCTCGCCTATCCAGGCGTGGAAGATGTTGCCGCCGCTGAGTATGGGGAAGAACTTGTGCTCTATGTCGATCCTCTTACCCAGGGGCACCTTGGCGCCGACGTAGGTGTGGGTGCCGTTGGTGTAGTAGATGGGCAGGTCACGGTTCTTGGGGGCTCCGTTGATCTGGCTGAGGTCGCCCTTCACCATCTCCCTGGCCTTGCTCTTGTACTCCGGGTGTAACAGGTCGGCGACCGCGAAGGTCTGGGCCGTGCTCTCCGCCGGCGTCCTTGCCAGCATGACCTTCCAGCCGCTCCTCATCTCCAGGCCCTTCCTGAACTTCTCCATGTCAAGCAGCAGCCGTACGGCTAGCCTGACGGCGTCGTCCGCCTCGTGGAGCTGGCTGCCCGCGAAGTGCTGTACCATCTCGTTGATGCCCACCACGCCTATGACGTTCACCAGCTCGCTGAAGTCCACGGCCGGCGGCCCCTTCTGGCCGGTCCTGGGGTCCCGGGGCGTCTGTGTGGCGAAGGGTACCATGCCGCCGCTGATGGTCTTGTCCATCCAGCGGCGCTTGGCGTCGAAGACACCCATCGACAGCCTCATGTTCTCCTTGGCGTACTCCAGCAGCTTGTCGTAGTCGCCGTTGGCCCTGTAGGCGAGCCTGGGCATGTTGATGCTCACCACCTGCCATCCGCCCATGCTGAAGTGCATGCCGTCCTGGAACCAGAGCTTCTCGTCGAAGTGCTCGTCGGTCTCCGGCGTGTTGGCGAACTGGTAGGCGCAGCACTGGTAGCAGCTTATGCCGTTCCCGTAGCCGCGGTACGCGGGCAGCATGTTGTCGAAGTAGGGGGCACCGAACTTGCTCACCGCCTCGTGGACCAGCAGCCACAGGTCGTCGTACTCTGGCTTGAAGAACTCTGGGCTCACGTAGTTCTCGTTCTTGGGGAAGTTAAAGGGCTTGCCCCAGTAGTCGCCCTCCAGCGCGACCTCGTTGATGGCGCGGAAGAACAGCTGCACCTCGTCCTCGTAGTCGCCGTAGGTGTCGGGCCCGATCCTTCCCTGCATGACCACGGGCACGTCCCTCCATATCTTGGGGACCCCCATGGGGAGCTGGATGTTACTGAAGACCAGCTGGCCGCCGCGGGTCACGTATGTCTGGGTAAGCTCGTAGAACATCATCTGGGCCAGCTGCTTGATCTGCTTGTAGCTGAGGCCCTTCATGAAAGGCGCCAAGAACATGGTGTAGTACATGAAGCCCTGTCCGCCGCTGAAGTTGGTCTGCCCGGCGGCGAGGATCTTGACGCTGTGAAGTATGGCGACCTCGGGCTGCTTGGCGGGGCCGGCCACGCTGCTCTGGTAGCCCTTCCCGTCGGGAAGCAGCCCATAGTAGAGGAAGTACCTGAGGTCCCAGTCCTGGCAGAACGGCCTGGTGCCGAAGTACTCCAGGGTGTGGATGTGGATGTCCCCCTGGTGGTGGGCCGTCGACAGCTTCGGGTCCATGAGCAGCAGGTACTGCTCCTTGCTCAGCCTGTCGGCCTTCTTCTTGTGCACCGTCTCGGGGTTTGGCTGGAGGTTGGCGTTCTCCTTGGCCTCGAAGCCGTTCCCCGTGTCGATCTGGTACGCGTCGTAGAGGGGAGCCCCGACCCTGGTGAGCAGGTTCCTGTAGATCTGGAACTCGGGTATCTCGTGGCTCCACTCAAGCAGTACGTTGTTTGTGATCTCCCTCACCATGGGCCCCGAAACATATCGTGGACGAGTAAGCCTGATGCGGCGCTCAGCCTCGTCGGCCACCTTCTCGGCTGTCAGCTCGCTTATCGCCGGGATGTCGAACATCTTCTCGGCGAGCGTGGTCTCCTTGTCGAGCATGTCTATGATCCTGGTCTTGTCCCACGGGATCAGGTAGCCGTCCGTGGTGCGGACCATGGGCATGCCCATGTACACGTTCTCTGTGAAGAACTCCTCTATCTTACGCTGGTAAGGCGGCAAATCACGATTCCTAGCCATTCAATACCTCCAAAACTTGATCCGGTCTTAGCTCCTCTCCGTCAAACAAATTCTCGGAGGGCTCCACCCTAACGTTGTCGCCTAACGTGAGTATGGGTGGGTTACCGAACATGTTCATCATTATGAAATCTGTCTGGGCCTCTGTGTCAAACCACTTGGCCTCGAAATCGACGTCACTACCTTTTAGGAAATTCTTAAGCTTTTCACATTTAGGGCAATCGGGCAGAGAATACACCGTAACCTTCATTTTAACTGCAACATCCTCCCCTAGTGTGCCTCCTCGATAGGAGCCACTACATTTAGACGCACTTAATACGCGAATCGTTCTATATTATCTTAATCATTTAAATCCTAATACTGAAAGATGTGTCTGGTAGAATAATCACGATATCCTTGGATTTTATGAGATTGTCTCATAGGAAGTAAATCATAGGGATCATCGATGCTCGATTCACGATATTTTATATATTCTATGTTATATTGGTTAATCGATAAGATAGATAATCATTTGGTGATCCGACATGACGATAATAATCTGCCTCGTGGGACAACACTACCGTCGAGCCTTCGACGGGATAAGGTACTGGAGTAAAGTACATGGAATAACCAAGCTTTACCTGCTCCACAGCGACATGGAGGCAGAGGATAACCCCTTCGCTTACATGAGCGAGACAAACGCCAAGGAGCTCAGGGAGAAGCTGGAGATCCTAGACCCCATAATGGTGGGGTTCAACCCCATGGATCAGAGAAGCGTCTTCCGCACCATCTGGGGCATAATGAGCCAGGCGAGGGACGCGGGCGAGGAGGTGCTCATAGACATCACCAGCACCACCAACACAGCCATGGGCATTGCGCTCACCATCGCACTCATGTTCAGGAACGCCCGCGTCTACAGCGTGCCGAGCGCCGACCCAGGCTGGTACGTCAACGGGAAGCCCGGGAACGCATCCTTCGAGAAGTGGTTCGAGCGCGCGCGGGACCAGCCCAGCAGGGACCCCACGGAGATACAGCTACCAGGCTACAGGCTGGAGCCCAGCAGCAAGCACGAGGAGAAGGAGTGGGAGCGGGAGAAGAAGCTCCTGGTGCTGCTGAGGGAGAACGGCGGCGAGGCCGACAGCATCAGCGACATCATCAGATGGTTCGGGCACAAGGCAGCCAACAGCACCCTCAGGAACAGGTTCAGCAGGATAGTGGCCCGGCTGGAGATGAAGGGCCTCGTGGACGCCGAGAAGGGCAGCAAGATGAAAGTCATAAGCCTAACCGAGTTCGGCGCCATATTCGCGGAGGCCCTCGCCGAGGGCGCAGCATAACTGGCCGATGAAACCCTCCGAGTTTATTTTTTAGTACAAAATAGAGCCACGGCTTCGAACATACTTTTCTTAACTCTTTAACTTGTGACGCGCGGCGGAAACCAACATAATATAGGCGGCTTGTGAAAGTCTTAGGCATGTTCGAGAGGCTGTTCCATTAAAACAAGGATTGAAACGATAAAGAGATTAAATATATGATCCAATACAATCATATAAAAATAAATACAGTTGGGGGAACTGCTAGATATATTTAAGTAATGGTTAATGATGTTCACATGTACAAAAAAGAAAAGCTTATGACATTTGTCATGGCGATGACAATAATATCTAGTTTTTTCTTAACACCACTTGGTAACGCGAGTAGAAGCTACGAAGAAGATTCAGACAATAGTGATGTAGCAACCTATGAAGGTCACGATGTAGGCGCAATTACATGGGGCATCAGATATGATCCAGTATGCACCGATGAAACTTCATCAGTATTTGAAGTTGGTTGTTCAGCTGCCCTTGGAGAAGACTGGTATAATGATCCACAAGAAGGACATTATTGGGTAGAACTTGACTCAATATTAATAAAACTACAGGCAGTACAGGTATGGAAAGATCTCGACGACGATGATGTGAAGGACCCTGGAGAACCCTCAGGAAGCGTAAACTACGTACGATATGTAGATCCTCATGTAGCAAACAAGGGCTCCGGCTCTGAACTGGAAACTCTAGTTGATCTGATGGATGATGTTGCTGAACTGTTAGAACTTATTAATCTTATCATTCCAACTCCATTTAGTCTATTGAAAGGCGATGATTTATCCCCCTGTTATACAACGATCAGTCAAGGCTTTGGCTCTGCTGGCTATAATGCCATGCGAGGAGAAGTCAAATACTATGGAGATGTCGATGACTACATCAAAATCAAAATCAAGGTTACAACTAGAGGAGATTTTGATGTATACTGGGAACCTTTAGACGGATGGGTTACATCTAGAACAATAACCGAAACAAATTATATCTACATAGTTGTAAATGAATCTTAATGACTCCTAAATCCCTTTTTTATTTCAGCGCAATGTTAGTAATGGCTTCAATATTTGGTAATAGCATACTATGCGATGATACACTGGTTTTTGAGCCAAATTCGGTCAAGACATGGGACACAGGTTTTCTCTTCAGAGAATCAGTAATCACGTTAGAGGCTCATAATAGAACACCAAACATCAGAGAATCATGGAAAGCATTGATGATGTACATAATGGATGACACTCAGTATCAGTCGTACATCGAGTCAAATAACTTTGATTCATTTACCCCCCGAGGGAGTAACTTGGAGGGCATAGACTCAACTACGAGTACCTACGTCCAGTTTAGAGTTCCATACGAAGACTCTTGGCATATAGTGATCATCAACCAAGAACCAGCCTCGCAAGAGGAACTTGAAAAAATATTTACGATCAGACTAGAAGTCAAGTTTAAAGCCGGTATTTTAAGATACCCGGGTATACTGGGAGTAGTAATCGCAGGAATATTACATTATAGAAACAGAGAAGAGAGCTAATTACATAATCAATTTATGAAGGCGTCACTTTTTAGTGAATAATAGTTATCAACAAGAACATCTTCTCATTCAAAAAATTTGAGTATGTAAAGTCTTACAGGTATTACAACGCCTCGATATCACCAGCTACCTTTTTATTACAAGCCTCCAACACTTTGAACAATACTGAGGAATACTGATGAAGGCTCAGGTCACGTTGACCCCGGCTGAGGGGAAGAGGCTCATAGCAAAGGCAGTGTCCTGCATGGAGTCGGTCCAGAACGCCTACCGGGAGGGAACCCTGATAATCGCCACGAGCACCACCACGGCTTACGTCGCCGAGGAGCTCACTGGCAAGGAGATCAACAAGGGTATGTTCACGGCGGGAGTCGTAACCAAGGAGGGTACCAGCATCACCAAGGCTGACGGCAGGTACAAACACTACGTCTTCGATAAAGGGGCGCTGAAGGAGTGCACCACAGCTGAGCTCGTACCGTACCTGGCTAGGATGGGCCCCGACGACGTCATGATCA
>CAZTZC010000004.1:22529-38891 GCA_964618045.1 uncultured Candidatus Bathyarchaeia archaeon | reverse complement strand
AAATTCTCCTCGTGTGCGTGCGAATTTCTGTGCATTCCCCTAAGAGAATTAGATGCATGCGTGCACAGGTGATTTTCTATCTTTGTCCTATGCAAAGAGTGATTATGGGAACCATAAATGCATACGAATAAAATGAAATACTTGGTTAGATTATTAAGTCAGGGCAAATAATGAAGCACAAGTTGGTTTCTTTTCTCACCCCCTCGGAGAAAAATCTAGCTGCTCTTTTTAAGGGAAGGACGGAAGAGCTTGAGATAGTATGTGGTGGTTTAAGGACAAATACATCGGAGGATGAAGTCTGTGAGGCCGTAAGGGACGCTGATATCATAGTTGCGTTCCCAGGGTCCCCCCTCATAACCAGAAGAGTACTTGAAGCCGCTAAGAAATGTAAACTAGTTCAGGCATCCTCGGTGGGATATGATTTCATAGACCTTGACGCCGCCACCGAGCTTGGCATACCGGTGGCCAATAACCCTGGTTGGAACTCCACCTCCGTAGCCGAGCACACGATCATGCTGATACTCATGGCGCTGAAGAGAACCATATATGCCTATCAAAAGAGCATCGAAGAAGGTTTCACAATGCCCGAGATTCAGGGTCTCTGGTCGCAGGTATGGGAGTTCAGAGGAAAGACCCTGGGGATAATAGGCCTCGGTGCGACAGGAAAAGAGGTGGCCAAACTTGCTAGAGCCTTCGGGCCTAGGATGTTGTATTATAAGAGAAACCGACTGCCAGAGGACGAGGAGAGAGAGCTTGGAGTTGAGTACAGATCTTTCGATGAACTCATCGAAGAATCGGATATAATCACACTTCATGTACCTCTAAATGCTGAGACAAAAGGTATGATTGGACGAGAAGAGATAGCTAAGATGAAGGATGGCGCCATCATAATTAACGTTGCAAGGGAATATGTCTTAGATGATGCTGCTGCAGCCGAGGCTTTGAAGGCGGGTAAGCTTCACGCTGTTGGAGTTGATGTAGTTCCCTTTCGCATCGAGGATGGAAGGTGGCTAGGAGATACACCGCTCATAGACTGTGATTATGTAATATCAACTCCTCATCTTGCTGGTGCAACTAAAGAGGCATTCATCAGATCCGCCAGACAATGGAGCGAAAACGTATCCAAACTACTGGATAATGAAAAACCACATTATCTAATCAACAAAATACAGGATTAATTTGATTTCTTAAATTGCGCGCGCATTCTTTTTTCCCGTTAAACTAAGAGTATTTTCCTGACCTAAGTTGGGTCTTTTCAGATCCCCTATGCTATGCTTCGCCCTGCTTTTCGCGTGCGCGTTCAGAGAGTTCCTCAAGAATGCCTACAACAAGTTCAATTTGAGGGAGATACTGATTCGTTGTCAGCAACTCATATTTCTGAGTCTCCGCTATCAATAACTTCAAAACGTGTATTTTGTCTTCTGGATCAATCGATTTAGATTTATCGTGTATGCTCATGACGATCACGCGATCTTTCTATTGGTTTAATCAAACGCAATAGATCAGTCTCCCTAATAAATGAATATGAACAATTAGCTATAATACTAAAATACCAGTGGTATAGGGCTGGGATAGTCAACCAAATGCGCGCGCAGAGGCACAAATAATTGAAAACATATATAGTGCATGGAATACGCAGAGAAGGAAAAAATAAGGGACAATCTAGGCTCAGGATACTAGGTATGCCCATACACTTACGTTTCTATCCATCTGCGCCTTGTTATAGACTAACACCTGAACAAAGGGCCCCATTATCGGGAATCTAGCAAGATAACTACTCTTGTTATGAGGACTACCATGCCATGTCCCCTCCCCGTCTACCTTTCCCTATTCCATAGATGCGTGATTATCTTAGTTTCTTCCGTGTCCAATCCGCCAGCTCCCTACATGAAGGGAACCATACATCACCTTTCTTTTCAGCCTCTGTGAGTAGCTTATCAAGCATTTTCAGCCTACTTATCCTCCCAATACACTGAGGATGGCACGTGAGGCCAAAGTAGCGGCCAAGCTCATAGACGCCCTCAAACTCGGGCTTCCACATGTCGTAGACCTGGCCGGTGGTCATCCTGTTGGTCTCGAAGTGGGGCCAGTCGTCCAGCAGCCACTCCACGGGCAGTTCCACGAGCCCGGTCTCCTTGCCCCGCCACTTGAGCATGTAAGGCATGTCGTCGTCCATGAAGTTGCTGTCGTACCTGAACCCCAGCTCCACCACGAGGTCCAGGGTCCTGTCGTTTATCAGCCAGTAGGGGGCCCTGAAGCCCTCGGGCTTGACTCCTATCCTCTCGAAGCTGGCCATGCTCTTCTCGAAGACGCCGCGCTCGCCTTCCCAGCTCAGCTCTGCGAGCCGCTCGTGGAGGTAGCCGTGGGCGCCCATCTCGTGGCCCCTGCTAACTATCTCCTCGCAGCTCTCGGTGAAGTTGTCCACAGTCCACCCGGGGGTGAAGAACGTGGACTTGATGCCGTGCCTGTCCAGCAGGTCCAGGATACGAGGGATCGCCGTGTTGGGCGCATACCTGCCTCTGCTCTGGGCGACTATGTCCAGCGGCTCCCGGCGCACCAGGGCGCTGTTGGAGTCGTAGTCGAAGCTAAGCTGAACACAACAACTGTAGCCGTCCGGCCAGAAATCGTTCTCAGACATGGTATAGAAGAAAGCCGTGGAATGTAAAAAACATGTGATCAGCCTTAGAAAGCATCGCCGCCACTTGAAGACTGGGCCCTTTTTTTTCGTTTCATCAGCCGAAAAAACGTATTTTTTATTCCCTAGGAAAGATGCACTTTTAAGTACACTGCCTTAAAATTGAAGTGAATACAATGAGTCGAAACAATATAGTCTACATCGGCAAGAAGCCTGCCATGAGCTACGTCATGGCTGTTCTAGCCACCTTCAACAACCAGGAGACCGTCGAGATCAAGGCGAGGGGCAGGAGCATCACAACGGCCGTCGACGTCGCCGAGATAGCGCGTAACAGGTACATCGACAACCTGTCGAGGCCCAAGATCACCATAGAGACAGAGAAGATCATGGACGGTGAATCTGAGAGGAACGTCTCATGCATAACAATAGAACTGACCAAGGGAGCAGCAGGAGCCAAGGAACCCTCTAAGAAGGCGGCGGCACCAAAGGCAGCGCCAAAGGCGGCGCCAAAAGCAGAGCCGAAGAAGCCTGTCTCCGAGATCAAGGGAGTCGGTAAGACAACGGAGGAGAAGCTGTTGAGCGGAGGATACGACACGGTCGCCAAGGTAGCCAAGGCAGACGCAGCGGCGTTGGCTGAGAAGACGACTCTCAGCGAGAAGCAGGCCGCGAAGCTCATCGAGGCAGCGAAAGAGCGCTAGACAGTTCAGGCGTAGAAACCCCTAAAACCTTCTGAGGCGTTTTTCAAACGATAAGAGTTGAAGGTTCTACAGCTTCACTGCTCGGAGTTCAGCTACAAGGTCACCAAGGAGACTCCCGTCGCGGAGCACCCCGCGAGCCCCAAGGAGGGCGAGTACGAGAACGCGTTGGTCTGTTTCACGTGCTTCGAGAAGAAGGACGTGGACCGAGAGCCAGAGATCATCGAGGCCTACGTCGAGAACATCAAGACGGATACCGGTCGCATAGGCTGCAAGAACGTGGTACTTTACCCCTACGCTCATCTTAGTCACGAGCTGGGCAGCCCTAGACGCGCCAAGAAGTTCCTCAGCGATCTTAAGGAAAGGCTGGAGGCCGAGGGGCTTACGGTGCATAAGAGCCCCTTCGGCTGGTACAAGGCCTTCGGCCTCTACTGCAAGGGCCACCCCCTCGCAGAGGCGTACAGGGAGTACTAGGGCCAGACCTTCCCGGGGTTGATTATCCAGTTGGGATCGAACGCCGCCTTAATCCCCTTCATGAGCTCCACCTGCCGGGGCCCCACCTCGCGCTCCAGGTACTGCCTCTTTGTGTAGCCGAGCCCGTGCTCGCCTGACGCTGTTCCCCCCATCTCGTGGGACATGTCTATGAGGTCGCTGAGCGCCGCCTCCATGAGGCTGGGCCATTCCTCGATGGGTGTCTCGTCGCGCTTGATTATTTGGTAGTGTAGGTTGCCGTCGCCGGCGTGTCCTAAGGGAACCAGTAGGACGCCATGCTTCTCGCCTATGGCCTCGGCGCGCTCGACGTACTCGGGTATCCTGTTTCGGGGTATGCAGACGTCGGCCTCGTCCAATGTGTACATGGCGATGTAGGCGTCGAACACGGCCTTCCTTCCCTCCCAGATCAGCTGCTGCCTGCTGGCGGTGTCGGCGATGTAGGCGTCGACGGCCCCCATCTCTAGGCATATCTCGCCCGCCGTCTCCAGCTGCCTATCCAGCTCCTCCTTGGTGTTGGCCTCCACGGCCACCAGTAGGTAGGCGGGGTGGGTGTTGTCCGGCATCACCTTCTTCTCGAGGTATTTCTCGACGGTGAGCACGGTGTGCTGGGGCATGTACTCCAAGCCATAGGGCAGTATCTTCTGGCTTATTATCTCCTTGACGGCTTTGACGGCGTCGATGGTGGAGTTGAAGGGGGCGTAGATGAGCGCCGTTAGCTTGGGCATGGGGACGAGTCGCAGCGTGGCCTTGGTGACGACGCCGAGGGTCCCCTCGCTGCCGATGATGAGGTCGATGAGGCTGTACCCGGTACTGTCCTTGACGTTCTTGCCGCCCACCCTGATGACCGTGCCGTCGGCCAGCACCACCTCCAGGCCGTTGACGAAGTCCCTGGTTACGCCGTACTTCACGGCCCTCATCCCGCCGGCGTTGGTGGAGATGTTGCCGCCGATGCTCCCCGACTCCTGGCCCGGGTCGGGAGGGTAGTAGAGGCCTAGGGCCTCGGTGGCCTCGTGTATCTCGCTGATCAATGCTCCTGGCTCCACGGTGGCCATGAGGTTATCTTCATCAATCTCCAGTATACGGTTCATCCTTTCGATGCTCAGGGCGATGCCCCCGTAGATCGGGTGGGCGGCCCCGCTCAGGCCTGTGCGGGAGCCCTGAGGCGTAACTGGTATCATGTTCTCATTGGCCAGCCTCAACAACCTGGAGACTTCTTCCGTAGAGCCTGGCCGTACCACCAGCTGCGGCGGGTGGGGCTCCAGCGGGCTCTCGTCCACCGCGTGCTTCTCCAGGTCCTCTGGGGTGGAGGAGACGTTCTCCTGCCCCACTATGGCCTCTATCTGCTTCCTTAGTTCAGGTGTTATCGTGTTGTATTCAGGCATCTCCCCTTTGCTCCTTTATCTTCTCTATGAGACGAGGAACCACCTCATATAAATCCCCAACCACTCCGAGGCTGGATATCTTGAAGATAGGGGCCTCCGGGTCCTTGTTCACGGCGATGATGACGTCGCTGGTCTTCATGCCCGCCTGATGCTGGACGGCGCCGCTGATGCCGCACGCCATGTAGACCTGGGGCCTGACGGTCCTGCCGCTCAGACCCACCTGATGCCTGTAGTCGATCCATCCCTCGTCGACCGTGGGCCGTGAGGCCCCGACCGCGGCGCCCAGGGTCTCGGCAAGCTTCCCGATCAACTCGAATCCCTTGGGGTCGCCCATCCCGAGGCCCCCCGAGACGATGAGATCGGCCTCGCTGATGCTCACCTGATCCTTTGCCTCCTCGAAGCCGAGCACCTTGATCCTGTCTCTCACGTTGGACATGTCGACGGGCTTCTCGACTACGATGCCCTTGGGGTTGTCTGTCTTGGTCGCTTCGGGGAACATCTTGTATCTCACGGTGGCCATCTGGGGCCTGCCGTTGGGTGTGATGATGGTGGCCATTATGTTTCCGCCGTATGCGGGCCGAGTCTGCCTGAGCAGCCCCGTCTCGGGGTCTATGTCGAGGTATGTGCAGTCCGCGGTCAATCCGGTGTGCAGCTTGGCGGCCACCCTGGGACCCAGGCTCCTGCCCAGGCTCGTGGCCCCGATGAGGAATATGCTCGGCTTCTCGTCCCTGCAGCACCGCGCCAACAGGTCGGTGTACGGATCGTCCCTGAACTCGGCGAGCGCCGGGTCGTCGTACAGGAACACCTTGTCTGCGCCTCTACTGACGAGTTCCTCGGCGCCGGCGCCTACGTCGCTGCCGACGATGACGGCGTAGACGGGCTCGGACAGCTGGGCGGCTAGCTCCTGGGCCTTCCCCAGCAGCTCGTAGCTCACCGGGTGGACCCTTCCACCCCTTTGCTCTGCGTACACCATGACGCCACGGTAATCCGAGAGGTCGACGGCCTCTGCCTCGCTCATGACGATGGCCCCGACGGGGCAGGCTTCGACGCACTGGCCGCACGCCCGGCAGGCCTCGTTGATGACCGCTTTCCCGTTCACCATGTCGATGGCGCCGAAGGGACAGACATCAACGCATACGCCGCAGCCGGTGCAGGCGTCCGTTACCTTCACAGGTACCTCGCCCATCTAGATCACCTTGCACTCCTGCAGCTTCGCTAGTATGGCCTCGGCCATCTCGTCTGGGGTCCCTTCGACTATCTCCCCGGCCTCGGGGGCCTCGGGTTCAAACACCTTCACGACCCTGGTGAAGCTGCCGTCCAGCCCGATCTCCTTGGGGTCCATCTTGAGGTCGTTGTTGGTGATCTCCTTGATCTCGGCCTTCTTGGCCTTGAGGCGGCCCCTGAGGGTGGCCAGCCTCGGCTGGTTGATGTCCTTGCCCACGGTGACGAGGAGGGGCATCGGGGCCTCGAGGGTCTCTACGCCCTCATCCATGTTCCTCTTCAGCACCACCCTGCCGCCGTCGATCTCCGTGATCTCGCTGACGTAGCAGACGTGGGGTATGTCCATGTGCTCCGCCATCTCGGGGCCCGTCTGCCCGGTGTCGCCGTCGGTGGTCTTCAGGCCGCATATCACGAGGTCGTAGCCTCCCATCCTCTCGATGCACCTCGCCAGCGTGAGGCTGGTGGCCCACGTGTCCGCCCCAGCGAAGGCGCGATCGGTGGCCAGCCAACCCTCGTCGGCGCCCATGGCTATGGCGTCCCTGAGGGCGTCCGCCGCCCACGGCGGACCCATGGTGATGACCTTCACGGTGCCCCCATGCTTCTCCTTGATGCGTAGAGCCTCCTCGATGGCGTACTCGTCGAAGGGGTTGATTATGGCTGCGACGCCCTCGCGTATGAGCCTCCCCGTCTCCTCGTCGAACTGCACCTCCGTCGTCTCCGGGACCTGCTTGATGGGGACGACGATGTTCAAGCCTTCACTCATAGATATCATCCAGCTGATTGACTATGAAGGAAGACACCCACTATAAAAAAACGTGGTTCGCGTCGAACAGTTCTTCAACGGCAGCCATGATAGTGTAGGCATGGAACTCGCGTCGGCGAAGCTCCTGGAAGAGAAAGGTGTCGACTATAGGGTCATTGAGTTGACTGAGAGGGCCGTCACGGTTGAGGACGTGGTGAGGTACGCAAAGCACTGGATAGACCCCGACGAGATATGTAAGACGATTATCCTCAAGGACAGGGAGGATCGCATATACGCGGTGTTCTTGAAGGGAGGAGACAGGATAGACTTCAGTAAGCTGCGGAGAGTCATAGGGAAGGCGAGTGTCGCGGCGCCGGACGAGGTGGAGGAGGCCACGGGAGTCAAGGCCGGCGCGGTGTGCCCCCTGTTGTTGGATGTCCCGCTGTACGTCGATGAACGCGTCTTCATGAAGGAGAGGATCAACTTCGGCTCGGGGAACCACCTCTACGGCATAGAGATGTCGCCCAAGGACCTCGCCAAAGTCATAGATTTTAAGGTGGTTGACGCCGCGAAGGTGTGACCGAAGATTCTGATCTGATTCTGAAAAACCCTTTTATCGGCACCTAAGGGTTCAGATTCTTGTGGGCGATCAGCGTTCAGTCAGAGGGTTCCTGTCATTCATGCCTCTCTACATCAAGGTCGGGTTAGGGGTCCTCGTCGTGTATCTCCTGTACCTGCTTGAGAGAGCCGCATCGCTTCTGTCGGGTTAGCTGATGATATCTTCTCAGGCGTTCACGGCGCCGGCTTCAACCATGTTCTGTACACAAAACTTTATAAAAAGTCATATTTATGACATACCGTAAAGAAAATAAAGAGCAGACTCACTCTATCAAGGAAAAGCCTGAGGAACCCTACCATGTCACCGAAGAACCCAACCAAGAAGGAACTACAGGAGCGAGTCGAGGAACTCGAGAACAAGCTGAAAGAGGCGGAGGATAGATCCGAGAGGCAACTCAGCCAGCTCAAGTACGCCAAGGCGGACCTGGAGAACATCCAGAAGCAGAGCCAGAAGAGGATGCAGGATGTCATGGACAGGGCCAACGGTAGCCTACTCCAGCAGCTGCTGTCTCTGCTGGACGAGATGGAGATACTCGCCACGAGAGACGCGGAGAAGGAGAACCTCGTCCAAGGCATGGGGATGGTGCTGAAGAAGCTGCAGAAGGTCATGGAGTCCGAGGGAGTCCGCGTAATAGAGGCCGAGGGACACCAGTTCGACCCCTTCAGGCACGACGCCGTCATGGAGGTAGAGACCAGCGAGGAGCCCGACGGAGTCGTGGTGGAGGAGGTGCGAAGGGGCTACATGTATAAAGACCGGGTCCTCAGAGCTAGCATGGTTAAGGTGGCTCGCAGCCCCAAGAAGAGTGAAGAGGAAGATCAAGATGAGTAACGAGACCAAGAGAGAGAAGATACTAGGCATCGACCTAGGGACTACGAACAGCGCGGCAGCTATCATGATGGGCGGGAAGCCCGTGGTCATACCCTCCGCCGAGGGCCCCACGGTGGCCGGGAAGATGTTCCCCAGCGTCGTGGCGTTCACCAAGGACGGGCAGCTGCTCGTGGGTGAGCCAGCCAGAAGACAGGCGGTGACCAACCCAGAGGGCACCATCAGGGAGGCGAAGCGCCACATGGGCACCGGCAGGAAGATCACCCTCCAGGGGAAGGACTACACGCCCCAGCAGATCAGCGCATTCATACTACAGAAGATACTGCGCGACACCGAGACCTACCTCGGCGAGAAGATAACCAAGGCCGTCATCACGGTGCCTGCCCACTTCAACGACAACCAGAGGCAGGCCACCATCGACGCAGGCGAGATCGCTGGACTGAGCGTGACGAGGATAGTGAACGAGCCCACCGCCGCCGCCCTCGCCTACGGCCTGAACAAGAGCGACCAGGAGCTCAAGATACTGGTGTTCAGCTTCGGCGGCGGAACCAACGACACAACCATCATGGACTTCGGCGGAGGAGTCTTCGAGGTCCTCTCCACCAGCGGCGACACCCAGACCGGCGGAGCCGACGTAGACAAGGCCATCATGGACTACCTAGTCGCCGAGTTCAGGAAAGACACCGGCATCGACCTATCCGGCGACCTCAAAGCCATGGCGAGGCTCAAGGAGGCCGCGGAGAAGGCCAAGATAGAGCTCAGCAACCTAACGACCACCGACATCGACCTCCCCTACATCGCCATGAACGAGAGCGGCCCCCAGAACCTACACATAACCATGAACAGGGCGAGGCTCGAGCAGATAGCCATGCCCATAGTCAACAAGGTCAAGGAGCCCATAATGCGCACCATAAGGGACGCGGGGCTGACGCCCGACAAGATAGATAGACTCGTCCTATTCGGAGGCATGACGAAGATGCCCCTCGTCCAGAGAACCGTCGAAGAGCTGGTTGGCAAGAAGATGGAGAGAGGCATCGACCCCATGGAGTGCGTCGCCATAGGCGCCAGCATCCAGGGCGCGGTGCTCGCAGGCGAGATAGACGACATAGTTCTCCTCGACGTGACGCCCCTGAGCCTCGGGGTCGAGACCCTGGGCGCCGTACTGACGAAGATCATAGACAGGAACACCACCATCCCGACGAAGCAGACCAAGGTATTCAGCACAGCCGCCGACATGCAGACCGCGGTGACCATCCACGTCCTCCAGGGAGAGCGAGCCATGGCCAAGGACAACATCAGCCTCGGCAGCTTCAACCTGGAAGGCATACCCCCGGCTCCGCGGGGCGTCCCACAGATCGAGGTAACCTTCGACATCAACGCCGACGGCGTGCTGGACGTCACGGCGAAGGACCTGGGAACGGGTAAGCAGATGAGCATCACCATAACGGCCTCGACGAAGCTCAGCGACGTCGACAAGGACCGCATGGTCAGGGAGGCCGAGGAGTACGCCGAGGCCGATAAACAGGCCAAGGAGGAGGCCGAGACCAGGAACGAGGCGGACGCACTCATCTACAGCACCGAGAAGATGCTGGGGGAGCTCGCGGACAAGATCAGCGGAGACGTCAAGGCAAGGATACAGGTCAGCCTGGACGCCCTTAAGAACGCCGTGAAGGAGGGAAGCGTCGCGGAGATCAAGTCCAAGATGGAGGATCTACAGCGTGTATCCCAGGAGGCCGGCTCGGAGATATACAAGCAGGCGGCCGCGGCGCAGCAGGCACAGCAAGCACAGCAGGCCGCAGGCGCCCAGCAGCCCAGCCCCCAGGAGGACCAAGGCAAGAAGACGGTGGACGCCGACTACAAGGTCGTGGACGAGGACAAGAAGCAGTAACCCTGTTCCCAGACACATAACCAGCCTAGAGATTTCTCTTCCTTAACCCATTTAGGCGGCTGCCCACGACTCAGTAGCGGCGTACCCTGTGAGACGCTTCAAGAAGGACGACAAGAAGGAGAAGAAGATGATACTAGCCGTAGGGCTGCTCATCGCCGTCGTCTTAGCCGTCGCCGGGACACAGATGTCCGTCAGTGGAAGGGAGTTCGCCCGGAAGATCAGGTTACTTGAGGCACGCGGCTACGAGATAGACGAGACGTTGGCCTGGGGCGACATGGAGGCGTGGGAGGAGAGTATACAAAGAAAATACAAGAACGCCGTCAGGATCGAGAGGAAAGAGATCGAGGATTGGAACGAGTTCTACGGCATCTTCAGAGACTCAGTGAGAGCGCCTGTCTTCGACCACAGCATCTATGACAGCATCCACTGCTGCGACGAGGCATACGTCATCTGGTTCAGCACCGTATACCTCAGGGGATCAAGCCAAGGCTTGTTCATGACCTACTATATCCTCCCAGACGGGTAACCACTAATAAGCCATCAAACAGTTTCTACTTGATCCGAATGCTCAGTAGAGTATACGTGGAAGCCGAGAGGACGCTCATCGGCGACATCTGGCAGAACAACGAGATACAAGAGAACATGCTCGTCATGGCCGACGAGATAGGCAGCCGGTTCGCCGGGACCCCCAGCGAGAAGGAGGCCCAGAGGTACATGGTCGAGAAGCTCAAGGGGTATGGCTACGCGGACGCCCGCGCCGAGCCCTTCAACTATTACGGGTGGAGGCGAGGCCCCGTCAAGCTCGTGATGACGGCGCCAATTGAACGGGGGTTCGAGGCCATAAGCTTGGCGATGAGCCCCGGCGGGGAGGTTGAAGCTGAGGTGATCGATCTGGGAACCGGGAGCCCCGAGGAGTTTGAGGCCGTGGACCCCAAAGACGTCGAAGGCAAGATAGTGATGTGTTCAAGCGCCACGAGCCCCAAAGGGAAACGGGTGCACAGGCGCACAAAGTATGGGTACGCCGTGGAGTATGGCGCCGTGGGTTTCATATTCATGAACCACAACCCGGGGCAGCTCCCGCCGACGGGCAGCCTCAGGCCCAGCTACAGGATGGGCGGCGAGATACTTGGGGTAGGGGTGAGCCTCGAGACGGGGAGCCATATACTGAGGCTCGCCAAGGACAAGCCGCTGAGGGTCAGGCTCAGCGACGGGAGCAAGGTCATCCCAGACACAGAGTCTGCGAACATAGTCGCGGAGCTGCCCGGGGAGACAGACGAGTGGATAGTGGTGGGCGGCCACTACGACGGCCACGACATAGCCCAGGGCGCCATGGACAACCTCAGCGGCACCGTGGTCACCATGGAGCTGGCCCGCGCCTTCAAGCAACACAGAGGCAGGCTGAGGAGGGGGATCAGGTTCATCTGCTTCGCCTGCGAGGAGATAGGCGTCACCGGGAGCACCTGCTACGTCGCGGACCACGTCGACGACATGCCCAGGACAGCCATCATGGTGAACCTGGAGCTGGGAGGACTGGCATACAAGGAGGGCACCCAGCACGCCGCGTTCACCGTCTACCAGCCCCCCGCGATGAAGGACTGGATCAAAAGGTTCCTTGAGGAGACGAAGTACCCGACGGAGATACTCGAGGGGACCTCCGCCGCCAGCGACCACTGGCCCTTCTACATGCAGGGAGTCCCATGCATATACATGCACGCCGAGTCAAGCATCCAGCAGCTCATAGTAGGCAGGGGGTGGGGGCACACCACCGCAGACATGATGGACAAGGTCGACCCACGGAACCTCCAAGAGGGCTCCATGCTCATGGCGAGGCTGCTGCTCAGACTGGCGACCCAGGGGGACAAGATCGCGGAGCATACGCCGTTAGACAAGATCGTGAAACATCTCGAGGCCACGGGCATGAGGAAGACCCTGGAGATACAGAGGAAGTGGCACCCGGACACCCCCCGGTAACTCCGCCACGTTTTTCATTCTAACTGGTAACGTTTATTAACCGAGGGTCTCGGAAGAATCAGCGTAAACAGGCGGACGTGAAGAGTTGTCTGAGAAGCGTGACTACTACGAGGTTCTTGACATCGAACGCGGTGCTTCTCAAGACGACATAAAGCGCGCCTTCAGGAAGCTGGCGTTCAAGTACCACCCCGACCGGAACAAGGAGCCCGACGCCGAGGAGAAGTTCAAGGAGGTAAGCGAGGCCTACGCCGTCCTCAGCGACGAGCAGAAGCGTCAACAGTACGACAGGTTCGGCCACGCGGGCATAAGCGGCGCATACAGCACCGAGGACATCTTCAGGGGCGCCGACTTCAGCAGCATCTTCAGGGAGATGGGGTTCGGCGACGACATATTCAGCCGCATCTTCGGAGGCATATTCGGTGGAGGCTTCAGCGGGTTCAGGACAGCCAGCCGCGCGGGCCCGAGACGTGGCAGGGACTTGGAGGCACGGGTGGAGATCACCCTGGAGCAGGCCGCGTTCGGCTCGACCGTGGAGCTGAGCCTCAACCGCCTCGAACGGTGCAGCCGCTGCGGAGGAAACGGGGCCGAGCCGGGGACCCAGGTCACCACGTGTCCCAGGTGCAACGGCTCGGGGCAGATACAGCAGAGGACCCAGAGCCTCTTCGGCCAGATGATCACGGTCACGACGTGCCCGCGGTGCAACGGAAGAGGACAGACGGCCGAGACACCCTGCAGGGTCTGCGGCGGCAACGGCCTGGAAGAGAAGAGGCGCACCATACAGGTCTCAGTGCCCGAGGGCATCGAGGACGGCGTCTACCTGACCCTCCGCGGACAGGGCGAGGCGGGAAGATACGGAGGCCCCCCGGGCGACCTCTACGTCGTCGTCAGGATCAGGCCCCACAAGCACCTGATCAGGCGTGGCGCGGACGTGATCTACGAGGCCGAGGTATCCTTCCCCCAGGCGGCGCTGGGCACGGAGATCGAGGTGCCCACGCTTAAAGGAGCCGAGACCCTGAAGGTTCCCTCAGGCACCCAGAACGGCGACATACTCAGGATGAGGGGGAAGGGAGTCCCCGGGCGCTTCGGGCAGGGAGACCAGCTGATCCACATCACCGTCACCGTTCCCAAGAGGCTCACCAGGAAGCAGAGACAGCTCATAGAGGAGCTGGACCGGGAACTCGGTAAGAAGAGGGGCCTTTTCGGGTAGCTACCTTCTGTCTATGATCTCGTCAACGCCGGGGCCGGTGCCTATGAGCGTGACCGGTAGTCCGACCTTTTCCTCGATCTCGGCTATGAATGCCTTCGCCTCGTCGGGCACGTCGTCGTAGCTGCTCACGCCTTTGCACTGGGGGTACAGTATGTCTAACTTTGTCACCGCGAGCTGAGTGGCCCCGTTGATCATGGCCGCCCTCTTAGCCAGCCCGTGGTTGAAGGGGGCCGCCCTCCTCTGCCGCCCCGTGACGGTGCCGTACTCGTCCCAGCCTCTCCTCTTGGCCTCCTCGCTGCTGATCTCACCCTCCAATGGTCCCGCGCCTACGCGGGTCACGTAGGCCTTGCAGACGAGCACCACGTCGTCGACTCTCGTCGGGCCGACGCCGACGTCGCTGCATATGGCGGCGGCGCACACGTCGTTGCTGGTGACGTACGGGTATCCGCCGTGGTAGAGGCTGATGTAAGTCCCCTGCGTCCCCTCGAGTATCACGTTCTCGCCGCGGTCCATGGCGTCGTTCACGAGCTGAGGCACATCCTTTATGTAGGGCTTAAGCATGGGTATCTCCCTCGCCATCTTCGCGGTGCGCATGGCCCTGTCTGCGTTGCAGGGGCCTGTTCCGGTCCCGGTGGTGCCGATCTTGTCCTTGAGGTAACCTTTACGGTCCAGCTCGATGTGCTTGGGCTCTATGATGGCGCATTGTGGGTCTAACCCTACGCGGCCCTCGGTGCCCGTCTCCTCGACCTCCTTCAGGAAGATCTCGGGGTTAACGACCACGCCGGGCCCTATCAGCTGGAGGGTCCTCTCGTTCACGAATCCGCAGGGCACCATCCTTAGCTTGTACTTGACGCCGTCCTTGACGACTGTGTGGCCCGCGTTGGGCCCCACGCCGCCCCTCGCGACTACGGCGGCGTCGTCCGACACCGCTAGGTATGACACTATCTTTCCCTTTCCTCCGTCTCCGAAGAAACCGTCAACAACTACCGTGCAGCTCATGGAACTCACCGAGCCGATCAACCCACCCCAACAGGTGATATAAGTTTAACGCATATATCGGCTGGGTAGAGACATGGTTTTAACAAAAATATGCAATAAACGGTTCTCTATGGATCGACTTGAGATAGAGCGTATCTAAGTCAATCACTTTATTACGTCAACGTTGAGCATTATCCTCGAACATCTTGAATCCACTGAACTTTGTTTCGGGTGAGAGGGCGGTGGACCTCACCAAGACCCTCGTCGAGATACCCTCGGAGACGGGGAAAGAGCAGCGGGTCGCCGACTGGATTATCGACTACTTCACCGAACTGGGGCTGAGCGACATCACTAGGCTACCCGTCGAGGAGGCTGGAGACACCGTGGTCGCTGTCCTAAAGGGAGGAAGCGGACCCAAGATGATGCTCAACTTCCACATAGACACATTCGACGCCTTCGAAGGATGGGAGACAGATCCATTCAAGGCAGTGGAGAAGGATGGAAGGCTCTACGGGCTAGGCGCCCACGACATGAAGGCTGGCGTAGCGTGTGCACTTGCAGCGGTTGAAGCCATCGTAAAGTCCGGCGTCAAACTGGGCGGCGACTTGATCATCAGCGGCACCAGCGACGAGGAGTACTGGAGCCGAGGCGTCCACGAGCTAATCAAGACAGGGATGCTCAAGGACTGTAGATATTGCGTCGTGCCTGAGCCTGCCGCACACGCGACGATCCTCATAGGGCAACTTGGAAGACACGTGTTCAAGCTCAGGTTCTATGGGAGTTCGGTGAGCGCGGCCTACGACGAGGGAATCAACGCAATAGTGGACGCAGCGAAGGTGGTGGCGGAGTTTGAGAAGCATAAGCCGGAAGGGTTCGGCTACATGCCGGAGTATGAGATGAGGGGTAGCCTCTGCGTCACAGGGTTCCACAGCGGCGGAGACAAGATCTATGTTCCCGAGCTCGCCGAGGTAACCATCGACAGGCACATACTGCTGGGTCAGAGCGTCGAGGAGGCAGCCCAGCAGATAAGACAGATCATCGTCGACGCCGGGATCGAGGGCCGATACGAGTTGACATGTGATGAACGCCCCACGCCGGCGCCCACCAGCTACATTACGCCTCCAGACTCGGAGATGGTCAAGACTGCTAAACGAAACCTCGAGGCAGAGTTGGGGCAGGAAGTCATGCTGGCTCTGGCGCGGAGCGTGGCGGATACAAACCATATAGCCGTGCACGGGGGAGTACCCACAATCATAATGGGTCCGTCCGGTGGAAACACCTGCGAGGCAAACGAGTGGGTGGACACGGAGTCCCTGCCAAAGATAACACGTGCAATAGTCAAAACAGTACTAGACCTACTCGGGACGATATAGGGGAGGGGGGGTCAGCCCATCCCAGCTGAAGTCGAGCCCTTTTCAAGTAAAGGAGCCCCATAACAGCCTCTTTCTCAACCAAATAAGTACAAAAGTGTAATCCTCCACGAACATTGAATTTCCTGCATGCGCCTATTCGCCCACGTCAAGGGAGGTAATATGACTGATTTTGTTGCTAGACTCCTTCAATCGCATGCACGATCACGGCCATTGGGTTCCAACAATATTCTCACATCATCTTATTCTTTCTTACTGTGCTAGAAATTCAACATCAACGTCCCATGTAACTAAGAAAATCCCCCGCCACAGAAATTTTTTTTTCCGTAATACCAAG
>CAZTZC010000004.1:8933-22429 GCA_964618045.1 uncultured Candidatus Bathyarchaeia archaeon | reverse complement strand
CCATGTAACTAAGAAAATCCCCCGCCACAGAAATTTTTTTTTCCGTAATACCAAGTAACATGGTACAAACCCCCGAAATAACGCCCATCCCATGCAACACCGTCACCCGTAGACGCCGCCTCCAAAGAAAACCTTTTAAATCCAGCGCCGCGTAAGGAGTCTCGTCGGGGTGACATCATGACAGGTGAATATTTCCTCCGGGCCTAGAGCCAACACGTATCCGACCCCCGAGTACAGAGAAATCCTCGAAAACATCCGAAACCTGAAACTAGAGGTAGCTGTATTCGGCCAAACCAACCCAGGCATACAGCACAACAAGCTCCTCAAACGCTGCGACGCGCTGGAGGAGTCCGTGCGCCGCCACTATAACCAGCTCAACCGGCTTGAGCAGGCGCTCATCACGGCCGCAGGCACCAGGCTCACCGAGAAGCAGTGCACCATACTCCGTTGGCTGACGCACCACTACAGAGAGAAAGCCGTCTACACGGTGCTCATCCAGCGGCTCTCAGAGGAGCTGGGGATACCCGAGTCCACGGTACGCTGGAACCTGAAGGGGCTAAGGGACGCCGACCTGATAAACGCCGGCACCAAGGAGAACAAGGGAGTGCCCGTGAGCCTCACGGAAATGGGGCGCATCATGGCCAGCTACTCACTGGCCAGCGACTGAAGCCCCCATTCCTCCACCCAGCGAAGCCCATCCAATGTAATACCGAACATTGTCACAGCAACCTAGGTAGAGAACCGTCTCTTGTACCTCAGAGCATCCACGTACATGTTGCCGCCGTGAAACGTCAGCACGGCCGTGTCTCCACGCCAACCGGTTACCCTCTCATGTATCTTCGAGAGGAGGTGGCCGTCAAAAGCGGCGGCCCCGAACATCCTCGAATACGCTACTGGGGAGCCGGGGACCGGAGGCTCCCTAGCGAGGTCCACAACAGGCAACAGCCCCTCACGAAGCATCTCAGCCCTGACTGCCTTAACACGGTCCCGGACGTTCGGCGCCCTGGCCTCCCAGAAGACCTGCGTCCCACCGAGCCCGGCACAGGGCAAGAGCGCCGCAACATCTCGAACCTTCCACTCATCCACAGCTAGGCTGGGAGGCGTCTGTAAGACGAGCATCTCCGAGCGAAGCAGCCGCAGCGTCATCCTCATGCGCTCAAGCACCCGGAAGGTCTCCTCGACAGGCCTCAAGCCCAGCTCATGAGTAGCCCTACTATTGCACTTCACCGAGAACGTGAACCCGGGGGACACCCTCCGCCTCCAAGACCTCACCGTGCTCAGCCTAGGCATATGGTAGAACGTCGTGTTCACTTCGACGTAGTCGAATAGCTCTGCGTAGGCCCTGAGCCTATCCTCCTCTCCTAGGGGCAGGTAGGCCCAACCCCCTGCCCCTATCTTCACGGACCCGTTTTCACGGCTTCCAGCGGAGACCGGGGGCTCAAGAACGTAGCTTACGCCTCCGACATTCATTACTCGAAGCCGGTATTGGCCCCTATATAACGAAGCCGCATCCCACTGTACCACGGAGTCGACTGAATGACCAAGTGTAGTGCAGGCACAGCTACCCAAAACCCTTTTTTAGCATGATAAGGAGTGGTGTTTTAGGCTATGAGCAGGTAGCCAAGGTGTGAAGTACGATTGAGTATAGAAGCCTACATAATGATGAACATAAAATCCGGTTCAGAGGACCAGGTCTGTGAGACCCTCACGAAGTACCAGGAAGTGGAAGAAATCGCGGTCATCTACGGGGAGTATGACGCCATCATAAAGGTAAATACATCCGACATGAAGACCCTCGACACATTCATCATCCAGAAGCTGAGGTCGATACCGAATATCTTCCTGACTGCGACGATGCTCATAGCGAAACAGTACAAGTAGGTGGAAACCCACCGCCCACGCTCTTCCTTCTATCCCCATATCCTTAAATCATGGAGTAAACGGCTCATCAAAGGTAGAAAAGAGAGTGAAACGGGGTGAGAGCCGTTGACCCACACAGTAGGAGCCAGTTTTTGGGAAGCGTACGTCGAGTCGCTGGCGTCGCTATCGTTCAACCTGACCGGCTTGCTGGCCGGCGGCCTCCTCTCAATCTACTTCGGCCTATTCAAGGAGTATAGTTGGGCCTTCATACTCTATCCAGGGATACTGAGCGTCAGGGGAGCCATCGGCGGCCTCTTCAGCGGCAGGGTCAGCACAGGCTTGCACCTCGGCCTCGTGAGGCCCACCGTGAGAGACAACACCGAGTACGCGTACATCCTATTCCAGACTGTGATAACGCTGACGCTGCTGAGCAGCATCTTCATGGCGACACTGGGCAGCCTTTTCAGCGTCACCCAAGGGGCCGCCACCCTACCAGACATCCTCAGGATATTCATCGTCGTCACAACGACCATGCTGCTCTCCATAGCGCTGATTCCACCGTTCACCTACGCGTTCTCGGTGTACAGCTACAGGCAGGGTCTAGACCCCGACAAGGTAGTCTACCCCATAATATCCACGGTGAGCGACATCATCGTGACGGCGTGCTACGTCGCCGTCATCAAAGGCACCGCGTCTTGGGGCAGGCTCGGCTGGGCACTTTTCACGCTCCTCGACGCCGCGTTCATAGCGGCGGTCCTCTTCATCGTCGACAGAAACAAGGGGAACAGGGACTTCGTCGACACGATAAACCAGTTCCTCGTCACCCTCAGCATCATATCAGTTATAGTGAACATCACAGGCTCAGCCCTTGAGAGGATCACGAACACCATCGGCCGAAGCCCAGAGATATACATGGTCTACCCGGCTCTCATAGACACCGTGGGCGACGCCGGTAGCATCGTCGGCTGCACAGCGACGACCAAAATGTTCTTGGGCACGCTGAGCCCCAGGATGTCGGCCATGAGGGAGCACTCGCAGGAGATACTGAGCACATGGCTCGCGTCGCTTACCATGTTCATAGTCTATGCCACAGCTTCAGGCGTCGCTTACGGAATAAAAATCGTCCCAGGGCTGGCGCTGAAGCTCATCATATTAAACATAGTCTTGGTACCCATCATAACTGTGGTCGCCATGGCGACGGCCATCGTGACGACGCAGAGAGGATTGAACCCGGACAACTTCGTGATCCCCATAGAAACCTCTGTATCGGACGGTTTAACGACGCTGGTCCTATTTGTGGTGCTGATGCTTCTCCGTTAGGTGGGATGCGTAAACTTTATTATTCTTCGACTTGTCCTAGACTCTACGCCTGCCCTGGTAGTATAGTCCGGTCCAGTATGCTCGGCTGTCACCCGAGCGATCCCGGGTTCGAATCCCGGCCAGGGCGCCACCACCACAAGTAATTGACTCAACCAGTCATTCTCGTGTGCTGTCTCTCAACTAAGTTTTTTAGTCAGTATCAGTACTGGTGTATAGAAACAGAGAGAAAGCGGACTAAGGAGTGAAAGGATTTGTTCATGCCTAGAGCCTATGACAGGGCCATAACCATATTTTCGCCGGAAGGTCGGCTGTACCAGGTCGAGTACGCCCTCGAACTGGTGAAGAGGGGTGCCCCGGTGGTCGGCGTCGCCTGCTCCGAGGGGGCGGTGCTGGCCGCCAACGAGACCCCGGAGAGCGACCTCGAGGACCCGGACTACTTCAGAAAGATATATCAGCTCGACGACCACGTCGCCTCGGCCATCGCTGGTCTCAGCAGTGACGCCAGGGTGCTCATAGACCAAGCCAGGGTTTACTGCCAAAGCAACAAGCTCCTATACGACGAGCCCGTCGACATCGAGGTGCTCGCCAGGAGGCTGGGGGACCTTGCACAGGTATACACTCAGCACGCCGGCGTACGCCCTTTCGGCGTCAGCATGATAATCGCGGGGTACGACGCAACAGGCAGCCGCGTACTGACCACCGACCCCAGCGGAGCCTACAGAGGATTCAAGGCCACCGCCGTCGGGAGGAAGAACGAGGAAGCCAACAGGCTCCTCGAGGAGAAGTACAGGGACGACATGTCTCTAGACGAGGCCGTTAAGCTGGCCATAGAGGCGGTGAACGTGGCTTCCGACATACCCGTAACTTCCAAGACGGTCAAGGTCGCGGTGATACCGGCGGAAACCAAGACCTTCAAGAGACTGACTGAAGAGGAAGTGGAAAAGCACCTCCAGTAGGAGGAGGCTCAACCATGAGCGCCAAGTACACCCTTGTCCGCTACCAGACTGGCAGCGAGAAGTTCGAGATAATGGTTGACCCAGACAAGGGACTGGCGTATAAGCGAGGAGAACCAGGCGAAGTAAGCAACGTACTCCTCGTAGACACCATATTCACTGACGCCAACAAAGGAGAGAAGGCGTCGGCTGAGAAACTGGAGAAAGCCTTCGGGACCAGCGACCCATTGGAAGTCGCTGAGATCCTCTTCGAGAAGGGGATCTTCCAGCTGAACACACAGCAACGCAGGGAGATGATGGAGCAGAAAAGAAGGCAGATAATCCACATCATCTCACGCACCTACGTCGACCCCAAGACCAAGCTCCCTCACCCCCCGGTGAGGATAGAGAACGCCCTCGAGGACATCAGGTTACAGATAGATCCCTTCAAGGACGCGGACGAGCAGGTAAAAGACGTGGTCGACGCGCTGCGGCGCGTACTGCCCATGAGCAGCGACAACGTCCAGATAGCCATAAAGGTCCCCGCCGAGTACACGGGAAAAAGCTACGGCATAGTGAAGGACTTCGGCGAGATAAAGAGGGACGAGTGGCAGTCTGATGGCTCATGGATCGCCGTGGTGGAGCTGCCGGCGGCCATGCAGTTGGAGATGCTTGAGGCGCTGGGGAAGTCAACCCAGGGCAACATCCAGTCGAAGATAGTGAAGTAACGAAGGAAGAAGAGATTGAGCGCAAAATTCGAGACACGTGACATAGTAGTCCCAGGCGACCTGTTATATGAGGGCCGCATCAGGACGGGGGAGAACACGTTCAGGAGCGAGGGAAACGTCTACTCCAATAAGGTGGGGTTAGTCAACTACAGCAACGACCGGGTCTCAGTGATCGCCCTTGAGGGCACTTACACCCCGCTCGTGGGAGACTTGGTGGTAGGAATGATTAGCGATATCGAGCTGGGGCAGTGGGTCGTAGACATCAGCGCCTCGACCGACGCCATACTGACGATACCCGACGCCATCAACAAGTCGTTCAGGACCAACTTCGACATGACTAAGGTGCTTGACGTAGGTGACATCGTGGTAGCTAAGATAGTTGACCTCGACAGACGCAGGACACCCATCCTGTCCATAGTGGGCAGAGACCTAGGAAAGGTCCACGAGGGCTTCATAATGAAGATAACACCCTCTAAGATACCCCGACTCATAGGAAAGAAGGGAAGCATGATCAACATGATCCTCAGGGAGACCCGGTGCCAGATCACCATAGGTCAGAACGGAAGAATACTGATCAACGGCCGGAACCGGGAGGACGAGGAGCTAGTTGTAAAGGTAATCCACAAGATCGAGACAGAGGCCCATACATCGGGCCTCACAAACAGGATCCAGGAGTACCTTAGAACGATTAAGGAGGATAGAAATTGAGTAAAACGACTAAAAAGAAAAACACTAAGAGGAAAACCTCTAAAAAGAAGTGGGTGAGAGTGGATGGGCGGAAACCCGACGAACTCAGACCCGTACACATTGAGAGCGGAGCGATTCCCAACGCAGATGGCTCCGCCTACATCGAGATGGGTCGCAACAAAATCGTTGTGGGAGTTTACGGCCCAAGGGAGATGCACCCTAAACGGTTCAGTAAACCCAACATGGGGATACTGAGATGCAGATACCATATGGCGCCTTTCAGCGTCGACCCGAGGCGTTCGCCGGCACCATCGAGGAGGGACCAAGAGATCAGCATGGTCATGACTGACGCCATTGAGCCGGCGCTCTTTCTCGAGCGGTACCCGCGGAGCGTCATAGATGTCTTCGTGGAGATCATAGAGGCGGACGGGGGCACACGGTGCGCGTCCATAAACGCGGCCGCGGTGGCCTTAGCCGACGCGGGCATCCCCATGAAGGATCTGGTATCTTCGTGCGCTGCAGGCAAGTACGAGGGCAACCTGATCCTTGACCTCGGCGACTACGAGGATAAGAAGGGCGAGTCAGACGTCCCAGTGGCGTACCTGCCCAAGAGTGACCAGGTGACACTGCTACAGATGGAGGGCATCATGACCCAAGAGGAGACAGAAAAGTGCATCGAGCTCGCCATCGAAGGATGCAAGCAGATCTACGAGATCCAGAAGGAGGCGCTGAAGAAGAAGTACGGCATGGTCGAGGGCGCAGAGGAAAAAGAAGAAGCACCAGAGGAAGAGCCCGAGGAGGCGCCTGATGTAGAGGAAACCGCCGAGGAGGCTGAAGAGGAATGAGCAACAACATAGTATCCCGGCTTAAGCGCAAAAAGATCATGGATGTAGTGGGCACCGGGAAAAGAATGGACGGCAGAGAGCTTCTGCAGTACAGGGACTGGGAGATAAAGACCAACTTCCTCGCAAAGTCTGAGGGATCTGCAGAGGTTAAGCTGGGTAAAACCCACGTGGTGGTTGGGGTTAAGGTTGATGTAGGCCACCCCTTCGAGGATACCCCCGACGCTGGCGTCATGATGGTGAACGCAGAGTATACGCCCGTGGCTCACCCGACGTGGGAGCCTGGCCCACCGCCAGAAGACGCCATAGAGCTTGCCCGTATAGTCGACAGGGGCCTGAGGGCCGCCGAGATAATAGACATGGACAAGCTCGGCCTCGTATCGGGTGAGAAGGTCCAGATGATCTTCGTCGACCTATACGTGTTGAACTACGATGGAAACCTCATCGACGCGTGCTCCGCCGGGGCGCTGGCAGCCCTCACCACGACAGAGGCACCGGAGTTCGATGTGTCGAAGAAGGGTGAGATCGAGAAGACAGACAAGACCTATAAACTGAAGCTGAGGGCTCATCCCATCGCCGTAACGGTGTGCAAGATAGGCGACTCCCTCATAGTCGACCCGACGTTCGACGAGGAGGAGGTCAAGGACGGAAGGATAACCATCACCGTCGACGAGAACGGCAACCTTAACGCCATACAGAAACGCGGCCCCATCGGCTTCACCGTGGACGAGATAAAGAAATGCATAAATATCGCGTCGGAGAAGGCGGCAGAGATAAGGGCTATAGCATTGGCGGGCGAGTAATGGCAAGGAAAAAGAGAAAGGACATCGGAATGCGGACGAGGGGCGGAGCCACTCTCCGTAAACGCTACGGCAGGGTAATGGAGACGGTTAGGGCATACCACAAGTGCCCCAGCTGCGCCAGCCCATCGGTGAGACGCGTCAGCGTGGGTGTCTGGAGCTGCAGGAAATGCGGCTACAAGTTCGCTGGAGGAGCTTACACCCCATCGACAAGGCTGGGACAGGCCGCCCACAGGATTCGCGCCCAAGCCTAATTTTTATACATTTTATAAATAAAAATGACTAAAGAAGGCCTCACCGAGAAAGCCTCGGCGGAGATACGTATCAAGGTGCACGAGAAAGTGGTTGATGCCGTCTTGGACGCTCTGAGTCCGGAGGTCGAGTCACCTTCCTCTGAGAGATCCAGCACAGGTGTCCGAAGAGACATGGACGGGATAGTCATATCTACGGAAGCAAGCGACACCACGGCCATGAGAGCGGCCGTCAACAGCTATCTCCGCTGGGTCCAAGGCATTCTAGACATGCTCTCAAAAATAGAATGATGTCCCTGTGGGATATTCTTTATACTGTGCACCGTCAAGTTAATTAAACCATCATAGGTGAATCGTTTGAGGAACGAGTTAAAAAGAAGGCTCAAGGCTGATGAACAGCTCTACGGCACATGGATCACACTGGAGGCGCCCATAGTCTCCGAGATGATGAGCACCCTTGGCTTTGACTACTTTGTCATAGACACCGAGCACGCGCCCCTCGACATGAGGACGGCGCAGACGCTCATGCAGGCCATGCACTCAACTTCCAAGACCACACCTATAGTCAGGGTGTGGTGGAACGACATCGTCGCCATTAAGAGGGCCCTAGATGTCGGCGCCTACGGAGTGCTGGTTCCGTGGGTTAATACCAAGGAAGAGGCGGAGCTGGCAGTCAAGGCAACGAGGTACGCCCCAGATGGACTCAGGGGCTGCGGGCCCAGGAGGGCAGCCATGTTCGACCCCGACTACCTAAAGACGGCGGACAAGGAGATAGCCGTCATCGTCCAGATCGAGACCAAGAAGGCGGTCTCCAACATAGAGGACATCTGCAGCGTGGAAGGCTTAGACGCGACCTACATAGGCCCAGCCGACCTTTCTGCCAGCCATGGGCATCTGGGTAACATGAGTCACCCCGACGTTCAGAAGGCCATCGACAGGGTGTATGATGCCACGAAGGCGGCTGGCCTCGCGACGGGGATACATGAAGGCTCCGGCAGCACCATCAAGAAGCGCATGGAGAAGGGGTACAACCTGGTCACAGTAGGGAACGACCTCATCTACATGAGGATGGGCGTACAGAACCAGTTCAAGGAACTGGGGATCAAAAAATAACCCTTTTTTACTCGTATTCTATCGTCGCAGGCGGCTTAGGCGTCACATCATAGTAGACGTGAGTCACGTCGACGCACGAGTCCAGTATCTTAGCCGCCGCCTCCCGGAGGGTGTTCCATGGGAGCCTCATCACCTCAGCCGTAAGATAGTCCCTCGTCTTCACGGCCCGCATGGAAACGGCATACCCGTTGCCCTCCTTCTCATCCACGAGGTAAAGGAGACGCGTTGCCTCAGGGTAGTTGTCCTGAAGATAGTGAAGCGTCTTCTCAAGCTGCTCATACCTCGGCTCCATGGGGCGGTCCGAGCTGTCCCTGAAGGCAAGGGTGACGACAGAGCCGTACGCGCGTTTACCGTTAATTATGCCTGTGGCCTTCTCGTTTAGGAACCCTGCCTTTATCATCATGGGGTCGAGTTCAACGATCTCGGCGGCGTCTCTCTTAAGCACCTTAAGGTCTTTGGGGGACTGACCGCTAAATATTGCCGCGAAGAACTGAGAAGGGTTATGTGGTTCGAAGGACTGCTCCACGATGAAAGTCGCCTTCTTTATCTCCTCCAGCTTCTCAGGCGTGATCTCACCCACAACCCTTATGCTGAGACCAGGACCCGGGAAGGGCTGACGCGTAGCCAGCTCGGGTGGAGTCCCCAAGGCTCTCGCGACCTCCCTAACCTGGTACTTGTATAGGTTCTTCAGCGGCTCGACGACGGTGAATCCGTACCTCTCAACAGGGTCGATGCCGATCTGCTCAAGGACGTTGTGCTGCGTCTTGATGCCTGCGGACGTCTCGTCGATGTCAGCCTTAATGGTTCCCTGCACAAGATACTTGCACTGCTCCTCGGCCGCAATCTTACTGAGCGTCTCATAGAAGTTCTGCCTAAACGCCTTCCTCTTATCCTCGGCATCTGGAATCCCTGAGAGAGCCTCGATAAACTTCTGCCTCTCATTCAGGATCCTTATCGGTAGGCTCAGAGGCTCGGAGGACAGAAGCGATTTCACCTGCTCCGCCTCGCCCAGCCTCATGAAGTTGTCGTCGATGAAGACGCAGACAAGGTTATCCCCTATTGCTTTATGAACCAGAACAGCGGAGACCGTGCTGTCGACCCCGCCTGAGCAGGCGACCAGGGCTTTCTCGTCCCCAAGGGTCTCCCTTATTGCTTTAATCTGGCCTTCTATGAATGATTCGGCATCGAACTCCGCCATTCCGCTCAGAGCATCATGGTCTGGTTCATGCATAAAAGTTTTCCAACAAGCTTAAAAAAAGTGTAAAAATACGCGTTACCCTGTCGGGAATCTTAACTTTTATATGTAATATATTATGTTAAGTGTTTAACAACGCAGGTGGTTCGAGTTGATTAACACAGTAGCGGTGATAGGCGCAGGCGTCATAGGAGGCGCGATAACCAACTGCCTATTGGAGTCGGGACAGGTAGAGAAGGT
Source organism: uncultured Candidatus Bathyarchaeia archaeon (assembly GCA_964618045.1). Taxonomy (GTDB): domain Archaea; phylum Thermoproteota; class Bathyarchaeia; order TCS64; family TCS64; genus RBG-16-57-9. The sequence goes on along the minus strand of CAZTZC010000004.1, from coordinate 12,461 downwards.
AATAGCGACTAGAAGAAACCTTGAGGCCCTCATACCGCTCGCCAACAAAGGCGCTAACATAACAGACAACAACGTCGTCGCTTCACACGAGGCGGACGTGGTCTTCCTCTGCACCAAGCCGGGTGACATCGAGAATGTGCTCGTCGAGATAAAGGACGAGGTGAACGGAAAACTGGTGGTCTCCACGGCGGCCATAATACCGCTAGAGTTCTACAAGTCCATAGCCCCGGGTGCAAGGTTCGTGCGGACCATGCCGAACGTCGCCGCCATGGTGGGAGCGTCTTTCACCGCCTACTGTATGGGCTCGAACACCACTCTACAGGACAAGGAGACTGTGGATTTTCTCCTAGGCACCATGGGGTCGTGCATGGAGGTCGAGGAGAAGTACATGGATCCTGTTACCGGGCTCAGTGGGAGTGGCCCCGCCTACATTGCCATCGTCATCGACGCATTGACGTATGCAGGGCTTCGCGTGGGGCTGCCCAGGGAACTCTCCAAGGTGGCGGCGGCACAGTCCGTTCTCGGCACAGCCAAGCTTATCATGGAGGGAGTGTCAGTCCCGTCCGAGATCGAGGAGATGGTGACGACACCGGGAGGCACAACAATCGAGGGCATCTACGAGATAGAGGACGGAAAGTTGAGGACAGCCTTAATGAACGCCGTGCAGGCTGCCACCAACAAGTGCCTTAACATTCGCCATCTCTGGGAGAATAAAACATAGCCTCAACCCTTTTCCACGTTAAAAGAAAATATATCGTGTCAGGATACGTATTCTCTGTGTCTAGTTATGTATGATATCATCATCAGGAATGGTAAGATCGTTGACGGCACAGGGAACCCTTGGTTCTTCGCTGACGTAGCGGTCAAGGACGGGAAGATCGATAAGATTTCGAATAAGCTACACGGCGAAGCCAAGACCGTCATTGATGCCACGGGGCTCATCGTCTGCCCCGGCTTCATAGACGCCCACAGCCACAGCGACTTTAACACCCTCGTCTACAGAGACATGGAGAACGTCGTCCATCAGGGAATAACCACGGTGGTTGCCGGTCAGTGCGGCTCCAGCCTGGCTCCGCTCAGCGACGAGATTCGCGGCGAGACCCAGAAAGAGGTCGACGCACGGCTCCCCGATGGAATAGAGTTGAAGCTCACTTGGGACACCTTCGACGAGTATCTCAGGGAGGAGGAGAAGGAGGGGCTTGGTGCAAACGTCGCCCACCTCGTTGGGCACGGAGCCATCAGGGCAGCGGGCATGGGCCTCGAGGAACGTGATCCGACGCCCAAAGAACTTGAGAAGATGAAGGAGTTAACGTCGGAGGCCATGGAGGCGGGAGCCTATGGACTTAGCACAGGCCTCATATATCCTCCTGGCATCTACGCCAAAACCCCGGAGATCATAGCCTTGGCTAAGGTGGCGGCCGATTACGATGGAGTCTACGACTCCCACATCAGGGGTGAGGGAAAAACCCTAATGAAGGCCCTCTATGAGGCTCTGGAGATAGGCGAGAAGGCGGGGATACCCGTGCAGATCAGCCACCATAAGGTAGCCAGCAAGTCCATCTGGGGCAAGAGCCGGGAGACCATGAAGATGTTCGAGGACGCTAGGGCCCGCGGCGTTGATGTCACCGTCGACCAATACCCGTATAAGGCGGGCTCGACGGGCCTCATGACTCTTCTTCCCCCGTGGGTTCACAGCGGTGGGAACGAGGCTGCCCTCGAGCGCCTCAGGGATCCTGATCAGAGGAATAGGATGAAACGGGAGATAGAGGAGGGTATCCCCGGCTGGGAGAACTTCGCCGGGGAGCTAGGCTGGGAGAACGTCTACGTCACCTCGGTGAAGACCGACGAGAACAAGGCTGTCGAAGGCATGAGTATGGTCGAAGTCAAGGAGCACCGTGGGGCTTCTGACGAGTTCACGGCTCTATACGAGCTTCTGCTGGAGGAGGAGGGTGCCGCCGGGATGGTGATATTCTACGGTGACGAGGACGACGTCAAGCGCATCATGAGGCATCCGCTCCAAATGGTGGGCACCGACTCGGGCAGCTGCAACGTCGAGGGGCCGTTCCGGAGGGGAAAGCCACATCCCCGACACTACGGCACCTACCCCAAGATACTCGGCAGATACGTCCGAGACGAGAAGACGCTGAGGATGGAGGAAGCCGTGAGGAAGATGACGAGCTTCCCCGCCCAGCGCTTCGGCCTACTTGACAGGGGGATTCTCAGGCCTGGCCTGTGCGCGGACATCACAGTGTTCGACCCCGAGACCGTCATCGACAAGTCCACCTATAAAGAGCCCCACCAGTTCCCCGTCGGCATCGACTACGTCATAGTGAACGGTGTAGACACAATAGAGAAAGGCGACTATACCGGGGCACACGAAGGGAAGACCCTTAGGAAAAGATAGCTTCATAAAAAAGGTGGGGAGATCCCCTACTTCTTCTTGATGTATTTACCGAAGTGGACGGGCGTCGCGTGAACGACCGGGAGATCCACCATGGTCTTGAGGCCTGGCTCCGCGTTGATCACCAGCGGGATCATGTTGGTGGTCATGGCGATGGTGCCGTGGTCGCCGTGCACACAGGGGCTGATCTTCTGGTGGATGGGGGGTACTCCCTCGATGTCGACGCTGTCGAACTCCTCAGGTGCACCGATGTAGGCCTTGAAGTCCATGGTTATGACGGACTTGGCGCCCATCACTCCGTAGGCCATCTGCTTGGTGCCCGCGTTCTTGCCTTTGGGAACCTTGATGGCGTCGCTGGCGGCGTCGTAGTCTAGAATCACTGGTTCAGGTGGGTCGACCCTTATCTCGTCGAGCTCCCAGCCCAGCGAGTCGGAGATCATCTGTATGCTCTGCTCGAGGCCGACGTGCCCCGTGATCTTCCCTCCGTCGATGGCATCTCTAAACTCCTCCTTGGTCATGCCGGCGCCGATCTTCTTCTGGAAGGGGATGCGGCGAGTCGCGGCGTTCATCTGCCTAGTCACGTAGATGGACTCGACCTCCTCGCATGGGCCAGTGAGGAACGTCGGGAGGGTGTCCATGAGGAAGCCTGGGTTTATGCCCGTTCCGAGCAGCGTGGCACCGTGTTTCTTGGCGACCCCGTCAAGCTTGTTAGCATACTCAGTTCCCTCCTTCGTGGCGTAGGGGTAGCTAAGCTCTTCACAAGTGCTTACGATGTCGACACCATGCTTCAGAATCTGCTCGAACTGGTTGTAGGTCTGCCTCAGGTATGACATGGTGGTGTGGCACACCACGTCAGGCTTGGTTTCCTTGAGCACTTTATCGGCGTCGTTGGAGATGATAACACCAATCTTCTTTCCGCCGAGGACCTCCCCCAGGTCCTTGCCGACGATGTTGGGGTTGATGTCCACGGCCCCAACGATCTTGATGCCTTCCTTTGTCAGAAGGTGTGTCGCAAGTCTTCGACCGATTACCCCGATTCCGTATGATACGACTTTAACGTTTTTCAACTTGATTCAGGGTTAAACTAATTCAATCATCTTTATAGTTTACTCAAAAATCGTTAAAAA
>CAZTZC010000004.1:0-8833 GCA_964618045.1 uncultured Candidatus Bathyarchaeia archaeon | reverse complement strand
TTCGTGATAACTGCCGCTGCTTTCGCGTTCGTTGTCCTGAACATGGGTTTCCTGACGGCGGAGAAGGCTCAGTCGGTGATCAGTTCAGGTATGAGTGAGGCTGCCTCGGCGCTGCTGACGGACAGCGGTATGATTGGCCAGTTCGTGAACGTCACTGACGACCAGAGTGATATCTGCCTCACTAAGCTGACTTTCTACCTGAAGCTATCCCAGGGCCACGAGCCCATCGATCTAGATGATAGTGTGATGGTGGCGACCTACACCAACGAGAGATGCCACGGCGAGATCTATAGCTCCAATGGTACCATCATGACGGTGTCAGGTGTAAACAGTGATGGAGATTCGCTGCTTGAGGCTGGAGAGAAGTTCAAGGTGGTCATCGACTTCACCGAACTAGCAATGGATGGTGTCGACCCAGCGGTCACGGCAGGTAATCGACCTAACCTGTACGCTCACCCTTACGAGGAGTTCAGGATCGAGCTCAGGCCCTCAGCTGGAGCGGTGTTGACCGTCGAGCGTCAAGTCCCAGCCGTCCACAGCGCAGTCATGGCGATAGAATAGACTAGTCAAGGTCGTCTCCAACTTTCTTTTCTTCTATAGTAAAACTCTCATCGAGACCCTGTAGCCTGTAACTGATGCTTCTAAAAGGCTCGACGCCTCTACGTTTTAGGTACATTAACCCCAGAAATACAAGTATACCGGGTAGAAGGTAGAGCGTTATCCTGTTGAACGCTCTGTTGAAGACATCGCTCTCTTCCATCAGCAGCCACGTCACCGGCACGATGCTGCCCTGGAAGTTCCACCAGTTGCTCGGCGTGATGTGCATGGTGTACCAGACCAAGTCGCATGCGATGGGTATCATCAACAGCACTAGATGGTAAAGCCATACCATTATCCCCATGTCGTCGTCGTCGACAGCGAGGGGCAGGATGGCTGAGCCAGCATACCAAGCTGCGAGGGTGAGGAACTCGATGAGAGAGTTGTCTTTGCTCGGATTGAAGTATATATTAATGATCACCAATATGGCGACCGAAAAAGGGAGTAATGAAAGCCAAGATGTCTTGCCTACCTGCTTTTCTTGATCTCTCTTAGGTAAAAAGCCGTCGTAAAAGAAGGCGATCAACATTAGTATCGCGACCATAGCGAAGCCCTTCATGGTTTTTATGAATAGTGAGAAGTATCCGACGACGGGAAGCCTGTTGATGACGCGCCCGATGACGAGGCTCTCATTCACGGGGACGCCGTCGGGGAAAAAGTTGTTGTCGCCCTTCGTCGTGTAGAACCACTCGTCGTCTTCTTTATGTCTTCCGATGGCCCTGTGCACGATATACTCGTCCTCGAACCCGGGTCTGATGAACACGAGGATGTCTCCGTCAGGCATGGGGGCTGCAACCACGTCGTCGAAGTCGTCGACGGCCTCGATGAATATGAAGTCGCCTACTCCCAAGGTGGGTATCATGCTCTGGGATATGACGACCATCATCGGGTTCTCTGTGCCGAGGGTATTCCTGAGCAGGAACATGCCACCGTAGAAGGCGGCTACGAGAACGATGAAGGTCGCGCCGTAGCGGAGTATCTCCTTAGTCCCGTCATCCATTATCTAGCGATCACTGTGAGGCATCTATCTCTATTCTGGGGTCTATCCAGGCGGTCAGCAGCAGGCAGTACACAGGGTCCTGTGTTCCACCCCTGAAACACTTCTCCACCTCGCTGCATATGAGGCAGGGGCAGCCTCTCACCGAGTCGAGGGTGACGGGCTCGTTCTTACTGAACAGCTTGTAGGTCCAGCGGCCGTCGTTGAGGACTTTTTCACGAACTATCCTGCCTTTTTCTTCGAACTTTTTTGCCAGCCGTGAGCCTTCTCTGCTGCTCACGTCTAGGAGTTTCCATAGCTCGCTCTGTAGTAGCCCTTCGTCTCCCGCGTCGTATATTAGTCTAAGGGCCCTCTGCTCTACGCTGCTGTTTCTCGGTGGCACCGTCTACCACCGTTACTCGTAGTAGATGAGGTCGTAGTCCTCAAGTATATCGTGGAGCTTCTCCACCGCCTCTCGGACCATGTCCTCGTGTTTTGCTCCGGTGCAGACCAGCTTCCCTGAGGCGAACAACAGCATGACCACCTTGGGTTCGCCCATCCGGTAGATTAAGCCGGGGAACTGCTCGGGCTCGTACATCACGTTGTCCATGATGTCGGCGGCGGTCTCCAGGTCGATCTTGCCGTGGAGGTTGGCGCTGGCGACGATGTTCTGGATGACGATCTTGGGCTTACCCAGGATGATTATCCCGTTATTCTTGAGCTCCCGCACCACCTTCTTCACGGCGCTACGGGCCATCTTCTCCGACTTTGCGCCCGTGCAAACCATCTTGCCCGAGCCGAAGATGAGCGTCGCCGTCTTGGGCCTCTTAAGCCTGAAGACGAGGCCCGGAAACTGTTTGGGCCTGTACTCGACGTTCCTGAATACCTTCATTATGGCCAGGAGATCGATCTTCTGGTCCAAGCTCGCCGAGGCTACCACGTTCTCTATGCTAATGGCGAGGTCCTTCTGCTCCACATCAGCGTCAGATTCTAGTTCTTCTAACTTTCTCTCTACATCCATTATCTTTCACACCTTACAAAGTTGCCAGCTATAGTTTGCTTAACTTCTCCAGCACTTCCTCGTTGAGGAGGTCTTGGTTGATTATCTCAACGACAGGTATGGTGCTAATGTTGGGTTCGTGCATAACCTTGTCGCTGTACCCTATGTCCCCTGAGTAGCTGTTATAGGTGATGAAGCTTCCATCGAGGACATCCTCCGTCTTTACGAAGTAGAGGAAGACCTCGCTCAGGGTTCCACCGATGACGAAATAAAGGTGGTCGCCCTCGTTCGACATGTGCTGTATCACGTTTGATGCCGGGGAGGAGGCTACAAGCATGACTATGTCCCTGATTGATTTCAGCTGGACAAACTTCATGACATTCCCTATATTAGGCGTGGCAGGAGTATTTAAACTATATAAATGAAAGTGCAGGGATAAAGCAATAACGGTGTTCCACGTTGGATATGCAGCTTATATAACAGCCGATTGTATTTGATGCAGTGATTCGTTTGAGTAAAATATCGTCACCTGAAGAGTTCTATGGTTTCAAGCCGGGCACGGACCGCAAGCTCGTGAGATGGGACAAGGTGGTGGAGTACTTCTGGCATCTTGACGAGGCTTCAGACAGGGTGAAGGTCGAGGAGGTGGGGAAGACCACAGAGGGCAACCCCATGATACTCGCCTACATATCTTCTCCCGAGAACCTAAAGAAGCTGGGCGAGATAAGGGAGATGAGCTGGAAGATAAGCCATCCCCGAGGTCTCCCCCCGGGAGAGGTTGACAGGATCGTCTCCGACGGCAAGGCGGTGGTGGCTATGACCATGAGCATCCACGCCTCAGAGGTCGGCGGGACACAGGTCTCCTCAGACCTAGCGTACAGGCTACTTACCTGCGATGACGAACTGACCATGCGCATAAGGGAGAACGTCGTGTTGCTGCTGTTCCCATGCGCTAACCCGGACGGCCAGATCATGACCATAGACTGGTACTACGAGTGGCTGGGCACCGAGTATGAGGGATGCGGCTTGCCTAGGCTTTACCATAAGTACGTGGGTCATGACAACAACAGGGACGCGTTGACCCTTACCCAGGTGGAGACGCAGATCATGAACAGGGTACTCCTCAAGGAGTGGTTCCCCCAAGCCTATGTGGACCACCACCAGATGGGGTTCTATGGGTCAAGGTTCTTCATACCGCCCAACAGCAACCCCCTCAACGAGGTGGCGGACCCTCTGGTCTGGACGGAGCAGAAGCATTATGGGGCCCAGATGGCTATACGTATGGCTTCCGAGGGCATAAGCGGCGTCGAGCAGGCGGCGGTATTCCCCGCCGACTTCATGCCCGGGTTCAGCCTGGTGTTCCCGTGGTTCCAGATATGCGGCATGTTCACCGAGTCGGCCAGCGTCAAGTTCGCGACGCCGGTTTATGTCCACTATCACCAGCTTCAGCCCCACGCCCGTGGCCGCCCAGAGTACCGTGCCTCGGTGAACTTCAACGATCCATGGAAAGGTGGGTGGTGGCGCCTCAGCGATATATTGAGGGGTCAGATGGCGGCGGCGATGGCCACTCTGGAGGTGGCGGCGAACAACCGTGAGATGATCCTCAGGAACATGTACACGAAGGCTAAGAGAAGCATCGAGAGGGGAGGAGCGGAGGCGCCGTACGCCTTCCTCTTTCCGCCAGGACAAGCAGACCCCAACACCGCGCTCAGTCTCTTGAAGACTCTCATGGACATGAGCGTCGAGGTGCACCAGGCCACGACGCCTGTGAGGGTGGGCGACGTAACTTACCCCGAGGGAACATACGTCGTATTCGCGGGACAGACCGCGCGCCCCTTCTTGGTTAGCCTCCTGAGTCGCACCATTTACAGGGACAACCTGTGGGTCAGGTCTCAGGATGGCACCCCCATGATGAACTACGACTTCGCCACCCAAACCATGGCCGAGTTCAAGGGCGTTGACGTAGTCGAGGCAGAGGAACCTCCTGTGGGCTCCTTCACGGAGCTAAAGATGATAAGGCAGCCTGAGGGCGTCGTCGAGAAATCGAAGATCGGTTACATCCTGGATGGGAGGATAAACGACAGTTTCAAGGCGCTGAACCTTTTAGCGAAGGCGGGTGTCGAGGTCCACAGGGTTCACGAGTCGGTTGACCTAGGTGAAACAACTCTGCCGCCGGGAGCCTTCTACGTCCCCAAGAAGAGGGGGGTAGAGTCTGAGCTTAAAGCAGTAGCCGGCGAGACACATCTCAGGTTTTATGGGCTGAAGGACAAGCCCGGGTTCAGTCATAGTCTCGTCAAGCCGCATAGGATCGCTATGTACCAGAGGGGCTGGGGCGGGAACATGGACGAAGGCTGGACCCGTTGGCTCCTGGAACAGTATGGATTCGAGTACACCACCGTGAAGGATAAAGAGGTCAAGGAAGGTCTGGAGGACTACGATGTGTTCATCCTTCCCAGCGACCCGCCTGCCCTCATAACGGGGGAAGGCGTCGAGGAGTGGTACGAGAAACGGTTCAAGGGCGCGTCCACGGTGCCGGTGCTGCCTCCCGAGTACAAGACGGGGATCGGTGAGGACGGCGTGGAGAAAGTGAAGGAGTTCGTGGAGAAGGGTGGCAGGGTGCTGGCCCTCTACGAGTCGTGCGAGTTCGCCGTCGAGAAACTCGGCGTGCCCGTGAGGAACACGGTGAAGGACCTGAAGCCCGATGAGTTCCACTGCCCCGGGTCCACCATTCGGGTCAACATCGATAACACTCATCCGCTGGGGTACGGGATGCCTGATAAGGGCTTGATACTGCTCAGGGGTAACCACGCCTACGCGGTGAAGGCGAACCACTGGAACGAGAACTATAGCACGGTGATCACGTACCCCGAGGAGAACATGATGCAGAGCGGGTGGCTCATCGGGGAGAAGCATCTCGCCAGGAATGCGGCGCTCATCGAGGCAAAGAAGGGGCACGGTAGCGTGGTGCTCTACGGCTTCGCGCCCCAGATGAGGGCACTGACGGACGCCACGTTCAAGGTCTTCTTCAACGCCCTCGTGGGTTGACTCTTCAACACCTTTTTAATCAGGGCCCCGTTTTTCAACTGGATAGAGATGAAGTGCGCATTATGTGGATCAGAGATCCCTGAAGATGCCAAGTTCTGCCCAAAGTGTGGCGAGATCGTCGATGAGGAGGACTCGACTGGGTTCATGATAGTGACGACGCCGACTGTGCCGGGATACAGGATCACCAAGGTGTTCGGGGTCGTGACGGGCCTCACACCGAGAACCCGGGGCATCCTCGGCAAGTTCGTGGCCGGCTTCGAGTCCATGTTCGGAGGGGAGGTCACGGCTTTCACGAGCGAGCTGGAAAAGGCTAGGCTGGACGCCATACGCCGCGTCAGGAGCAAGGCGATGAACCTGGGAGCCAACGCCGTCGTGGGGCTTGACCTGGAGACCAGCGACCTTGGGCTTCAGCTGGGGATCATCGTGATCTCGGCCACAGGGACGGCCGTGGTCATCGAGAAGGAGTAGCTACTCGACCCTCCTAGTGTAGTGCCCTGATACGGTGACGATCTCCTCGAACATCTCCCTCTTGGCCTTGCATATGGGGCAGACGTAGGGCGGGTCCTCGCTGAAGACCACGTATCCACACTGTCTACAGTAGAGCAGCTTCCTGCTGGATTTCTTCATATCTCCTTTCGTCTCCTCAGTGGTTTCCTTTTCTACTAGGCCGAAGGCGGCCATCTGTTTATCGTAGGGGCGGCGCTCTGGTATTGCTTGTGCCTGCTTCTTGCCTTCATGGATCTCGTCGTCGACGTAGAGGCTGCAGTAGCAGCACCCGTACTCGGCTACATCGGGGTCCCTGTAGTCGCAAGGGCAGATGATGTCGCGGTCCGTCTCGAATTCTCCCGAGGCCATCCTGCAGGGGCAGCTGGGGTAGCCGTATCGTTCCTCGTTGGTTTTCAGCCCTTCCAGGAGGCTCTGGAGCAGCTTCTCATCGGGCGTGAGGCGTATGCCTTTCGACTTTGCGTCCTGCTGTGCTCGTCTCTTCACGTCGTCTATGCTGATCATTGGGCGAGGGCCTCTTCTATGGCCTGCTTCTTGAAGCCCGAGATGACCTGTTGGTCGTCTACTATTATCACGGGGAAGGCGAGTGGAGCGTCTCTCTTCTTCAGTTCGGCGATGACCTCCTTCTGCTCGTCTTTGGTGATCTTGTCGACGTCCACGTACTCGTAAGCCATTTCGTTGTCCTTGAGGAACTCCTTTGTCTTTTTGCACCAGCCGCAGGTGCTGAGCGTATACAGGAAGAATTTTGGTTTCTTGTTTTTTCCATCTACTTTGACTGGGTTCATGTATCCACAACCAGTGATTTAAGTTGATTATCAGATGGAAGTCTATAAAGTAAATGGTCCGGCGAGGCTCTCGTCTGCCATCTTCTCTGTGAATGTTTTTTATCGCCATAATCTGATTTCATCAGGATGGATATGGGTGGTAAGAAGGTTTACGACGGCTACAAGGCGTTCAGCTACCTTGAGCCGGGTTTTGACTACAAGATGTTCAGGCTCACGACGCATCCACGGGTGGAGCCCTACTTTGTGCCTCTGAGCGGGGGGGAGGAGGAGAGGTTTCAGGGGCTCATGGAGAAGACGGTGCTCGTCGATCTCCACGAGCACCCGGTGCTGTGGCCGGAGGACATGACCGAGGTTCCTGAGATGCACAGGTTGGGCCGGCACTTCACGGCGTACGAGGCGCTTAGCTCGAGCCGCTTGGACTGTGTCTTCGACAACATGATGGACGGGATGGCGTACGTGACGAGCTACAGCGGCTGGAAGTGGACCGACGTGGTTCATGACATAGGGATCAGGCTCAGCGACGTCGCTCATCAGAGCATGGTGACCCACTGCAGGACTTTGGGGGACATCGTGGACGCCCACGAGAACGGCAGGATCGCGCTGGTTTTGGCGCTGGAGTCGGCTTCACCCATCGAGAACGAGCTGGACAGGATCGATGTTCTCTACGGGCTTGGGGTGAGGAGCATGGGGGTCTGCTACAGCGAGAGCAACATGCTTGGCAGCGGCATGGGGGAGAGCAGCCAGGATCTGGGGCTCACGGACTTCGGATACGACGCGGTTAAGCGGATGAACAAGCTGGGGATGCTCGTCGACGTGGGGCACACATCGGACAGGACGGCTCTGGAGACCGTGGAGGCTAGCGGCGCCCCCATCATCAACAGCCACAGTGGCCCAGCGGCCATCGCCCAGGGCCACACCACGGGCGACGAGGTGCTCCATGCGCTGGCGGAGGGCGGCGGACTCATCGGGGTGGGCGGCGCAGGCAGGGGGCTGCGTACGAGGAGGAACCCCGTGGGGAGCATCGAGAGCTACATGGAGTGTGTGGAGTACTGTATCGAGTTGATGGGCGTGGATCACGTGGGCTGCGGCCCCGACACGCTGTACGGCGCCCACCAGGAGCTGTACGGCGTCTGGTTCCCGCTGAGGATGGGGCACTACGTTAGGCCGGGAGTCGTGGCTGTGGAGGCTTTCCCCGTGCCGGAGGGTGTGGTGGATCCGGGGTACGTTAGTGGGTTGGAGAACCCGAGCGAGTATGTGAACGTTGCTCGCTGGATGATTTTGCATGGGTATAGCGACGGGGAGATCCAGAAGGTGGTGGGTCATAACGCGTTGAGGATGCTGGGGGAGGTCTGGGTCTAACCCTTTCTGTGGCGAGTTTCTTGCTGTAAGAGTTTTTTATTGGTTACCTGCTACGTGTCAGATCGGTTTTTTTCGTGTCGGTAGCTGGTTATATCTCTTCGCGGCCAATTGGCTGCTCATTTAAAGGTAGCATTGTCCATGGTATACTCATTATCGAAGGTTGGCAGGGTTCCACGTGGAACCATTATAGTTGTTATTCTTTGCGGGTAACTTTTAGATTGATGAGTTAGTGATGTTACCCTGTGGGAAAGATGGGGGAGTAGGCTTGGGGACGTCGTTGCTTAGTTTCCTGTTTTCGCCTCAGAAGAAGATCCAACGGAACGTGGGGGTTAACATGACTTTTCATAGTAATCGTCTGGCTGCAGAAAAGTGGGTTAGTTTGAAGTTGATTATAACCCGTTTTCGATGATCTTTGATAATAGGTCTAATTGGTTTTTTGGGTCGAGTTTTTTGAAACTGCTCTTGAAGGTCTTGTATCTTTGAATATTAAAGAGATTTTTAGTGCCTACACTGTATGGGTCTTGTCCACCGATTACGCTGTCTGAAAACTCAACCAGGATCGCTTCC
>CAZTZC010000003.1:0-43158 GCA_964618045.1 uncultured Candidatus Bathyarchaeia archaeon | reverse complement strand
GCTTTAAGAAGTAGAACAGTGTTGAGAAGACCTTGGCCTCAGGATTTTCTGGTTAGCAAACCAGAGTAATCCACCAGACCATGAATTTCATTGTTACAAGTAGTAATTCAATTCTGAAGTGATTCTGAAGTAACTATAAATAAGCTCGATACACTCAACTGAACAAACATCATGGAGAAACGAAGAAATGAGTGTATTTAACTACGAATTCGGGGGAAGAAGATACAATATCCCCTCAGTCACGAATACCGCAAGACGGTTCACAGGCGTTATAACCGTCATTGCGGTGATCGCCGTCATCGGGCTTGTCGTGGCGTCATCCGTGTTTGTACGAGTCCCGTCAGGGTACAGAGGCGTCCTGATGACCTTCGGTAAGGTAGAGGACACGGTGCTCCAGGAGGGCTTGAACTACAAGGTGCCGTTCAGCCAGACTGTGGTTTTGATGAACGTCCAGATACAGAAGGCAGAGTCCACTGAGTCAACCGCTACACAGGACCTCCAAGAGGTCTCTACGACGGTTGCCGTCAACTACAGGCTGAACCCAGGACGCGTCAACGAGATCTACAAGGACCTCAGAGAAGACTACGTCTCCAGGGTCATCAAACCTAACATCGAGGAGTCACTCAAAGCAACCACTGCTGAGTACAGGGCAGAGGAGCTTGTGACGAAGCGTGCTGTAGTAAAATCTACGTTTGACGATATTCTCGTCGAACGCCTAAGTGTGTTTAACATCGATGTGATAAGCGTAAGCCTCACCGACTTCCAGTTCAGTACAAGCTTCGCAGCGGCCATCGAGGCAAAGGTCATCGCAGAGCAGGAGGCGCTGCAAGCAAAGAACACCCTTGAACAGATCAGATATGAGGCACAGCAACAGATCATCCAAGCCGAGGCAGCTAAGAACGCCACCATCGCCCGCGCGGAGGGAGACGCTTTCGCCCAGATAATTCAGGCAAACGCGACGGCTAAATCAATCAAGCTCATCACCGAGCAGATGACCGCCGAGTACAGCCAGTACCTGTGGCTACAGCAATGGGATGGACAGCTACCTGTCGTCTACTCGGGTGACGGACAGAGTCTGATACTGGACATCAGCCAACTCACAAGTGACACGGGTTAAACCCTCTCAAACTCTAACACCACGGGCCGCAGGCCGTCGGTACGGCACGCGATCATGGCTCCCTTTTCTTTCATCTTTTAATCTTACAAACTTATAATAAACTAGAATTATAGTAATTATAAATATTCAAATATCCTAGAAAAATAATTTTTTAAACATAATGCTGCCAATTGTTTTTTAATTCAGGCCATTTCTGGACAGCTGAAAATATGATTCGAGCCTCAATCTCAGCGTCTTTCAATGCTCGATGAGGATGATCAAGAATTCTACCCGGGTTAAAATACTGATACGCTTCACTCACCCCTGGTCGTTTATAATCGGTACCATCTGGGAATGGTATTTTCAAGTAAGTCCTGAGAGCGAGAGCCGGGTCCCAAAACTTGTGTTGAATTCTTATTCCACGTGAAGGATGTTCAAGTCTGCTAAAATCGTATTCATGCCACCAAGATGTAGCGTGATAGTGATCGAATAATTCCTGTAGTTCATCTTTATATGCTTGTAAATGTTCGGCTGAAAGAACGTCATCATAAGTTAAGCTGCTGTTGCCGAATATCCATGACTGTGCGCTGCATGTCTTATCTTCTCTACATATGCTATCAAAAACAGGTTCAATTTTTCCTGTCTCAAGATCAAGTCTCACGACTCCGATCTCAGAAATAATGCTATTTTCAAGATTGCGCATATCATCGATCATTGGATCGTGAGACGTGGTTTCAAGATCGACCACTAATATTTTCATAATCAGTTGATAATTCTATTCATTTTTATACCTATTCCTAAATGTTTACCAAGATTTGTTCCACGTGGAACATGGAGTTCGAGTTCTCCTTCACCTTAACAGGAAGGATAATAAAACCTTCGAAAACCAAGTAAGATTTTTTCTATACTATTTCGATTCCAGTTGTTTGAATAATAAACTATGTTTTATGTATACACAGTTTGAAACCTGCGTCTCGGGCAATTTTCTTAAGCGTCTTAACATCCTTACCATAATTATTCCATACCTTCTTACGTGGCACATCAATCTTTAACGATTCAATTGGACCATTAAACCACCACTTCCTGTTGGTGAAAGCCCATCTGATTTGTTCAAGATCCAATTTTCCTTTCTCCTCTTTTGATCTTCTTAAGGGATGCACAGAAGGATAATTTTCTCGGGTAATCTCTACTTGGATAGGTTCCTCGGGGAGCCCATCCCAGTCATTGAGTGAGGTAAGAATCTCATAAACTGCGTTGATTTCTTTCCACGAATCGGACATATTGTCACCAATAATATATGGGTAGGGTTCTTATCTTTACTGTTTTCTAACACGTAAGCCGCGTTTTTCATGGAGAAATTAGTATTTCTTACTTGAACATGAAGGATAATATTATCTTCAAAGAAGTATGAAGCTAGTATTTACGGAACTCGTCGATTCTTAGAGGCACTCCCTACTTCCATAAAAACGTTGTAAATCTTTTATATGAAAAAGGCATGATTCTTTCATGAAAAACCCTATAAAAAATGGTAAATCTAGTTTAATGGTTTTGCCTGCGTTAACACTCTCCCGAACCTCGCCGCAGGCTCGAACACTCTTAACGTCATTGTTGCTGATAGAGATTGGGGAAACCTTTGGTACATCCATCGGCGTCACAAATCAGATTAACACTATAAACTCAGTTATGGCAATCATTGCGGCACTCATCGTGGGAATAATAAGCATAAGATACAGCTATAGAACCCTACTAATCGCCGGGCTATCACTAAGCATCGTATCTATCTTGGGCTGCTGCTACGCTCCAACATTCCTCACACTACTCGTCGTATATTCGCTAGGCGGATTCGCGCAAAACATGATAGTACCAATGACAACTGCGTTAATAGGAGAACATATTCTACAAGACAAGAGAACGCAGGCAATGGGCTGGCTGATTTCAGGACCAGCAGCCATATACATATTGGGCTACCCAATCGGCAACATTATCGGCGACTGGAAGAAAGCGTACATCTTCTTCGCGTTTCCAGTCGTCCTAATCGCATTGATCCTGACCATTTTAAGCATACCGGATACAGAGTCAAGGAGTCCAGATAGCGATGTGCTTCGTGGGTATAGGGAGATCTTCACTAACAGGTCGGCAGTAGCATGTCTGGTTGGATACGGCTTGGGTCTAGGGGTTTTCACGATCTCTCTCACAATGGCTGCCTCATTCTACAGGACAGCGCTATCAATGTCAAGAACCAATGTAGCTTATTTGACAGTGGCAATGGCTTTTGCCTACATAGCTGGCGCATTATTGGTGAGTAAGATGGTTTCAAGGATTGGTTCTAAGAAGACCACATTGTTCACGGTAACCTTATTGGGTGTTTCTACAATGGTACGGTTTGCCATCCCGAACATCATTTTTACAGTATTTTTGGGGTTTCTGACCAGTTTGTTCGCTGGTTGCTTCAGTACCGCTAATCAGGGTTTAAACCTAGAGCAGATGCCATCTCTTCGAGGTTCAATGATGTCTCTGACGTCGGCACTGGGAAGTGTCGGCACAGTGGTGATCTTAGGCCTCGGTGGCGTCTTATTAGCAGGGTATGGATGGGCAGTAATGGGACTGATAACTGGAGTTTTCGGACTATTCGCCGGGATCATCATTTTTCTACTAGTTGAAGAATAACCTCACATGAAAAACTAATTTTATGGGGTTTTACTAAATCTAGATAACTTTCTTGACTTAACCATAATTTTATCCATAGTTCATTATCATTTTTACCTGTGATTGATTGTGGTCAATCCTTTACAATCTTCCAATAACGATCAATTGTCATCAATTCTTATTGATTAGCTAATGGAATAGATAAACGAAACTTATCCTACAATTGAAATCTAATAACCCAATTATACCTCTTTAAACACAAGAGTCAACGGGGAGCGCGCGCATCAAAACTAATTATTTAATCAGCCTGCGCGCGAAACGGATCTATCAAGATAACAGATTAATAAAAAAAGGGTGGAGTTAAGATGGTCCTGGATAACTATATGCAGTGATTGTCCCGTATCTGTCCCAGTCATATGTATCAATGTCATTTGGATCAGCTGGACCCGGGGGTTCAATTGCTTCTCCTGGATAGCCGTCCATGTGAACTGTCATTGCATCGAAATCGAAGGTGAACCATATCCAAGTCTTCCATGATTGTGGCTTATATGTGCCATCGAACTGTGCCCAGGTCTTTGTTATCCTCATTACGGCGAATATCTCAAGCTTATCCTCACTTTCAATGAACACCATCGGTTTCCCTGTCATAGAGGATTCCAGAATATCCACTGAACCCTCAGGGGAACCTTCCATTCCAGACATAACGTTTGTTTCAAGGTATCTCACGTCCAACCATATCTTGTCCCCCTGTACTTTGAGGTTCCAGAAGCCGGGTGTATCTATCGATGCACTGGGTGCATCCTCGTACCCATCAACGGTGCCGCATGCATAGTATTCCCAGCCATTTCCTTGCGCAGATATTGCAATACCAGATACAATTGTAATCAAAAGAATCGCGGACATTACTAGTAATAATTCACGTTTCATTTTCCGTCACGCAATCAATAAAATTGACGAATCTACTATTTATTTTTTTTATATCAATATACTAATAAAAGTTACTTCATGTTAACTATAGTATAAACATTTACTGGTCGAAATTCAGGACGGTTATCCCGCTTTCTCTTCGATCGATAACTTTGGAAAGTTCTGTGCGCGCGCATACCATGTAACTAAGAAAAATTCGATCAGCCAACTCTCCTTAAAACACCCTTATCCCGGGGGGAGGGGGGGTAGACGAAAAAAGGCGAACCAACGCCCCTCACACCAAAAGCAGCCCCAGAAACACCCCTTTATGATCCAAACATATACAAAAGTGTCATCCACCGAAAACAAAAAAAACGCCCCAAAAACGCTTATTCCCGGTAACCAGGAACAAGCCGAGCCCCAGAAAATTTTTTCCTCACATTACAAGTAACATGACACAAGACCAACCCAAAAAACGCTTAATCCCCACCACACATACACTAACCTACCTAGACAGCTTCCTCCCGAGCCTATACGCCTCCTCCAACTTGTCAGGCAACTCCTCCACGGCTATATCCCTACGAGTCTCCGGGTCATACGTCCTACACACCAGCGTATGAAGCTCCACATCGAAGAAAGGACAAATCCTCTCAAACATACCAACAGCAGACTCAAAGTGATGGTTATACGTGACTATCACGGCGAAGACCTTGCCCCCGAACCCCTTCACCGCCAACGCCTCCATCCTGTCCTGCGCCGTCTTCATCTGCGCCGTCAGGTACCCCCAGTACATGGGAGTCGCCCACACCACCAGGTCAGCCTCCCTGTAAGCCCCGTATACCTCCGTCATGTCGTCCAGTATGACGCATTCATACGGCGGCTCATTGCAGCCCAGACAGCCCTGGCACGGACGTATCTCCATATCGTTCAGGTAGAAGTGGGCCACCTCGTGGACCCCCGACTCCGTCAGCCCCCGCAGGAAGTGCTCGACGAGGGTATCAGAGTTCCTACCCCGCCTGGGGCTCCCGTGCAGCACCACAGCCTTCATGCACCAACAAATGCCACAAGGCATACATATCGGTTTACACGGCCCACTACATATTCTCCAGCATCCATCCGACGCCCCATGGATTTATCTTGACAGCCACCAAGACTGATCCATGAACCACAAACAAGCCATAAGCAGACGCATCGACCAGCACAGAGACGAACTGATCGACGTCAGCACAAGCATCCACCAGGAGCCAGAGCTGGGCCACCAAGAACACAAAGCCAGCAAACTCCTCACCGAGAAGCTCAAAAAGCACGGCTACGAGACCCGGCTCGGCGTCTCCGGAATGGACACCGCGTTCACCGCCACCATCAAGGGACGCGGCCCAGGCCCCAACATAGGCATACTGGCCGAGTACGACGCCCTCCCCGCCATAGGCCACGCCTGCGGCCACAACCTCATCGCCACCGCCGCCCTGGGAGCCGCCGTCGGCCTCACCGCTGTCATGGGTGAACTCGACGGCACAGTCACCGTCTACGGCACCCCCGCCGAGGAAGGCGTCGTCCAGAACGCCGGCGGCAAAGTAGTCATGCTGGACGAGATAGCCAAAGCCGACGCCGCCCTCATGATCCACCCAGGCTCGGCGTGGGGCAGCTACGGCACCACAAACGCCCGGGAGAGCTTCCTCGTCGAGTTCCACGGCAGAAGCAGCCACGCAGGCGCGGCACCCGAGAAAGCCGTGAACGCCCTCGAAGGCGTCCTACTCACCTTCCAGGGCATCAACGCCCTCCGCCAACACCTCGACAGCGACGTACGCATCCACGGCATAATCAAAAGTGGAGGCGACAGCCCCAACACCATACCAGACTACGCCAGCGCCCACCTCTACGTCAGAGCCCCCACCACGCCCAGGCTAGAAGAAAACTACGCCAAAGTCAAGAACATAGTCAAGGGAGCCGAGCTAGCCACAGGAGCCAAGAGCAGCATAACCCAGGTGGCCAACACCTACGCCAACAAGCTACCCAACAAGACCCTCAGCGACCTCTACAGACAAAACATAGCCATCGAAGGCATAGAGTACCCCGAGGAGACAGAGCCCACCAGAAGCGGAGCCAGCACAGACTTCGGCAACGTCAGCCAGCTAATCCCAGCCCTAAGCGCCTACGTAAACATCGGCGACGTCGTCCTCCACAGCCCAGACGGAGCACAAATGACCGCCACCCCCAAGGCACACGAAGCTACGCTGAAAGCCGCCAAGGCCCTCGCCTACACAGCCCTAGACCTCATCACCAGACCCGAGCTGCTACAGAAAGCCAAAGAAGAGCATGAGGCGTGGCTGGAGAGACAGGCTAACTAACCTCGAAAAGCTCCTCCGCCGCCGCCTCTCCCAGCCACCCCATCAATTCTAGGGTGTTCTCCACGTCGTCCAGACCGCCCCTCAACTTTTCGAGCACTCTCTCCTTCAGCCTCAGCGCCACAGAACCCTCCTTGGAGGTGAACACAGCCGACACCCCGTCGCCCTCAACCACCTCGATGTTATGTTTCCCCATGGTGCAGCCCGTGCTGCTCTGGATGCCGTCGACTACACAGGAATCAGGGGGCCTCCACCTCAACGCGACCCTGCAGCTCAAGTCGAACCACCCCCTACAATCCAGGCGCTCGAGGGCGTAAAGGCCCATCCTGAGGCCAACCGTCATGAAGGGGCCGCCGTGGCCGTGGAACTCCACGGCCCTCCGCTCCAGCTCCTCGTCTAGGACCCGCTGCTTAGGCTCTTCCAAAAATTTCACGTAGACACCGCCAACAGTATTACGATATCAGTGAACGGTAACACACCGCGTATTTAGGTGCTGCGATCAACACGGTTTAAGAGCCGCCGCCACCCACCGAACCCCATGCCCAGGTGTGTCATCTGCTGGAGAACCGAGCCGTGCAGAGGCGAAAGGTTTCCCTACTGCAAGGAAGAGAAACCCAAGAAAAACCCGGACCGGCCTAACGAAAAGGGTCAGTAGACGGTTATCGTCCTGGTGTTCTTGACGTACCTGCCCGCCTCCGGCGTCCCCAGTGCGAGCCACTCCCTCTGGAACTTGAAGTACTTCTCGTTACTCCCGTTGGCCTCGAACACACAAACCACGTGCTCATGCACGCCCAGAGGCATACCCCAAAAAAGCATCTTGACCCCAAACTGTGAGGCGACCTGACTCCAACTCAGCGGCAGCTCCTTACGCTCCTCCAGCGACATCTGAAGGAACTCAGGCGTCATCTCACAGAACACGAGGTACCGAACCATTTCCAGCAAATCATCAGCATATCCCTATTAAATATATCGGATCAAAACACCAGCAATCCTAAGCAAAAACGTCCCAGATACCATAAAAAACGGGTCAACACTCAGAACCATCTTAAAATGTTGGGACAGGTAGGTGATTTAAACCCCGAGACATTCTTAATCTCGATACACTTGTCTAGAAGCTACATCGAACTGAGCAACGACGAGAGGGACCACGCCCTGGCGCTCCACCGTGAGAGCGTCGTCATCGACGCGAGCATCGTCGCGTTCATCAACTACGTCGGGGAGGACATATGGATCGACGACGTCCTCAAGGGGGGGCTAACGGCGACCAACGCCACCGTCTGCATGGGACGCGCCTTCAACGACGCCCTCACCGAGCTCGGGGAGTACCACGAGTGGGCCGAGAAGAAGAAGGAAAAAGCGCTCATCGCCTTCAAGGCCTCGGACATCGAGAAGGCCAAGAAGGAGGGGAGACACGCAATCATCCTAGGCCCCCAGGACAGCAGCTTCCTCGAGGGGAACCTCCGCTTCCTAGAGGTGGCCCATGACTGGGGCATACGCATCATCCAGCTCACCTACAACAGCAGGAACGAGGCGGGGGACGGCTGCACTGAGCGCTGCGATGCCGGGCTCAGCAACTACGGCGTCAAGCTCGTGGAGGAGATGAACAGGCAGGGCATCCTCATAGACCTGAGCCACACCGGGGACACCAGCGTCATGGAGGCCATCGAGACGAGCAGGGACCCAGTTAGCTTCACCCACGTCATCCCCCGCTCCTCAACCCCCAGGGAGATGGGAGGCTACGCCGCCTGGATGAGCAGCGGCCCCTACGGCGAGTTCCTCAGGTACTCGCAGCAGAGGGGAAAGACCGACGACGCCCTCCAGGCCTGCGCCGAGAAGGGCGGGGTCATCGGCGTGACGCCATACTTCGCGAAGAAGACGGGGGACTCAACCCTCACCGACGACCTCATGGACCAGGTGGACGCCACCGTCGACCTCGTGGGGGCCAGCCACGTCGGCTTCGGCTCCGACCTAGACTTCAGGAACAGCGTCACGAGGGCGGCCCACATCTGGAAGCACCCCGACAGGATCGACGTCGACTACTTCACCCCCATGGACGCGTCGTGGGGCTACGGCTGGCTCGAGCACATGCCCAACCTCACGAAGGGCCTCGTGGCCCGGGGCTACTCGGACCAAGAGGTCAATGGCATCCTGGGCGGCAACTTCCTCAGGCTCTTCAAGAAGGTGTGGAGAGGCTAAACTCCCATTATTATGACGTAGTTGGTGGTCACGAGGTTTTACAGGGGCAGTGCACACTCTAGAAATCAACCTGTAGTATTAACTATAGGTTAAATGGCTAACCGCTCAATCGCCCACCAGCTACTCGACGAGCACAAGGACGAGGCTGGCAGCTGGATAATAGTCTACGACTTCATCGAACACAAGCCCAACCCCAACTTCTGGGTGAACCTGAAAAGGATAAGCGACTTACGCGGAGGCGGCCTAATACAGTACAGCGTCTACAGGACAGAAAGCCACAGTGAAGCCCAGGCGGTACGGAGACTAGTAAACCACTACGGAGGAGAATCGAGGATGTTTAGATGCGTCGAGACCAACATATAGTATTCACTACAGGTTCAACCTGTAGTATTGACTACAAGTAGATCAAATAGTATTGACTATGGATTAAACATGTAGTATTGACTACAGGTTGAAGGTATAGTATTGACTACAAGTTGACTTGAAAATCGATTAAAGGAAAGTCTCAGGCTCTCTTCTTTCACTACAATTGGCGTAGAGCCAAGCGGCGGCCTTCTTCACCCGCTCATGCGTCCAGATTCTTGCACCCGTCGGGCAGCTCTTTACGCACGCGGTGCAAGCGATACAGTCCGCTTTATCCGTCTTCACCGAACCAGCGACGTTCACGGCGGCTGTCGGACAAACACTTGCGCACAAACCGCACAGTATGCAGACTTCGGTATTGGTCTCAGGTGACCATAGGTCAGCTTTTTCTCTTTCCTCGTAAGGCTTATTCCAGCCACTATTTTCCCTGTAGGGTCTGTGCCCGGGAACCTCTAGCTCATGCACCGAGCCCTGTACAAGTATTTCTTTGACCTGCCCACCGAACGCCTCCGCCTTATCCAAATCTGCCTTATCCGGGCGGCCCGTGGCTATCGGCGTCTCAGGCGCGTCGAAGCTGTGTTCTCCTATAAACGCCGCACCGGCGATTGGCAGGAAGCCCTGCTCCAGCGCGATGTCCTTGAGTTCAAGCAAGGCGTCCTCGAAGGCTCTGTTACCGTACACCACGATGAGGACAGCGGGGCACTGCCTCCCCCTAACTTTTTTTAATCGTCTCACAGCCGTCACGGGAACGCGTCCACTGTACACAGGGACCGCGATGACCGCCAATTCATCTAGTTTGAAGCTGTGTTTCTTGGTTTCGGCATCAGGTAAAGTCAAATCGACGCAGTCGAACTCTGGGCCCAGGCCCTTGGCGACTGCCTCCGCCGTCCTCTTTGATGTACCTGTGGGCGAGAAATACACGAGTTTAAGTTTCCAGGTTCCCACAGCCATCAGGTGATATGTAAATGTTTAAGTCTATTCCGCCTGTTTTCGTGAATAAATTTAACCTTTGATGCCAAATGTATGTGTCATGAGTGATCATCTTTTTCCTCATTACACTAACCCCGGCTCAGAGAGCTACAGGCAGAGGATACTGCCCCTCAGGCAGCGGATGGACGTGTACAACGGCTGGCTCAGGAAAAGGCTGGAGACGCTGCTTCCCCGCCTAATGGACGAGTGCGGCATCGAGATGTGGCTCATCATAGCCCGGGAATACAACGAGGACCCCGTCATCATGAGCCTCCTCCCGGAGCCCAACCTCTACGCCAGGCGCCGCACCATCCTGCTTCTCCACAGGAAACCCGACGGGGTGGACAGGCTCGCCGTCTACCGTTACGGGTTCGGAGACTTCTACGAGGGAGTCTGGGACCCCGAGAAGGAGGATCAGCACCAATGCCTAGCCCGCATCATAAGAGAGAGGGACCCCGAGAACATAGGCATCGACGTCGGCAGCACCTGGGCCTTCGGCGACGGCCTAACCCACGGAGAGTACACCCTGCTCGTGGACGCCCTCGGCGACGATAGTGAACGCCTTGTCTCGGCCGAGAAGCTATGCATCCGATGGCTGGAGACCCGCATCCCGGACGAGCTGGAGGCGTACCCCACGCTCGTGGAGCTCACCCACGCCATAATACAGGAGGCGTTCAGCAGCAAGGTGATAACGCCTGGGGTCACCACCAACGAGGACGTCCAGTGGTGGATAAGGCAGAAGATGCTGGACCTGGGCGTCGAGATGTGGTTCCCCGCCACCGTGGACCTCCAGGGCCACGGCGTCAAATACGACGACAAAGAGAAACGCAAAACGATCATGCGCGGCGACCTCCTCCACTGCGACGTAGGGTTCTACTACCTGGGCCTCGCCACAGACGTACAGCAGAACGCCTACGTGCTCAGGCACGGCGAGACAGACGCCCCCCAGGGCCTCAACGACGCCCTCGCGGACGCCAACAGGCTGCAGGACTTCCACGCCGACGCCATGAAGACGGGGCGCACCGGCAACGAGATACTGAAGACGGTGTTGAACAACGCCAGGAAGGCGGGCATCAACCCCAGCATATACACGCACCCCATAGGCGTCCACGGGCACGCCGCGGGCCCCACCATAGGCCTCTGGGACCAGCAGGATGGTGTGCCGGGTAGAGGAGACCATCCACTATACCCTGATACCTGCTACGCCATAGAGCTCAACGCCAAAAAGGAGGTGCCGGAGTGGGGCGGCCAGGAGGCCCGGATGAGCCTGGAGCAGGACGCGTGGTGGACCGGCGACAGACTCGTGTTCCTGGCTGGCCGCCAGAAGAAGCTGCACCTGGTGAGCTGATATGGTAGACATCGAAGCGATAGGCGCCAAGGCGCTGGAATACGACAAGTACAGTGGCTGCAGCCAGAGCGTTCTCCTCGCCCTGCAGGAAGCCTTCGACATAGGGGATCAGGAGAGCTTCCGGGCCGCCACCGTCCTCAGCGGAGGCGTAGCCCGGAGGGGCGAGACATGCGGCGCCCTGCTGGGCGGCCTCATGGCCCTTGGGCTGGTCTATGGACGGGACGACATCCGCGACACCCAGGCCTACAGGGACGCTATGAAGCCCGCCAACGAGATCGTAGACGAGTTCAAGAATAAGCTCATGGAGGAGTTCGGGTTCGACGAGCCGCTGGGCTCAACCATCTGCCGCGACATCCAGGAACACATCTACGGAAGGAGCTTCGACCTGAACAACCCCGAGGACTACCCGCTGTTCCTAGAGGCGGGTGGCCACGACGACGATGGGTGCCCAAAGACCTGTGCCATCGCGGCTAAGGTGACCGCAGAGAAGCTCCAAAAGTTACTAGAATAAAAGAAAAGTTTCCCATTTTATTTTATCTAAAAAGGGAGTACCCGGAAAGCAATTGAAACTAGGTTACTTTTTGCCGCCGAAAAGACCGGTTATTATGCTTAGGGGTGAGCTCTTAACGTCCTTGGACAGACATTTGTTGCATAGATTCTTGTGGGACTTGCCGCACCTCACACAGAAGTTCACTCCACACTCCTTGCACTTGTAGGTTTTAACGCGCTGTGCCCCACATATTTCACAATCTGGCATTCCTATCTTCACCTTTCGATGCCTTGAATCTTGTCTGCACGAGGCATCTCACTTTTGGATGTGTACAAGAATATAAACCATATGATTACGTGTATTGGTGCATCAGTGGATAGAATTTAATTCCGCCTTTCCATCATCAATCCCATGCAGCCCAGCGTCTTCGACATGCTCCACCCGAGGATAAGGTCGGGGCTTGAGATGCTGGGCATATCGGAGCCGACGCCGCCCCAGGAGAGCGTATTTAAACCATTACTTGACGGGGAGAACGTGCTCCTCATCGCCCCCACCGCCAGCGGTAAGACGGAGGCGGCGCTCCTACCGGTGTTCGACATGTATCTAAGGTCGGAGCCCGGGCGGGGCATAGGCATCATCTACATCACTCCGCTGCGGGCGCTGAACAGGGACATCGAGAGGCGGATGATGTTCTGGGCGGACCACCTGGGAATCGACGTACAGGTGAGGCACGGCGACACCAGCCAGAAGCAGAGGCGCAGGCAATCCACCAAGCCGCCGCAGATGCTCATAACCACCCCCGAGACCCTGCAGGCGATACTGCCCACCAAGTCCATGCGGGGACACCTGAAGACCGTCAGGTGGATCATCGTCGACGAGATACACGACCTGGCGGCGAGCAAGCGAGGGGCTCAACTCACCGTCGGCTTGGAGAGGCTCGAACAAGCCGCCGGACATAAGGTCCAGAGGATCGGGCTCAGCGCCACGGTCGGCAACCCGGAGACCGTCGCCATGTTCCTCGGCGGCGTCCACCGCGTAACCACCGTCGAGGTCGAGGTGGACAAGAGCTACGTCTACAACGTCGAGTTCCCTGAGCCCCGCGACGAGGACTATGACCTAGCCGACGAGATCGACATGTCCCCCAAGGCGGCTTCGAGGCTCAACCGGATAAGACGGCTAGTCAGGGACCATAACGGCACCCTCGTCTTCGTGCAGGGCAGGGGCCAGGCCGAGGCCCTGGGCTACAAGCTGAAGACCATGGACGAGGGTATAGAGGTACACCACGGGAGCCTGAGCCGGGAGCAGAGGCACAGGGTGGAGGACGAGTTCAAGGCTGGGGAGCTCAAGGCCATCGTCTGCACCAGCACGCTGCAACTCGGCATCGACGTTGGGGAGGTGGACCTATGCATACAGTACCTCAGCCCTCGGCAGGTCTCGACCCTCATGCAGAGGGTGGGGCGGGCGGGCCACAGGATAAGCCGTCTGAGCAGAGGCGTCACCATCCCGGCGTACGGCGAGGACGCGCTGGAATGCGTGGTGACCAGCGAGATGGCGAGACGGAAGCGGCTTGAGCCCACCGTGGTCCACGTGGAGCCCCTCGACGTGCTCACCCACCAGATAGCGGGGCTCACGCTGAGCCACCCGGAAGGCATCGGTATGGGGGAGCTCCATGAGCTGATCACGAGGGCGTACCCATTCAGGGGCTTCAGCCTTGAGGCGCTGGAGGAGCTGACGAAGTTTCTATACAAGATAGGGTTGATCGTGAAGGAGGGGGAAACCTTGAAGGGCCGCGGTAAGGCAAGAAGATACTACTACGAGAACTTGGGCATGATAAACGACGAGCGTAGGTACCCGTTCATCAACGCCGTGACGGACGAGATGGTGGGCACCGTGGGCGACGAGTTCTGGAGCCTGCGGGCCCGCGTCGGCCTCAACGTCATACTCCGCGGCCGCGTCTGGCGTATACTCCAGATAGACGAGGAGCGAGGCGTGCTCCACGCCCTCCCCAGCACGGACCCCCTCGGCGCTCTCCCCGGCTGGGACGGCGAGCTCATCCCCGTCTCGAGGGAGGTGGCCGAGGAGAGCGGGAGGCTACGCCTGGAGATACTCGAGGCTACGCGTAGCGACAGGCTCGATGAGCTGGCGGAGTCGCTGGACACAGACTTGAACAGCCTAGCCGAGGTCGCTAAAGAGACCGAGGCTCACATGAAGTCGGGGGTCCCCCTGCCAAACCCCGACAACCTCGTCCTCGAGGTCTACGACAGGTACCTGGTCATCCACAGCGTCCGCGGCGAGAACCTCAACAGGGCCCTAGGCGCGATACTCGACGCCGCGCTCAGCGAGATGGAGCTCATATACGCGTGGTGGAACGACGCCTACAGGATACTCGTCGAGGCCCCGAACAAGCTCAACAAGGAGGAGGTGGAGCGCGTCGAGAAGCTCATCACGGGTCTGACGGAAGCAGATGCTGACAGGCTCCTCATGGAGTTCATGGAGGCCAGGTTCCCGTTCGGCTACAAAATGAAGTTCGTCGCCGAGCGGTTCGGCGTCCTCCCACGCGGTAAGATCATGGGGCCCGACCGAGTCGAGAACCTCTACTACAGGTTCAAGGACACGCCTATCTACAGGGAGACGCTCCGCGAGGCGTACCAGGAGAAGCTGGACCTCCCGGGGGTCAAGGAGACGATCCAAGGGATCGCTGATGGGAGGGTCTCGGTTGAGGTTAAGATGATGTCCGAGCCCAGCGTGCTCGCCCGGCACATACTTGAGAAGTACGCCGACGTGGAGGAGCTCATGGCCACGGACGCCACCATAGCGGATCAGCTCCAGTACATGAAGGAGAGCATCGAGGCACGGAGCGTAAACCTGGCCTGCGTCGACTGCGGCGAGTGGCACACCCGGATCCGGATCAGAGAGATGGACGACCACCCCAGGTGCGGTAACTGTGGAAGCGGTCTCCTAGCCATGATGCGGCGCCACCAGAGCCCGGAGCACTTCCAGGGCCTCCTCAGGCGCTGGAAGGAGGGGGAGGAGCTGTTCGGCGACGACATGGATCAGTTGGTCCACGGCAGGAAGACCGCGGACATGGTGCTCAGCTACGGCAGGAAGGCGGTGGAGGCTCTCATGGTCCACGGCGTAGGCCCCGTCACCTCGTATCAGGTGCTCAGCCGGATGCACCGCAGCGACGAGGAGTTCTACAAGGACCTCCTCAGAGCCAAGATACAGTACATGAAGACAAGGCAGTACTGGGACGACAAGTAGCCGTAAAAATTTGTGCAGTTGAGCCTATCGCAGCGACAGTTAGACGTCTAACGCGAAGTTCCTGTGGGCTATCCTCGCGCCTGCGGCCAACGCCATGGATATCTGAATCACCTCGGCGAGCTCCTCCTTAGACGCCCCCGCCTCGACGGCGGCCTTGGCGTGGCCCTCGATGCAGTAGGGGCAACGGGTCATGTAGGCGCAGGCCACGGCGACGAGCTCCTTGGTCTTCCTGTCCAGCTCGCCGGGAGCCATCACCCTGCCGTTCCAGTCCCTGAAGGCCTTCATGGCATCCTCGTCGAAGTACTCCATGACCTTGGGGTCACGTTCCTTTGAGTAGTGGTAGTCCATACCCTAAGGAAGCACCGACCATCGATATAACGCGTTCGAGGACTAACGTCGAAGCGTCTCTATTATCACGTCGAGGGTGTTCTCCAGTCCATCACCGAGATGCTTCTCGGAGTTTATATCATTCAGGACCCGCTTGTATCTGTTACTTCCCACCATGTTGTCCACCATGGCCACTAGTCTATCTCGGTCTATGTTCCTCTGGTGCATCGCCATGGCTACGCCCAGCTCCATCGCCCTCCTCGCGTTACCGTACTGCTCCGGGTGCCGGGGGACCGGGATGATGATGGAGGGCTTGCCGTAGCAGATGCTCTGCATTATGGTCTCGTGTCCGCCGCGGCTGATGACGAGGTCACACGCATTCAGATACTCGAACCTGTTCTCAAGCCACGGGATCATGGTCAACGCCCCTCTTTCCATCGGCTCCGAGCCGCCGTTAGGGACCCCCATGGACATGAGGACCCGATACCTGTCCGGGAAACTGGCGAATATGGGCTCAAGCAACCTGATGAGGGGCTCCCTCTCTGCGCGGGGCCCGCTTATCCCCCCGTATATCAGGCGCTGGTCCTCTCTCACGCCCAGCCTCTCCCTGATCTCATACGAGTTGGTGTTCTCCTCGGGCTTCTCCTGAAGTATGGAGCCGACCAGCTTAACCCTCGCCCCCACTCTCCTCGGCATCCTAAGGCTGTCGAGGCTGATGGTGTAGGGCTCGGGGAAGTCTGGGATCACTATTATGTCGCTGAGAGCCCACGTCCGCCCGAGTACGGTGAGCACGGTCCCGTCGAAGATCCTGTAGAGGTTGGTATCCTTCACCCTCGGCGCCCTGGGCAGGAATTGGTTTAGCAGGAGGACCACGGGTATCTTGAGCAGCCTAGCCGCTATGATGCTGGACACCCTCGAGTCGCTGAACACTATGTCGGCGTCGAACACTTTCATGCTCTGGATCTCGAACCTGACCTGATCCAGAAGCGTCGGGAAGGCCGTGATGCCCTGCCCTATGGTGGATGACTTGAGATCTATGCTTCCGGTGGGGTCGTTCTCCATCTGGATGGGAGGGGCAGACAACACGGGGAACCCGAACTTGCTCACGTAGTCCACGCCCTCGAGGTACGTGGAGAAGACAACCTCTCCCCCCCTCCGGACAACCTCCTCGGCGATGGAGACGCTCCTGCTGGCGTGACCGAACCCTATACCACATGGGCTGAAGTATATTCGGGAACCGTCTAAGCTGTCCAACTGTGACCGTCCTTCAGCTTAACTTGTGTCTCGACACTCTTCCTCTAGGGGAGTTCTCGGAGTATATGATGGCCTGGAACCTCTGTACCTCTGTGTCTTCCAAGAGCCAGGAGTCTGGGGGCAACCCTGCCTTGTAGCAGCACTGGGCTAGGAACTCCTCGCTGTCCCATCCCCACTCCACTGCAACCTGGGGCAGCAGGAGCCCCCTCCTGTAGCCTCTGCCCATGATCAGGCCGTCGCGCCCCACCACGACCTCACCCGGGATATCCTTGGGATTTTCTACTTTTATTGTTTCAGGCGGCGTCAGGACACTCACCTCCACCAAGATGCTGTCCATCTCGTTCTTTGAGACCGAGGGAAACCTGGGGTCATCGAAGGCCGCGTTCAGAGCCGACTCCCGCACGGCCGTCAGCAGATCCTTCACTGGGTAGGGGTAGCCGATGCATCCCCTGAGCCTGTGTCCCGATCCCTCCAGCTTGTTGAGGGTGACGAAGACGCCGCACATGGTCTCGGTCACCTTGGGCGCGTCGCCTGTATCCGGCTCACTGGTTAAGCCTAGACGCGCCTCTATCATCGTCCTCGCGAGGCGTACGAGGTACTCTCCCTCCATCTGAGTCAGGTCGAATATGTTTGATGCACCTTTCTATTAGAAACGAAAATAACTTCTTATAAACGCTTGGAGTCGTCTCCCCCGGATAGATTGTCGGCTTCCTCTATAGTCGAGGCGATCTGGTCCCAGTGGCTTCCCCTCCAGTAGACGCAGCCGCAGGAGTTGCACTCCCAGAATACGTCGAAGGCCTCAAGGGACGCCTCGGGCACCCGGTCCCGCACCCGGTCCTTTTCTACCTGCGTCAGGGAGCCGTTACACTTCGGGCAACGGGAGTTGGAGGGGTTCAGCTCCAGCCCGAGAGCCGCCGTAAGGGAGCCCAGCTGCTCCACGTCGCCCTCCCCTTCCACTAAGATGGTCTCGACGCCTCTCTTCTTGGCCCTCTGGACCAGCACCCTGTCTCGCGTCAACAGTATCCTGCCTGTGCTGGACGCCTCCTCCATGAGGGAGTCGTCTTCGGCGTCCCTCCTGTACTCCGCGTCGTATCCGCCGATCCTCAGCCATCGAGCTAGGGAGCCGAGCATGCTATCAACTAGGAACCGGTGCTTCATCCACATAATATAGACGATTGGATGGTATTGGGTTTTGTCACTCCATACGGCAGTCCTCGCAGAGGAACTCGCCGTCCACGACCCTGAGGTTGTTGCTGTAACTCTCGCAGCGGTCGCAGTACCCGGTGATGGAGGGCCCGCTCACAGAGGAGACGTTGTTGATCTCCTGCTGCTCCTTCAATATCTCCACGATGGTGGGCACGATCCTGATGATGTTTCTATCCGAGATGACGCCGACTAGCTGGTTCTTGTACATGACGCCTAGGCGCCTGATGTTGAGCCTGTCCATGAGGCGCATGGCTTCCATGAGGCTCATGTCCGGCTTCACAACGTGGAGAGGCGAAGACATGACCGACTTGGCGACAACCTTGCTTTGGTCTCTGCCTTGGGCGACGACCCTAGTGACTATGTCCCTCTCCGTCACGATCCCCACAGGCTGCTCTTCCTTGTTGGTGATTATGACTGCGCCCACGTTCTGTTCCTTCATCACCTTGGCTAGCTTCGTGACGTCCGTATTTTCGCTGACCGAGATGACGGGACTCGACATAGCCTCCCTTACCAGCATCTTAGAAGTTATCTCTAGACTCATCTGGTCCACTCACTTGAACTAGCCTTGAAGGATATAAAAACATCATGAACCTAGGGTATAGGGTTCGTCTAATTCACTCAGTCAGGATCTCGTAGAGCGCTCCACACACATCGCAGCTGATGGTCTGGCAGATGCCGCTCATCATGTTGTCGGCGTGTATCCAGGCGCCGCACTCCTTGCATTTCAGGAGGTAGCCCTTGACGCCGTCGTCGCCGTTCCTTTGGATAGTTACCTTCTGCGCCTTTATGAGGTGAGTCTCCAGAGTTGGTCTGTGCAGCCCAAGCCTCGACGCCTTAAGCCTTATCGCGTTCGACGTCCTCCATGGGAACTCCAACGTGATCTCGTCGAACGACATCATGGAGGAGTATATTTGCCTAAGCTTATCGACCTCATCGTCCGTCCACTCCCGCGCTCTCGCCATTACCAAATGCCTCTGAAGTCTGAGGGCGTAGCGGGGATGAATTCGAGGGAAGCCCTTTTCCGTGCCGGACCTCATCGTTTCGACCTGGTCCTTTGGCGCGGTGACCGCATGCGTCTGGGCGTGTTTAGGCAAACCCGAACACTGGGTCATAAACCCTGAGCCGCTAGTGGGTTGGGCAGTGGGTCAGACCCATCCCCTCGGGTGAACCCCCGCTACAGCATCAATTTGGCTGCGTAGATTATAATATGGTTCTGTTGCACGGAATGTTTATGAGTGACTGTTTCTCCGCGCCACCCTTAATATGTTTTTGACTCGAATATGTTAAGAACGTTGCAGCCCATTGCGACAACCATGAATTTATTCACGCGTAGAAAAAAGAGGCAGACACCCTTTAAAACCCTTAACACGAAACCCAAAAGTCATCATGATTCACCGAAATTAGGTGAAGAGGCATGGCCCAAGCAGAAAACGAAAGGTTTAATGCAAATCCCATTGACGATATGCTGAACCTCATGGAAGTCCACTACATAGAGAAGCCGAACCTCAGCAAACCCACCATGATAGCGGCTTGGCCCGGGATGGGATACCTCGCCAAGATATCTGCGGACTACCTCAGACGCAGGCTCAAAGCTACGCTCTTCGCCGAGATCACCTACTACCACAACGTGCTCATATACAACGAAGGGAAGGCGGAGCTGGCTCCCTTAAGGCATAAGCTATACGCCTGCCCAGAGAAGGACCTCGTCATCTGTGTAGGGGACGCCCAGCCGTCTATACCTGAGGAGTCCATCAGGCTCGCCGAGAAGATCGCGGACATCGCCAAGGAGCTCGGGGTGGAGATGATATACACCATGGCTGCCTACCCCAACGACATGTACGACGAGCCCCAGGTCTACGGCATATACACAGACGACTCCCTGAAGCCTGTCCTTGAGAAGGCGGGTGTGAAGCTCATCGAGTCCGAGGGAGCCGTGAACGGCCTCAACGGTGTCATGATAGGGGTGGCCAAGCTCAAAGGCATAGACGGAGTGTGCCTCATGGGGGACATCACGTACGCCAACGTCCCCCAGCATCTATCGTCTAAGGCCGTGTTGGAGAAGCTCTCGAGGCTGCTGGACTTGGATATCGACACCGAGCAGCTCAGCGTAAGGGCGAAGAAGATCGACGCCTCCATCAAGCGGCGCCTCGACATCTACGAGGAGGAGGACGAGGCCGTGCTCCCGGAGGAGAAGAAGCTGGGATACATCAGCTAACCCTATATAGAGGCTGGCGGCAATATGAGTCATCAACGGGGAGAGCCACGCTGAGGAAATCAGAGCAGGTATACTGGATAAAGGCTGCAGCGGCGATAATCAACGGAGGCTTGTGCTTCTACCTCAACAGGTATCTGGGTCTCCAGGAGCACATCGCCCTGATGGCGGGGCTGACGCTGTACATTGCACTCTCCGAGGGGCTCGCAGTCATCACCGAGATCGAGCGCGACAGAACCCTCAAAATAGGCATTGGCGCCTTCATTTTCTTGTGGATGCTCGCCTGGACCCTTCTGAACACCCTCTACGTACTGGGTTAGCTGACCTACTTCTCCGTGTTGTACTTGTACTGCATAAGGTCAGACCAGGCGTCGAAGTAGCCGCTGTCCCAGCTGGTCCTTATGGGTGAGGAGGCGAAGTCCTTGAACTCTGCCCTGTAGTCCTTTAGTTTCTCGGGCGTGAACTTGTTCCTGTTTAAGAAGTCCCTCTCGTCCCCAGACCTCACCGTGAATAGCAGCCCCTCTAGGGCGTTCACGTAGCCCGCCTTGTACTCTTCGTCGCCGAAGCTGCAGCCCTTGACGCCCTCAAGCGACCTCTCGGCGTCAGTGAACTTCCTGTCGAGCAGGTTATCGATGAACTCGGTCACGGCCTTACGGGTCTTGCCCTGGACCGACAGCCCCCTTGTGTTGCTAGAAGTCTTCGTCACTCTCTATCCCTCTCTCGGTTATACTCATGGGTACCTCGCCCTCCGGGAGCGAGGGGCTGGCGGTTAGCTTAGCTATCCGTACGTTGCTCCTTCCCTTGCGAAGGAAGATTCTGCTATGGCTCATGTGCCCCAGGATGTGGCCACCCACGGGCGAGACGGCCTTGCTGAAGAAGGCGTCTGGGCTCGCCATCACCTGGTTGGTTATCACCGCGGCGGCGTTGAAAGCCCTGCTCAGCCGCATCAGCTTGTGCAGATGTTTGTTTAGCTGCTGCTGCCGTGGCGCCAGCATCTCCCGGCCCAGGTACTCGCTTCTGAAGTGGCTCATGACGCTGTCGACGATGATGAGCCTGACGTCGTTCTCCTTGATTACCTCGTCGGCGTTCTCCAGGAGCACCGTCTGGTGGTTCGAGGTGTAGGCCTCGGCGTAGATGATGCCCTTGAGCACGTCCTCCGGCTTGACGCCGAACCGGGGCGCTATCTGCATCACCCGCTCCGGCCTGAAGGTGGCCTCGGTGTCTATGTAGAGGACGCTGCCGTTCAGCCCGCCTTGGGCTTCTCCCAGCTGCACCGTGACGCACAGCTGGTGGCACAGCTGGCTCTTACCCGACCCGAACTCGCCGTAGAACTCTGTGAGGCTCTGGGTCTCGATGCCGCCGTTCAGCAGCCTGTCCAGGCTTGAGCAGCCGGTGGTGAGCTTCCTCACGTTCTTCCTGATCTCGACGAGCTCGTCTCCCCTGACGAAGGTGATGGCCATGCTCTTCCTGGCGGCTTCGATGACCTTCTCGGCCATGGGCTCACCTATCCCGGCGGTCACCAGTTCGGCCACAGCCGCCGTGCCCAGAGACTCCACGGTCTTGAACCCTATCTCCTTCAGCTTGGCGACGGTCGCCGGCCCGATGCCTGGCAGATCCTCTAAGGTCTGATACTTAGCCTTATAGTACTCCAGGTCCTCGGACATCGCCTCACCGCCTAAGTTTCACATAGTAATCTCTGAGGGAGATTAAAAACTAAGCGAGTTGTCATTCCTCCTCTAGCTCGAGGACGAGGGGTCCCTCGTAGCCGCACTCGCTGCACCTATACATGCGCGGGAGTATACCATAACTCTCCTTCAGCTTTATCTTGTGGCTACCGCATTTGGGGCAGAAGACTGGACTCGGGGTCCTGTGCCTGACCTTGAAGAGCTTGTCGGATAGGCCCTTGAGCCCAGGCAAAACTACTGGACCTCGATGTTCTCGTCGGGGAATCCCATTCCGACGAGAGTGCTGTGCACAACGTCTCTGTGGTCCCCCATGAGTAGGACTTGTTCGTTTTTCGCTGTTCCGCCGCAGGCGCACTTGGCCTTCAGCTCAGAGGCTAGTTTGCTCAGTGACACGCTCCCAGAATCTATGCCGTCGATGACGGTCCACTTCTTTCCCCATTTGCGTGTCTCTAAACGAATTCTTATCCGCTGCTGCTCCTTGCTCATCTCCTCGCATACGCAGAGGTCCTTCGGGAGTCCGCAGACGGGACAAATCTCCGCCATTATCAACACTTTATCGACTCGCTCAATGTAAAAACCTTTGCACTGGCGGCCTCTTTCTCTTGCATTCTACGTGTAGTTCTGGAGGAGGCTGAACGCCTTCAGGGCGTCCTGGCCGTCCAGTATGATGATGGTGTTGGTGCTGCAGCTGATGAACTCGACGATGTTTATGTTTCTGCTCGCCAGGAGCTGGGTGATGAACGCCACGAAGCCTGGTGTCTCCTCTACGCGGGGCGGGCTGAGGAGTATCAGGGCGACAAGGTTGCTCTGGACCTTAGCCGGATCCTTTAGCTTTCCCTTCATCGTTGTCTGGTCCACGACGTAGACGTACTGGTCTGTGAGGTGGGCCGTGACTATGTGTGGGATGTCCAGTGTCAGCGGGGATATCACCACTGCGATTTTGTCCTGAAGCCTTACCTTGGACTCCTTGAGTATGCTCTGCACGGCCTCCTCCCGGAGCTTCCTGTCTGAAGCTATCTCGTCCGATACCCTTATCACGGCCGCTTTCACCGCCTCGATACTCCCCTCGCCTAGCTCCTCCTGGAGTATGCGGGCGAGGGCGCTGTAGTTGACGATCTTCATGTTTAGGGCGTCTAGGAGGCTGGGGCGCATCTGGATGGTCTCCCGGACCAGCTGGGCCACGCTCTTTGTCCTATCTGTACCTTCTAATGCCATATTTGTAACACTTATGTCGCAAGGTATAAAAGCTTGCCTCGTGCTTGAATGCCTCATCCTAAAAGGAGTATAGATGCAATGCCTAAAGACAAGGTCGTTCTAGCCTACTCGGGTGGACTGGACACGTCCATGATGGTGAAGTGGCTCCAGATGGAGTACAAGATGGACGTCATCACCTGCAACCTCGACGTAGGGCAGGGCAAGGAGCGGAAGGGCATAGAGGAGAAGGCCTGGAAGCTCGGGGTCATCAACCACTACACCTTCGACGCCAAGGAGGAGTTCGCCAACGGGTACATCTTCCCGGCGATAAAGGCGAACGCTCTCTACATGGGTACTTACCCTGTGAGCAGCAGCCTGAGCAGGCACCTCATCGCCAGCAAGGTGGTGGAGGTGGCTGAGATGGAGGACGCTCAGGCGGTGGCCCACGGGTGCACCGGTAAGGGTAACGACCAGGTCAGGTTCGACCTCACCTTCAAGGCACTGAATCCCAAGCTAAAGATCATCGCGCCCGTAAGGGAGTGGAAGTTCGACCGCCACAGCCAGATACAGTGGGCCAAGGACCACGATGTCCCGGTGCCTGTCACTGCGGACAGCCCCTACAGCATAGACGAGAACCTCTGGGGCAGGAGCATCGAGGGCGGAATGCTGGAGCACCCAGACAAGATGGTTCCCGGCGACATCTGGGACTGGACCGTGGACGTCGAGGACGCGCCCGATGAGCCGGACTACGTCAAGATAGGTTTCCATAAGGGGGTTCCCGTGAGCTTGGAGGGTATGGGCTACAAGCCAGTGGAGATCATCCAGAAGCTCAAGCAGTTGGGTGGGAAACATGGCATAGGCAGGATAGAGCACATGGAGGATCGTGTGGTGGGGCTTAAGACCCGTGAGACTTACGAGGTGCCGGCCGCCGAGATACTCCTCAACGCCCACCAAGACCTGGAGAAGATGGTGTTGACGCGGCACCAGAAGATGTTCAAGTACCAGGTGGACCAGATGTGGGCCACGGTGGTGTACCAGGGGCTCTGGATCGACCCCTTCAAGCAGAACCTGGACGCCTTCATCGATAGCACCCAGGAGAACGTGACGGGCACCGTGACCATGAAGCTCTTCAAGGGATCGGCGAAGCCTGTCAGCCGCGAGAGCCCGCTGAGCCTCTACGACTACAACCTGGCGAGCTTCGACATCAACACCTACTACGACCAGGGCGACGCCGTGGGCTTCATAAACCTGTGGGGGCTCCCCAGCGTCTCCGCGTGGAACCTGAAGAGAAAGGTGACTGAGGAAGGCATAAAGGAGATGGGGAAGAAGGTGGTCCCCGTCCCCACGGGCGACTCGTAGACACTTTCTCCCCTTGGATTTTTATTTCATTACCGTTATCCATCTAGTAGGTAGCCCGAGGGAACACCTTGTCACGAGAAGAGTCACTGTTAGAGGTGCTTGAAAAGGCGCTTCCATTCCCACCGAGGATCATCGTCGGCTATAACAAGCTGGAGCGAGACTTCACCAGCGGCGACCTCGCCAGGGTCTGCGACATCAGCAGGAGCAGCGCCAAGTTCTACGTCAACAAGCTGGTGGACCTGCGGCTCATCACCAAGGTGCCCCATAAGCGCATGTACCAGAAGTACGCCAACGCCAACAGGTTCAGCGACTGGATGAAGGACCTCATGAGGTTCGCTTTAGAACCCCTAGAGACCGGCGCTCTGCAGCTACCCGAGGAACAAGAAGAGGAAGAGTGATGAGCCTCCGCGACATCGCCGAGCCAAAGAAGAAACCTAGATCACGGTACACGAGGCAGCTCACCGCGAAGGAGGTGCGCGCCATGAAGAAGCGTGGCTATGACGCGGAGCGGGAGCTGGTACACATGCTCCGGGACGAGGGATACGACGCCATCAGGGTTCCCGTCAGCGCCCCCAGCAAGGAGCCTCTGCCGGACGTCTTTGCCGTTAAGGGCGACGCAATTCTGGCGGTGGAGGTGAAGGCACAGGTCCGGTACGCCTACTACAAGCGGGACCAGGTGCAGAAGCTCTTCGAGTTCCTCCACATGCACAGGCTGTACCCCCGCCGGTACCCCGTGATCGCAGCCAAGTTCAAGTACAAGGGGTGGTGGTTCGACGTCGCCGAGAAGCTGGACGACTACACGCTCAAGATCGACCAAGGGCTTACCTGGAACGAGCTGTTAGCCAAGATCTCGAAGCCCATGCCCACTGTTTAAATAACATCCCTCCTCATCAATCCACAGAATATTCCAAGTGATAGCTATGGTGCGGGAGCTAGATTACACTCAAGCTAGGAGGAAGTGCCCCCCGGGCTTCATAGCCTGCGAGAGCACGATGGACCTTGAGCCGCTGATCGAGATCATCGGCCAAGACCGGGCCGTGCAGGCCCTGCGCTTTGGACTGGACATAAAGGAGGAGGGCTTCAACATATTCGTGGCTGGGATGCCCGGAAC
This sequence comes from uncultured Candidatus Bathyarchaeia archaeon, assembly GCA_964618045.1. Taxonomy (GTDB): domain Archaea; phylum Thermoproteota; class Bathyarchaeia; order TCS64; family TCS64; genus RBG-16-57-9. The sequence continues at coordinate 17,190 of CAZTZC010000003.1, read as the reverse complement.
GGGCAAGAAGACCGCGATAGCCACCTTCCTTGAACAGAGGGCTAAGAAGATGCCCGTCCCCCCCGACTGGTGCTACGTCTGGAACTTCGAGGACGACGAGAAGCCTGAAGCGTTGAGTCTCCCCCCTGGCATGGGCTCCCAGTTCAGGGACGACATGACCAAGTTCGTCGAGGAGATGAAGAAGGCACTGGTCGCAGCCTTCGAGAGCGAGGACTACGCCAACCGGCGGGAGGAGACCTTGAAGAAGTTCGAGGACCAGAAGTCGGAGCTCATGAAGGGGCTCAACCAGAAGGCCATGGAGGCCGGGTTCGCGCTCCAGAGGAGCCAGATAGGAACTCTCATCGTCCCCGTCATCAACGGGCAGCTCATAAACGAGCAGCAGTTCTCCATCCTGCCACAGAAGATCAAGGACGAGATTGAGGCGAATAGGAAACTGCTTCAGGAGGATCTGAGGAGCGCGTTCAGGCAGTTCAGAGATATAGACAGGGAGGCCGAGGCCGCCATAGACTCATTCAACAAGGATGTGGCAAACTACGCCATGGAGCACCTTCTGCAGGCCCTAAAAGACAAGTACGGCGGCATCGAGGACTGTGACAAGTATCTCGGCTCCGTCAGGGACGACATCCTCGCGAACCTGGACCAGATAACCGGGTCGCAGAAGGAGCCTGAGTCACCTTTCCCGTTCCTGACGCGTCAGGCCCCTGACCCCACCGAGAGGTACAAGGTCAACCTCATAGTGGATAATAGCAAGCTGGAGGGGGCACCAGTCATCATCGAGATGAACCCAAGCCACAACCGCGTCTTCGGTACCACGGAGAAGGAGGCCATGTTCGGGACCCTCGTCACCAACTACACCATGATCCGGTCGGGGAGCGCCCACGAGGCCAACGGAGGGTATCTCGTCATCCCCGTGGAGGAGCTGGCCCGCAACCCGGGGAGCTACGAGTCGCTGAAGAGGACCATCGTCAACAAGAAGCTGGAGATAGAGGAGCTGGCCGAGAGGATGGGGTACGTGACCACGAGGAGCCTGCGGCCCGAGCCCATTCCCTTCGACGCCAAGGTGATCCTCGTCGGGGACTCCCAGATCTACTACATGCTGTACCAGCTGGACCCCGAGTTCAAGAAGATCTTCAAGGTGAAGGCCGAGTTTGACACAACCATGGACCGAGACGAAGATAACGTCCAGCAGTACGCCAAGTTCATGTGCACCCTCTGCAACAAGGAAGGCCTCAAGCATCTTGACCCTACAGGCATCGCTGCCGTAGTTGAGTACAGCAGCAGACTCGCGTCAGACCAGAAGAAGCTGAGCACCCAGTTCGCCGAGGTCAGCGATATAATCAGAGAGTCCAACTTCTACGCCCAGAAAGACGGTAGTGACGTTGTCTCAGAGAACCACGTGAGGCAGGCCGTGGAGGCAAAAGTGTATAGGAGCAACCTCATCGAGGAGAAGCTGGAGGAGATGATCGAGAGGGGCACCATCCTCGTGGATACCAGCGGTGAGAAGGTGGGACAGGTCAACGGCCTCGCGGTCATGGGTATAGGCGACTACATGTTCGGGAAGCCTAGCAGGATCACCGCCAGCGTCGGCGTGGGCAAGGATGGCATAATAGACATCGAGAGGCAGGCCGAGATGGGCGGCCCCACCCACACCAAGGGAGTCTACATACTCACAGGGTTCCTGACGAATCGCTACGCCAGGAAGCACCCCCTAAGCGTCACGGCTAGGCTCACCTTTGAGCAGAACTATAGCGGCGTCGACGGGGACAGCGCCTCAAGCACGGAGACCTACACCATGATGAGCGCCCTCAGCGGCGTCCCCATAAAGCAGAGCCTCGCCGTCACCGGTTCAGTGAACCAGAAGGGCGAGGTCCAGGCCATCGGTGGGGTCAACCAGAAGATCGAGGGCTTCTACGATCTCTGTAAGTACCACGGACTTGACGGCAGCCACGGCGTCGTGATCCCGGAGAGCAACGTCAAGAACCTCATGCTCAAGGAGGAGGTCGTGGAGGCCATCAAGGAGGGCAAGTTCCACGTCTACCCGGTGAAGACCATCGACGAGGGCATCGAGGTGCTCACAGGAGTACCCGCCGGGGAGCTCAGGGAGGATGGCACCTATTCAGCGGACACGATCAACCATCTTGCTCAGAGGAAGCTCGACGAGCTGGCCGAGATCTCCAAGGAGTACATCCGGTAGCTAACCTTTTTACAAAGCTATCCACTTTTCTTCAAGATCAGCCCGATGACAGAGGATGTCTACGACGTCATAGTAGTGGGCGGAGGCCCGGCGGGGCTAACAGCCGCCCTCTACACGGCTCGCCACAACCATAAGACTCTGGTACTAGAGGGCAGGAAGACTGGTGGCAAGGCGCTCCAAGCCCACTGGGTGGACAACTACCCCGGTTTCCCCGACGGCATCAGCGGCCAAGACCTCATGGAGAACATGATCAAGCAAGCCCTGAGGTTCGGCGCCGAGATCAGGAACGAGACGGTGGTAGGGCTCAGCGACTTCGGTAGCCTCAAGATGATCACCACGAGGATGGGCTTCTACCAGGCGAAGTCTGTGGTAATTGCCACGGGGGTAAGCAGGAAGAGCCTGAGCGTCCCCGGCGAGAACGAGTACAAGGGCCGCGGCGTCAGCTACTGCGGCGTCTGCGATGGCCCCTTCTTCAGGGACAAGACTGTCGCCATCGTGGGTGGAGGTCACGACGCCGTCCACGACATAGAGGTGCTCTCCGAGGCCGCCGCCAAGATATACGCCATCCCCGGCAAGAAGGGGTACAGCGAGGAATTCCCTGAGTTGACACGAATAAGGATGAACCCTAAGGTCGAGTTCATAATGGGAGCCGACGTCAAGGAGATAGGCGGCTCGGACTTCGTCGAATACGTAGCGCTGGACGGCACGGGCCCGAAGCGGCTAAACCTAGACGGCGTGTTCATTATACTGGAAAATGTCCCCACAGCCGGTATCCTAGGAGATGCTGGTGTCAGCACAGACGCCAGCAGCTGCATAGTCGTGGACGGCGACATGGAGACCAACATCAAGGGCGTGTTCGCGGCGGGGGACTGTACATGCGAGGGGATGCAGATAGTCACCGCGGCAGGGATGGGCGCCAAGGCAGCCCTATCGGCGATGAGGCACGTGAAATCTCTGGGGTAAGAATGTGGTCCGGGTAGAGTTCTTCTGTTCGCCTGTATGCCCCAACTGCCTCAGAGCCCGTAAGCTGGTCTCGGCGGTGGCTGAGAGGTACCCTACGTCGAGTTCGTCGAGGTGAACACATACACCGAGGAGGGTATCGAGGGGGGATGAGTATGCGGGTCATGGCGGTGCCCACGGTGGCTGTGGACGACGAGATAAAGTTCGTGGGCTGGCCCTTCGAGGAGAAGGACCTAGTCAGCCTCATCGAGTCCAGCTTGTAGATACATTTTTGGGTGCACAGACGCATTCCGACCAGACAGAAGATGGGTGACAGAATCAGGGACATCCACGCCAGGGAGATACTTGATAGCCGGGGCAACCCCACCATCGAGGTCGAGGTCACCACAGAGGAGGGTTACTTCGGCAGGGCGGCGGTTCCCAGCGGCGTCTCGACGGGCATTTACGAAGCAGTGGAACTCAGAGACGGTGGCACACGGTTCCACGGAAAAGGAGTGACCCAAGCCGTCGCGGCCGTAGAGGGAGAGATAGCGGGCATGCTGATCGGGTTCCCGGTGGCTGAGCAGAAGAGGATCGACGAAGAGATGATCCGACTGGACGGTACCGAGAACAAGAGCAGGCTCGGAGGAAACGCCATCCTTGGCGTCTCTGTGGCGTGCGCCAAGGCCGCAGCGGAGTCCTTGGAGCTGAAGCTGTACGAGTACATAGACACGGAGGCCTCCGTGCTTCCTGTGCCCTTCTTCAACGTCATCAACGGCGGCAAGCACGCTGGTAATCAACTCGACTTTCAGGAGTTCATGGTGGCGCCTACAGGGGCCAAGACCTTCAGAGAGGCCCTCATGATGGGCTCGGAGATATATCAGACTCTCAAGTCACGGCTCCTCAAAGGCTACGGTAAGAACGCGATCAACGTGGGTGACGAGGGCGGGTTCAGTCCGCCCATGGAGAGCCCCGAGGAGGCGTTGGAAGCCATAACGGCCTCGGCGGAGGAGATGGGTTACGGCGGCGTAACCAGGCTGGCGATGGATGTGGCGGCGAGCAGCTTCTACAAGGACGGAGGATACAGCTTCATGGGGAAGACCCTGTCCAGGGGCGAACTCATCGACGTCTACATGGAGCTGGTCTCCAAGTACCCGATATCCAGCATCGAGGACCCCCTGGAGGAGGAGGACTACGAGGGCTTCGCCGAGATCACCCGCGCGCTGCCCATACAGATCGTGGGGGACGACCTCTTCGTCACCAACGTGAAGCGACTCATGAAAGGCATAGAGATGGGTGCCTGCAACAGCCTCCTCTGGAAGGTGAACCAGATAGGCAGCCTCACCGAGGCCATGGACGCGGCTAGGCTTGCGATGGACAGCGGCTACACGGTGATGGCTAGCCACCGCAGCGGCGAGACCGAGGATCCCTTCGTCGCCGACCTCAGCGTCGGGATAGGGTGCGGCCAGATAAAGACGGGGGCACCGGCGAGGGGCGAACGGACAGCCAAGTACAACCAGCTTCTCCGCATCGAGGAGTGGCTGGGCGAGAAAGCCCTGTACCCTACAGACCTATTCTCGTAACCCCTTTTCATTGAACCAGACCCAGTCCACTGATATACTCGTACATTGATATGAAGTTCCAAGATGTCCGGGGTCACCTCCGAGCAGCTGGCGTACCATAATCTTAAGATGCACAGCCTCCTCGACCGAGTCTCTGCGGGAGACGAGATCAGGGTCATCGAGGACGTCTGCGGCCTCAACGCCCAAGGTGCCCTCAACTACAACCTGAGCCTATGGGCCAGAGTGGAGGGGCTGAGCAACCAGTTCATCAGGGACGCGTTACGGGACAAGACCCTGCTCAGGTCTTGGTTCATGAGGAACACGGTCCACATCATGACGACGAGACAGGCCTTCGTCGCCCGCCCCGCGCTGCGGGAAAGCCTCGTGGAGGAGTGGAACAGGTGGACGGTCAAGACGGGCTCCAAGGAGAGCCCAGACGCATGGATGATCCACTACGACGAGGTACTCGCTGCGCTGGCTGAAAGTCCTCTGTCGATGAGTGTGCTTCTGGATAGATATAGCCCCGTGTCCGACAACCCTAGGCGGATCCTCAGCAGGACGGTGAGGGAGATGAGTCTAAAGGGCCTCATATGCAACGCCGAGTCTAAGGGACCGTGGTACCATGACACGGAGCAGACCTACGCTGATTTGAAGCGATGGGTGCCAAGCATGACCGAAACCGAAAAATCCCAAGCTCAAAAAATTCTGATGACGGGTTATCTACTAGTATATGGGCCGGCCACGGTACAGGACTATGCCTACTGGACTGGGATGAAGATCTCCGCCGCGAGAGAAGTATTGAAGGGAATGGAACCCGGGCTGACGGTGGTGGAGGCCTCCGGACAGAAAGGGAAGCTGTACGTCCTCCGTGACGCTCTTCCAGACTTGGATAAAATAGAAGCGATTCCGTTAGTCCGGCTACTCCCCAAGTTCGATGCACTCATCATGGGGCACAAGGATAAGACCCGGTTCATGGACGAGGCCGCTAGAAAGCGTGTCTTCCTACCAGCCGCCGAGGTGGCCGCGACGGTGCTCGTAGACGGCAGAGTGGAGGGAGTCTGGGTGATGAAGAAAGACGGAGACGCATGGAGCCTCGCCGTAGAACTCTTCAAAGAACTCGACGAGGAGCACATAGACATGCTTGACAACGAGATCAAGAGAATGAAAGAGTTTACCGGCTTCGAGATAAGAGAAAAGGTCTCGACAGTCTAGATTATGTGCCCCTGGTGACGACCTTGTAGCCGCTCAGGGCCATGGCCTTGCTGCATGTCACCATCTCGTCTATACGTACATGCTTCTCAACGTCGTCAGGGTATCCCCTTGGTCCGTAGAGGCAGCACTCGACGCCCGCCTGGGCTAGGTGGGCGGTGTCGTTGCCGCAGTAGCTCCTCGGGATGACAGCGCCGATCCTCTTGGGGTACTCCCCCGTCACCGCCCTGTGGCTCTCCTTGAGTATCTGCACCACCTCGGCGTCAGGGTCCACGCCCATCGGGGGCATGACGGTGCCGCCGACCCTGAACTTTGGGTTCACCGGGTACTCCAGCTCGTACTTGAACTCGGGGTCCTCGGCGGCTATCTCCTCAAGCATCTCACCGAACCTTCCGTTGATCTCGTCGATGGTGTAGCCCGGCGGGTAACGGAAGTCCACGATCACCGTACAGAAGTCGGGGATGTTGTAGGGGCCGGCGAGGTCGTGGTCTCGGTTCCTGCCGCCGATGATGCTACCAGCGACCCAGCGGGGCGCCCCTGGGAGGTCGGGATCCCGCGCCTCGAACTCCATACCGTCCATGCGGTCCAGCACCTTCCTCATCTTCTTGACGGCGTCTATTGACTCCTCCATGCGGCTTATGTGCTCGGATTTACCGATGACGTTGATGGCGAAGTCGTGGACGCCCACGCACTTGGTGAGTATGTTCTCGACGCCGTAGGGCTCCGGGACTATCGCGTAGTCCGTCCACACCCCCTCTTTTAACATGTGGACTGTGCCGACGCCTCCCTGGAGCTCGCCCACCACGGTTGCGCAGACTAGGTCTCCCCTGAGCTTTGCGCCTGACCTCTTGATGGCGAGAGCGGCCATGAGGAAAGCGGCGTCGCCGCTCTTCATGTTGTGGACGCCGGCGCCCCACAACCTGTTTCCCTCAACCCTAGGCTCGTAGGGGTCCCACTCCCAGTCAGCGGTGATGGGGTCTATGTCCAGGTGGCCGTTGAACATCATGCTCTTGCCGGTGCCGTCGCCCTTCAGGACGCCTATGACCTGACGGCGGCCCGGCTGAACCTCCTGTACCATGACCTCGTCGAAGCCCTGGTCCTCATACCAGTCGATCATGTAGTCCACGGCGGGGCCCTCCTTGTTGGTGAGGCTGGGCTGACGGATGAGGTCGCAGGCGAGGCCAACGATCTCGTCCCTCTTCAGGTGGTCGAGCACGTTCATCTTGGACCAAGGAGAGCCTTCGAAGAGATATAATGGTATGGTAACAGTCTGGGAATCCCAAGATGATGACCATCAACATGGTGTGTCATGAACGAGCCTTGAGCGATGGGATGCAGCGTTGAAAGGCTTTATACTAATAATGGCTCCAATCAGCCTGAGCCCGTTATGTGGAAAAAACGGTTCTATGTGGCGTTGATCCTAGTGATGTTCCTCAACGTCGAGACGGCTGACGCTTCGACGGCGCCATCGCCGCGCATAGGGCACCGAATGATATACGACCCCGTCAACAAGCGTGTCCTGCTATTCGGAGGCTCCATCTGGAACCAGGGCGTCAGCAGGTACACCTTCTACAACGACCTATGGTCCTACGACGTCGAGGAAGGCACCTGGACGGAGATCGAGACGGGCTCAAAGCCGCCTGGAAGGTTCAACCACATGATGGCGTATATCAGTGAGACCCATCAGATACTCCTGTTCGGGGGCTTCACCAGCCAAGACAGAATTGGCGATACATGGATTTACGACATCGACGGAAACACCTGGACCAAGGTGGACACAGTTGAAGCTCCCTCGCCGCGTAGCGACGCCGCGTTCTGCTACGACCCAAGGTACGGCGTGGCGATCCTCTTCGACGGCTACGGGCTCAACGACGACCACCCCAACGACACGTGGGTGTTCAACATCACCTCTCTTCTCTGGACTAGGATGAGCCCCCAAGCCAGCCCCAAGCCCCAGTACGGCCACTACATGGTTTTCGACGCGGTGAACCAGAAAACCATAATGTACGGCGGCCACTGGTCCTACGGCGGAGGCGACCACGGCTACAGCGACGGCGTCTGGACGTACGACTACCCGACCGATACGTGGACCAAGGTAGACGACGCGATTGCTCTTCCGTCAAGGTATTGGCACAGCCTGGCGTACGACTCCGACAGGGGAAAAGTGGTCGTCTTCGGAGGCTCCGGGGGAGCAACGGATTGCCTCGACGACACATGGCTCTACGACTACTCGATAAACACGTGGGAGAGAGTCAACGCAGAAGTGCATCCTTCCGGGAGAGAGAACTCGGACATGGTCTACGACCCGGTCACAGGGAGAATAATATTGTTCGGAGGTTTCCGCGGGTGGGGTGAGGACCCTCTCAACGACCTATGGGTTCTGGACGTGGCGCAGTCTACTTGGACACAGGTAGAGACGGTGGAAGAGGAGCCTCAGAGCCAGGAGACTGGCTCGGCGATACCGGGGTTCGCGTTGACTGCATTGATCATCGGGACATTAGCTACTGTGCTCTTGCAAGGGAGACGACGGTAACCCTCAGAACAGGCGTATCCGGGAAGCAGCGAATAGTTAGGCTTAAAGAGACCTCGAACGATACCTGTCTCGGTTCACGTGAGCGACTTGGAGCGGTTCCACGACCTCATGTTCGAGGTGAGCAACGAAGACAGGGTCAGCATCCTCAGGGAGCTGAGGAAGGAGCGCTCCACGTACAGCGACCTGTCACGGAAGCTGGACATAACAACCCAAGAGGTGAGCCGCCACCTCTCGAGGCTCACAGAGAACGGCTTGACGACGAGGAGGACTGACGGCCTCCTCGAGCTCACGCCCTACGGGGAGCTCGTGCTGAGGCAGCTCAACGCCGTGGAGTTCACGTCGAAGCACCGCGAATACTTCGTGAGCCACGTATTGGATGGCCTACCTGATAAGTTCGTGTCTAGGATGGGGGAGCTCAGAGGATGCACGCTCAACCTCGACGTCATGGTGTCCATACACAGAGTCCAGAAGATACTGCAGGAGGCCGAGGAGTATGTGTGGGACCTCAAACTCCCTTACATCTCAAGCGCCTTCCCGTACATAAGAGAGAGCTTCGAGAGAGGAGTTGAGGGTCGGTTCCTCCACGGCGAGACTCTACACGTGCCCGACGAGATGAGGGACGAGAGGAACAGGGTGTTCAGCGATCAACAAATCAGAAGCCTAAAAACCAAGGGAGTGTACAAGGAACGGCTCCTCGAGGCCGGGCCCATCATTTACATGTCCGAGAAGGAACTCGCCCTACTCTGCTTCCCCGACGCCGATGGGAGGTTCGACTATAGGGGCTTCACGTCGACAGACGCTGACGCCTTGGCGTGGTGCAGAGACGTCTTCCTCTATTACTGGGAGCAGGGGACAGACGTCAAGTGATCTCCACTAGTGGTGAATGAAAGGAGTTCTTATCTCTAGGCTATCACTTGATCTATGTATGAGCCTCAACGCCCAGGTGGCCACAATACTCTACGAGATCAGCGAGATACTCACCATCAAGGGGGACAGGTTCAGGAGCCGCGCCTACAGCATGGCGTCCCAACGGGTCACGGCCCTCACCGAGGACATCAGGGACGTAGCCGAGCGAGGTGAACTCGATCAGATCCCGGGCGTAGGCAAGAGCATAGCCATGACCATCGAGGAGTTCCTGGACTCGGGCGAGTCCACGGTGCTCCAGGAGCTCCGTGAGAGCCTCCCCCAGGGCGTCCCGGAGATGATCACGCTGGAGGGCATAGGCCCCAAGATCGCCATGAGGCTGTATCAGGAGCTGGGCGTCGTAGGCATCAAGACCCTCGAGGAGGCGGCTAGGCAGCACAGGATCAGGGAGCTCAAGGGCTTCGGGCCCAAGAAGGAGGAGAACATTCTCAAGGCCATAGAGGAGCACCGGAGCCGCAGCACACGTTTCCTCCTCGGGGAGGTGCTCCCAGTGATACAGGGGATGCTCACCTACATGAGTGACTGCGAGGCGGTGAGGCGCGTCGAGATGGCCGGCTCGGCACGCAGACGCAAGGAGACCGTCGGCGACCTGGACGTGCTGGTTTCGTCCACGGAGCCTGAGAAGGCGACCGACCACTTCGTCTCTATGCCACCCATCGAGCGGGTGCTGGCGAAGGGGCCAACCAAGAGCACCGTGGTGCTGAAGAACATGCTTCAGGTAGACATCAGGGTGATCCCGCCGGAGAGCTACGGCGCCGCCCTCCAGTACTTCACGGGCAGCAAGGAGCACAACGTAAAGTTACGCACCATAGGCGTCAAGGCCGGCTTCAAGCTCAACGAGTACGGCCTCTTCAGGAGGCACAACGACGAGCTCGTTGAGGCCGAGGACGAGGCCAGGATCTACGAGGCTCTGGGCATGCGGTGGATGCCGCCTGAGCTCCGGGAGAACACCGGCGAGATAGAGGCCGCCATGGAGGACAGGCTCCCGGAGCTTGTGACTCTCGAAGAAGTACGGGGTGATCTCCACGTGCACACGGATTGGAGCGACGGCCACGCCTCCATCGCCGATATGGCGGAGAAAGCTACCCAGATGGGCCTCGAGTACATCACCGTCACCGACCACACCAAGGCTCTGGGCATAGCCAAAGGCCTCGACGAGGAACGGCTCATGAAGCAGATGGAGGAGGTGAGGCGGGTGGACGAGGAACATCCGGAGATACGGGTGCTGGCGGGCACGGAGTGCGACATCCGCAGAGACGGGCGGCTGGACATCTCCGACGAGGTGCTGGCGGAGCTTGACTGGGTGGTGGCCGCCGTCCACAGCGGCTTCAAGATGGAGGAGCAGGCCATGACCAGCCGAGTAGTCGAGGCTATGCAGAACGAGCACGTCGACACCGTGGCCCACCCCACGGGGCGGCTGATACAGCGCCGCAGCCCCTACGCGCTGGATCTGGACGCGGTCTTCGAGGCCGCCGCAGAGCGGGGCGTCATGATGGAGATCAACTGCTACCCCGACAGGCTGGACCTGAGCGACGTCAACAGCAGACGAGCCAGGGAGCACGGAGTCAAGATGACGCTGGGGACCGACGCCCACTCGCCGTCTGAGCTGGAGTTTCTGCCTCTGGGGGTGTCCGTGGCCAGACGCGGCTGGCTCGAGGCCGCCGACGTCGCGAACACGTTAACCGTCGAGGAGCTTCTCAAGCATAAAAAAGGTTAGAGCTGGATCAGGTTCGCGCCCCAGGTGAGGCCGCCGCCGAACCCGACGGTGACCACCAGGTCGCCTCTACTTATCTTGCCCACCTGTATCGCCTCGTGGAGGGCCACTGGTATGCTGGCCCCAGCCATGTTGCCGTACTTGTGGAGGTTCGTGTGGGCGCGCTCCATGGGGAGGCCCAGCTTCTCCATGCCCACCTTTATTATGTTGATGTTGGCCTGGTGGGGTATGATCATGTCCACGTCGTCCAGCGCGTAGCCGTACCTGTCCAGGACGCCCCTGACTGCCTGTGGGAACGCCTCTATGGCGAAGTCCCAGACGGCCCTGCCGTCCATGTGGAAGTACTGCTTCCCATCGTCGATGAGCTCGTGGCTTATGGGGTTCCTGGTTCCCCCGGCTGGTATCTCGATGACCTTCGAGCCTCCGCCGTCGGCCCTTAGCCAGCTGCCTATTACGCCGCCTTCCTCTGCCTTCTGGAGCACCGTCGCTCCGGCGCCGTCACCGAAGAAGACGCATGTGGTCCTGTCCTTCCAGTTGAGTATCTTGCTGTACACCTCGGAGGCGGCCACCAGCACGTTGTCGATGTGGGGGTCCACCGCGTAACGGGCGCCCACGTCGAGGGCGTGGACGAAGCCGCTGCACACCGCCAATACGTCGAAGGCGCCCGCGTTGACGGCGCCCAGCTTGTGCTGTACTATCGCCGCGGTGCTGCTCATGGGCACGTCGGGGCTGCTCGTCGCGAGCACCACGAGGTCCAGGTCCTCGGGCTCCACGCCCGCCTCCCTCAGCGCCGGGGTCGCCGCCTTCACCGCTAGGTCGCTGGTGCAGACGCCCTCATCCGCGATCCTCCGCTCACTGATCCCGGTCTTCGTGGTTATCCACTCGTCACTGGTCTCAACTATCTGGGCCCAGTCGTCGTTTGTCATCACCTTAGACGGAACATAGCTGCCTATGCCCTTGATCCCTGCCGTAAACATCACTAATCCTCCGCAGTCCATCGGTGGTTACGAACAGCGTATTTAAGCACTTCGACAAACAGCGTTACGCTGGTCGACAATGGACGAACATGTTCATCCACCGAGACCGGGGACTAGCTTCTCCATCAAGCCGAATATCCAGTCCCTGCTGGGCTTCCATGTGACAGCAACGCAGAAGACCAGGCTGCCGACGACCATGAGCCCGGACGCAGCAACCGTTCCGAGGCTGCTCTCGAGGCCGCCGTACACGGCGCCGCCCACCACGGCACCCACGCTGTAGAGCGCGGACTTGCCCGCCACCTCGACGGCGAGGAGCCTCCTGAAGGGAAGCTTCCTCGACCCCGCCAGTATCACTATGGGCGTGTCAGGCAGCGGCGTCAACGCCACGAGGAGGACGGCCCACAGCCCGTACTTTTTTATCCATTTAGCTATCTTGTCCTCTGTACCGCTCATTTTCTCCATGGACTCGGCGACTCCCCAGCCAAGGAAGTAGGTGGTCACCTCGCCGATGGCTGCACCGGTGCCTGCCGCCGAGCCCAACACGACTGGGTGGTAGACCGACGCCAGCGGCAGGTAGAGGGGTATGAACATGTCCCGGGCGACGACGGTGAGGTGGCTCAGCATCGACGCCACGAAGACACCTATGAGCCCGAGCCTGCCCAGGGCCTCACCCTGCACCATTAGCCTCCACAGGAGCGCCCCGGAGATCAGTGCGACGACGACTACGCCTAGTATGCTCACCCAGCCGCGTCTGTTCATCGCCTCACCCGTCAACGTAGATGAAAGCGGACCAACGATAAAAGGGGTTATACGAGGGGCGCCACGTGCTCCATGAAGAACCCGACGCTCTCAGGCTCCGAGCCGTAGGGGAACACTATGACGAAGTGGTCGACGCCGAGGTCGACGTATCCATTGATGAACTCGGCGGCCTCCTCCGGCGTCTTATACTCCCACTTCCTCTCACCGGAGTACTTCATGTAGGGTGCTACAATGCCGGGCTCGACGCCTTCAAGCGCCAGGTGAAGCCCAGCCGACTTCCTGATGGAGCCATAGTCTCGTCCAATCTTTTCGCAATGCTTAGCCAGGACGCCTAGCCTCTCCTCATAGGTGTCCAGAGGCGTGTTCCACGCGAAGTTCACGACATCCGCATACCTCGCCGAGACCTTGAGAAGCTTAGCCCCCATGCCCCCCACGAGAACTGGCAACGGGTCCTGCACCGGCTTGGGCATGAAGACACAGTCGTTGACGCTGTAATACCTGCCCTGGTAGTCAGCCTGGAGCTCCGTCCACAGCTTCTTGGCTATGATGATGGCCTCCTCAAGCTGCCTCACACGTTTCCCTGGGCGCGGGAAAGGGATATTGTATGCATTATACTCCACTTCCTTCCATCCAGCGCCGATGCCGAAGTAGACCCGGCCTCCGCTGACGTGGTCGAGGCTCGCCGCCATCTTTGCGTGTAGCACGGGGTTCCTGTAGCTCTGAGACGCCACCATGGCGCCCACCCTGAGTCTCTCGGTTGCGACGGCGACCGCCGTGAGCACCGTCCAGGCCTCCAAGCAGTTGACGTCAACAGCCCCTGGGCGGATGAGGAAGTGGTCCGACGCCCAGAGGCTCTCGAATCCAGCCGATTCGGCGGCGAGGGCTGTCTCTCTTATCATTTCCCAGGTGTACCCATACTGGGGCTCGATCTGTACGCCGTAGTCTATCATCACATCAAATATGACACGGGATCGGCTGATAATAAGTGATTGAAAAGGTTAGAAGGGTTTGCACAGAATCTCGTGGAGCTTCATGTCCCTGATCCTGCCCGACTCGGCGGCGGTCAACACCATGGCAGTGTCTACGCCATCGTGGCTCCCGGCTACGCACGCCACCATCTTCCCCGAAGGCACGGCGTTGCTGTCCACCGCCATCATGGCTATCTCGGCGCAGACCTTCACGCCCTGGCTGAAGAGCCGCAGAGTGTTTGCGATCACCACGTTGGTCGGCGGCATTATGTAGGGCAGCCGCGCGTCCAGAGACTCGGTCTTGGGGGGCCTCTGGCGGCTCATGCCTACGTCCACGGTGCCCGTGAGCACATCGGTGCACGTGACCACTTCGACCCCCTGTTTCACCAGCTTCTTCCTGAGCTCGTCTGGGAATAGCTGGACTCCGGGGTCCCTGTACCCCGTCTGGTGGGTCACGATCACGAGCTTCAGCCCGCTCCCCTTGAAAATCTCAGCCGCCTTCTCGGCGGTGTAGCCCGTTGTGCTTGATACGAGGACTGTGTCGATGCCTCGTTCCTTGGCGGCCTCCACCGCGATCCTCAGCGTCGCCTCTGTGTGCTCCTTTCCCGGCTTCTCGAAGTATACTACATTTCGTTCTACGCTCATCGTTTTCAACTCTGGATTGTATGATTGATTGCATTACGGCGGGTTAATAAACATGTTATAGGACGTAGTTCTGCCGGTGGAACTCCCTGTGGCCTACGATGGGTATCTCGGTGCCGCAGTAGACGCACCTCTTGTCCTCGTCCAGGTACCAGCCCGTTATCGTGTATCCTGACCGGCTGATGACTGTTTTGCCGCACACGTGGCATACCGTGTCCTCGTAGCCGCCGCCCCTGACGTTGCCCACGAACACGTATCGGACCCCCTCCCCCATGGCTATCTCCCTAGCCCTAACCAAGGTCTCCACCGGCGTCGGTGGGACGTGCTGGAACTTGTACATGGGGAAGAACCTGCTAAGGTGAAGCGGCGTCTCGGGGCCCAAGTGCTCGACCATGTAGCGAGCCATATCCCTGGTCTCGTCAGGGCTGTCGTTGGTCTCGGGTATCACGAGGAACGTCACCTCGACGTGGACGCCGTTCTTCTTCATGTGCTCCGTGGCGTCGAGGACGCTCTGTAGCTCGCCGCTGCAGTATTTTCTGTAAAACTCGTGGTTGAACGCCTTCCAGTCCACGTTCGCGGCGTCGATGACGTCCACAACTCTATCCAGAGCCGGTATGCTGACGTAGCCGTTTGTGACGAGGACGTTCTTTATCTCTGACTCGTGGGCGAAGCGGGCGGTGTCCTCCACGTAGTTGAGGTTGATGAGGGGCTCGTTGTAGGTGTAGCTGATACTTGTACACTCCTGAACCATGGCGGCCTCCACCACCTCCTCCGGATGCATGAACCGGGTGTGGCTCTGCTCCAAGTTGCTCATGCTTATGTGCCAGTTCTGGCACCACGGACAGGTGAAGCTGCAGCCCACGCTGCTGACGCTGAGGCTCATGCTTCCGGGGTAGAAGTGTGCGAGGGGCTTCTTCTCTATGGGGTCCACGGCGAAAGCCGAGAGCTGACCATAGGTGAGGCTGATGAGCTTTCCGTCCACGTTCTCCTTTGTGCCGCAGAACCCCTTCTGGCCCGGCTTCACGATGCACATCCTGGGGCAGATGGTGCACCGCACCGTGTCCTCGGTGAGCCTCTCCACGAACCTGGACTCCATGTCTCTCATGATGTCTGGCTCATCTGAGTGTAATAACGGTTGCTGGTTTAGATGTGCTAGATAGTCTTCCCCTTTTTTTGGCTCAGGTAACATCGCATGGCGTCCTCGAGAGCCTCGCTAGCCTTACGCGATGATCCGTAGCTAGAGTCGTCGAGAACGAAGTGCATCCACTCGTTCCAGAGTTCTTCGTCTATGTAGATCGAGGTCTTCTTCTTGGCCATTTCAGGCATTATATGGTCGTGTGACCTTTTAAACATCCCCTAATTATACTATACGGTATATACCGTAAACCTTAAATTATGTACCGTATGCGGTATACATACCAGGAGGAAACAAACGTATGCCAAGACCCAAAGTGAAGATCACCGTCCTGAAAAAAGTCGACCCGTCCATCATCTTCGACGGAGACGTCCCCAACGTGCCCGGGACGGACAGGAAGTTCGAGATCTGCCCCGCCTTCGAGGAGGGACAGGAGTTCATCGTCGAGAACGGCGTGAAGCCCGAGGGGTTCTGCGTCTGGGCCTGGAACGACCTATTCAAGAGTCTGTCCGTCCTCTATTTCGGCGGCAACTTCCCGTGGGCCGAGGAGGGGAAGACGGTCGCCTGCTGCACCGACGGAGTCCGCCCCGTCTCCTTCATGCTGGAGCGGATCAACTAGAAACCATCATCACGCAATCCTTTTTATTGACCGTCAAGGCGTCTGGCCCATCCGAATATTATCGGCTGCCACAGTGAAACTCCTTTAACTGGGGCACCCACTGGTTTCTTGATGTGGGTAACGCGTCCCGACGCAAGGGGCATCCTCGACGATCCCGGTGTTCAACGTGCCCTCCCGCGGTACATAGACGTCGTTAGGGCGAAGAGGCAGGCGAAGCACCTGGTAGCCAAGTCCATCGAGGCCGAGTACGGCAGAAGGGACCCTGTCGAGGAGCTCTGGGAGACCCACGACGGCCTGCTCGCCGGGTATAGGCTCGTCCAAGAATCCGTTGATGCCTCGCGGAGGAAGCCCAAGCCTGTGGATCGGTCTTGGTACGATCTCAAGGTGCTGCTGGGGCACCGCCTCATGAGAGAGTGCAGGTTCTGCGAGCGCAGCTGCGGCGTGAACCGGCTCCGAGGCGACAAAGGCTACTGCGGCGCCGGCAGAAACTTCAGCCTCTACTCGGCTTTCCCCCACATGGGGGAGGAGCCCGAGCTGGTGCCCAGCGGCACCGTCTTCACGGGGGGCTGCAGCATGAGGTGCATCCACTGCCAGAACTGGGACATCAGCCAGTGGATGAGCAGCGGCGCCAGCGTCACCCCCGAGCTCATGGCTGTCCAGGTAAAAGACCTCGCAGACAAAGGCTGCAGGAACCTGAACATGGTAGGCGGCGATCCGACGCCTGTGACTTGGCAGTGGCTGGAGGCGTTCAGGCACGTGGACAACAGCATCGCCACCGTCTGGAACAGCAACAGCTACTACTCGGAGGAGGTCTCCAGGCTCCTCGCCGGCTTCATAGACGTCTACCTCCTGGACTTCAAGTACGGCAACGACGAGTGCGCCGCGGCCATCAGCGACGCCCCCGGCTACTGGGAGGCTTGCACGCGGAACCACATGATGGCTCACGAGCACGGGGAGCTAATCATCAGGGTGCTCGTGCTGCCGGGGCACAACGAGTGCTGCACCCGGCCCATCC
>CAZTZC010000002.1:21897-46798 GCA_964618045.1 uncultured Candidatus Bathyarchaeia archaeon | reverse complement strand
TCATTTTTTTGGATGTCAGCTTCCCTGAAAACGAATCATTTGATGAAATAACAGCATCACCGACCAAAGAAGCAATACTACTAATCCAAGAAGGATTTGTCTACGAAAATACAACACAGGATGGGTTCATGCTATATAAAAAACGCAAATAGCCAAATGCGGTGGGTTGGGTCAATGGTGCGGGGGGTGGGGTTCGAATCCTACCTTAATTAGAGGTAAAAATAGGGGGAGGGGGGCCAGCACCTAAGGCGAATCCAAGCCCCTCCAACAGAAAGAAGCCCCAGAAACGCCTCTAAAACACCAAATCATATACAAAAGTGTCATCCACCGAATATATAGACGCTCCCAGAAAACGCTTATTCCCGGTAACCGGGAACATCAAACCCACCACAGAAAATTTTTTCCGTAATACCAAGCTACATGGTACAACCCCAAGAAAACCATGAATACCACAACAACCACCCCTAAACCATGAAGACAGGATTCGACATAACAAAAACAAGACAACACATGAAGCAAAACAACCTAGACGCCATAGTCGCCACCAGCCACGACAACGTCTACTACACAAGCCACAGCGACATAATCACCATCACCATGCTCAAACGCCTCGCAGCCACAATAATACCCCTCGACGGAGACCCCGTCCTCGCCGTCCACGCCAACGAACACGTCACAGCCCAGAAAACCACATGGATCAAAGACCTACGCGTCTACCAAGGCGGCGAATGGGAACCCCTCAAACCCATAGACTACCTCGCAGAAACCCTAACAGAACTAGGCCAAAGCAAAAACAGGATAGGCGTCGAGACCCACGACATCCCCGGCGCCCTCCTCGACCACCTAAGAAGCCTACTACCGGAAGCCCAGCTAACCGACTGCCAGCCCATACTAGACAAACTCCGCTCAGTCAAGACCCCAGACGAGCTCAAACACCTGAGCCGCATAAACATGGCCACCGCCAAAGCCATCACAGCCGCCTTCGAGACAGCCAAGCCCGGCGACACCGAGAAAAAGATAGCCCAAACCATGATAAGCCTCACCCTGGAGTACGGTGCCGACACCGTCGCCTTCATGACCTTGGGAGCCGGCCCCAACATCCACGAGACCCACCACATCCCCGGCGACTACCGCATCAAGCCTGGCGACCTCATACACGTCGACTTCGGCTGCCTATTCGACGGCTACCTCAGCGACATAAGCAGAACAGCCGCAGTAGCCAAACCCGATCCCACTCAACTCAAGGCGTACAGCCTCGCCGTCGACGCCGAGAGAGCCACCGGAGAAGCCCTCGCCCCAGGAGTGAAGGTGCAGGAGGTCCACGAAGCCGTAAAGGAGTTCTACGAGGGCCGCGGCCACCCCTACAACAGGGCGTTCATCGGCCACGGCCTCGGCATCGGGTGCCACGAGTACCCCTTCCTCGGCCCCAGCCACGGAGACTGGACCCTGAAGCAGGGCATGTTCTTCCAGGTCGAGCCCAGCGCGGTTATGGAACACGCAAGGGTACACACCGAGGACAGCTACGTGGTGACGGCGACAGGCTCAGAGAACGTCAGCGAGTACAGAGACATAGGGGAGCTACAGATAATCCGGTGAAACCCCTCAACCAATCTTAAATACAGGCCGCCGTCCATAACGGCGTCAAAGATGGGAGAAAAACATGAGAAGACCGTCAAGCTGCTAAGCTACGGCCTCATAGCCATGGCCGCCACCCACACCTTCACCCACGTCTTCGGCGGCATCCACACCGCCATATTCAGCCTCCTCAGAACAGAGTTCAACCTCACACTCCAACAACTAGGCCTAATAGCCGCCATACCGCCCCTCTGCCAGGCCCTCCTCGCCATACCCACAGGCCTCCTCACCGACAGGATAGGCAGCAAGAAGATGCTCCTCCTCAGCTTCGCGTTCGCCGCCGCCGGCGCCACACTCGCCGGCGTAGCAAGGAACCCCGTGATGCTGGTGGCCGCCATAAGCCTCGTCTACATAAACACCACCATCTACCACCCCGCCAGCTACAGCTACACCACCAAACAATTCAAACCCCAGGACAGATCCAAGGCCCTCGGCCTCCACGGAGCCGGCGGCACCCTAGGCCACGCCATGGGGCCCCTCGCCGTGAGCCTCCTCATCGGCGTACTAGCCTGGCAGTGGAGACAGGTCTACCTGGTCCTCGCCGTGCCCATGATCATAGGCATCGTCATGGTGCTCTTCATCAAGGAGGAGACCCCAGAGGAGAAGAAGCTGAACGACGACAAACCCGAGGAGGAAGGCGACTCCCAGAGGTTCCTCACAGCGAGCCTCGTCATGTTCCTCGTCTACTCCGCGCTCCGCAGCATGGGGGGCAGCATGATAAGCAGCTTCCTCGTCCTATACCTCCAAGACATAAGAGGAATGGACATCGCCCTCGCCTCCCTCATAAGCAGCGCCACAACCCTCACAGGGCTCATAGCGGCGCCCATCGGCGGATACATGGCGGCCAGACATGGGGACAAACGGTGGCTCCAGGGTGTCCTCCTCGCCGCGTTCACCCTCCTCGCCCTAAGCTTCAACATACCCGGCAACACGGCGTTCACCGCCCTCTACGTCGCCTACGGGTTCACCAGCACCCTCGGCATGGCGCCCAGAAGCGCCATAATGGCCAAGCTCACACCCCGGAGACAGAGAGGACTAGGATACGCCCTGTTCTTCCTCCCAGGCAGCATAGTCGGAGCCATAGCCCCCGTGGTGGCGGGCTACCTCGCCGAACTCATAGGCTTCGGCAACGTCTTCAACATCGCCATAGCCATCAACTTCACGGCGCTGGCCGTGCTCAGGTTCACCGTGAAAGTCGAGTGACGGTTTACCTTGCCCTATACTTACCTCCGGTGGGATAGGCGTCCCATCGCATATGTTTATACTCCAGTATGCTGAGGTCCGCGGGGCCCAGCCCCGGCGGATCCACCGGGTAGTCCACGGCGCTCCACGTGTCCCACCAGGCCTTGTGGTGAATCCTGCTCTTGATCTCCACAATGTCAAAGCTGTCCACGTCCAGACCCAGCGCCTTCAGCGGGTCGGCGCTCATGGGAGCCGACAGCCTCTCTGTTACCACCACGTGCCTGTTCTCCCCAAGGTCCAGGGACGCCTCCAATTCAACCTTCTCGTGTGCGCCTCGCCCCATGGGGCCGGTCTCGACCCACTCTGCGCTGCCGAGATACTCTATCCTCCCGGAGACCATGACGGGGTCGCCGCTTATGGGGTCGAGCCAACCGCCGATCTCCACGGTTACAGTGTCCCCCACCTTGTGCTTCTCGCTGAGCATCCTCAACACCTCCGGGTCGGCTACGCCTGTGCTGCACCAGTTCACGGCTCCCTGGTCCAGCAACTCTCGGAGCACGTGGGTGCCGTCCCCCAGCCTGTCGTCGTGGTAGGCGATGACAACGGGTCTCTTCCCCGAATTCACCATCTCGATGACCTCGGCGACGCCCTCCCCGGCCTTGGGCAGACTCCGCGTAAGGTCCTCCCTGAGGCTCCACACGAGTTCGTGGAGGTCCTGAGCCGCCTCCTCGGCCAGCTCCCTATCCCCGTCCGTGACCACGAAGACGCTGGCGCCCAGATCCGGCACGTCTGCGTACGCGAAGCCGGGGGCCACCGAGGCGCAGTAGACGCCCCTCTCCTCCCACTCCCGGCACCTGTCGTACACCTTCTTCATTGGGTGGAACTCAGACGCCTGGAAGACGCTGGCGCTCACGACGCCGGGCTTCCTGAACGCCATCTCCGGCCTGAAGTCGCCCCTTATGGTATCTATCATACACCTCGCCGCCGTGTACCCGATGTCGTGGCTGTCCAGGTGGGGATAGGTCTTGAGTATGAACACCGCGTCGGCTGCGTGAGCCATCTCCACATCCTCGTTGGCGTGGAGGTCAAACGTAACCATGATGGGGACGTCGCCGACAGCCTTTCTCACTCTACGCACTATCTCGGCCTCCGGGCGAGGCACGTTGGTCACAGCCATGGCGCCGTGCAACGCCAGCAGCACGCCGTCGACCCCCTCCCCGTATACCTGCTCCTCCAGCCTGCTCACGATGCGGCCCGTGATCACGTCGAAGGCCTCCGTCGTGATCCAGCTGCCGTAGCCGGTCAGCTTTGGCCAGCCTGTGCGGAGTATGCCGACGAGCTCTACATCCTCCTGGTCTTCGGCGGCCTCCTTGTAGCCGGTGATGTATCCCTTGCCCTCCCCCGCGGTGTCTAGGGCGTCGGGCCCGTACCTGATGCCGCCCGCCTCCCAAGCCTCAAGGGTGCTGATCTCGGGGCAGAAGGTCAGGGTCTCATGGCTGAAGCTCGCTACCGCTATCCTCAAAGCCTTTCACGGTATGATCTAAGCTACCAAGGATAAAAACTGAGGTCGTGGATTCGATTAGGTTAAATCGAGTCGTTCCGCTTGATCCGGTACAATGAATGTTTTCGATGTCATCAAGACCCGGAGAAGCGTGAGGAAGTACAAGCCCGAGTCGGTCCCCGACGAGCACCTCAGGCAGATACTGGAGGCCGCCCGGCTGGCGCCCAGCGCCGGGAACAAGCAGCCGTGGAGGTTCGTCGTCGTCAGGGACCCCGAGCTGAGGAAGAAGCTCGGAGTCGTCGCACGTAACCAGACCTGGGTAGGAGACGCAGACGTCATAGTCGCGGCACTGGCCATGGACCCCAAGAACCCTGAGGTCTACGAGCGCTGGGCCGAGCGAGACGTCATGACCGCGGTGGAGCACATGGTGCTTACAGCCTGGGAGCTGGGGTACGGCACCTGCTGGATAGGCGCGTTCAACGAGGACAAGGTGAAGGAGCTCCTGCGGATACCAGAGGAGATGAGGGTGATCGTCCTTCTGCCCCTTGGTGTGCCGGACCAGAAGCCCGACCCCCGAGGAAGGAAAGCCTTCGATATGCTTTTCTACGGCGACAAGTACGGGAAGAAGCTGGAAACCTAGTCTCCATTAAAATCTATCAGGAAAAAAGGGTTGGGGTTCCTCTACCGTCCCCGGGCGATCTGGAGGGGGTTGAAGTCAGGCTCGTCGATCTCGATGAGTCCCTTGGCTCGATCGAAGTACCTGATGACGCTGTCACCCTTGGGGGTAATCTCGTAGTACTTGCTTGTCCGCTTGTCCTTCGACTCGGACGCGTCGACCTCAACAATAAGATCCTGGACCGCCATAGAGGAGAGAATGCCCTGAAGCAGCTTCCATGAAAGGTTGGCACCGTACATGATGCGTGTAGGCTTCTTCGTGCCCTCCTTGATCACCTTGAGCACATCTAGGTATATTTCGAGCTTAGATCGCCTGCTTTTCAATATTGACCCCTACTAAGACAATCGTTCGACGGATATGACCTATAACCTAGAGTGTATAGGGCACCCCTACAAACATGGTTTACAGTTCTAGAGGAGTATCCGCGATTCATGTTCTTCGTTCTCTCAACGCGGAGTATTATTAAAAAGGAATATGGATTACCAGTAAATTTACGTGGATCGATGGGAAAAACCCGGAAACGGGTCAAATACACCCAGAAAAGCTATTTCTGTAGGGGGATCAGGCACAGGAACACGAGGGGCCGGTCACCCGTGTTCTTGAAGTTATGCACCTCGTTGGGCTCCACGAGCAGGACGCTACCCGGGCCGATGGCCGTCTCCCCGTCCTTCGAGACGGCGACGGCGTCTCCCTCCAGCACGTAGACTTCATGCTCCCAATCGTGGGTATGATAGGGCGTGCTGCCGCCTGGGGCCACCTCGAACCGCCTCATCGCGAAGTTGGGGGCGCCGGTCTTCTCGTTGATGAGCCACCTGATCTTAACTTTTTCAGCTGGCTCTGGTACGTCCAGGTTCTCGACTTCTGTGTAGTGGAAGTGCTTCATGTTACAAAAGTACTGGGACAGTGTTTTATAACCTTAATCAATGAAACACTGGTCCCAAAACCGAGTCAGAGAGTCCTCCACCTGGCTATCAGTTCTCTGAGCTCCTCCGCCGTCGGCCCGCCCCGGGTCTCCTTCCGGGTAGCCTTGAAGCTGCCGGCTGCACTCGCCTGCCTGAGCGCCTCGATGTCGTCGAGGCCCTCGACCTTGGCTGAGGCGAACCCGCCTATGAAGGCGTCGCCGCAGCCAACCGTGTTCACCACCCTGAGCCCCAGCTCCTCGAGGGGCACCGCGTCCATGGAGACGGTGGCCCCGGTGGAGTCGAGGCAGATGGTGGAGCCCTCGGCGCCGTTCTTGATGATCGCCTTGACGCCCCTGACGTGCTCGTCCAGCCTCTCCATCACCTGCTTGGGGTCGCTGGTTCCCAGCAGGTTCTCGTACTCAAGGTGGTTCAGTATGAAGTAGTCCGTGTTCCTCAGGGTAGGCAGCAGAGTCTCCAGGCCGTGCTCAGCGTAGACCCCGGGGTCCCACATGACCGTGACGCCGTGCATCCTGCATGTGGCGGCGAGCGCCTCGGCGGCCTCGATGGGCGGGTCCATTATGACGCAGACGCCGGCCTGCCTTATGAGGTCGAGGCGCTCCCTGTCACGGAAGTGTTCGCCCTTGAGCCTGAGGTTGGCGCCGAAGTAGGTGTGTATCTCGTTGGCGCCGTCGGCGCCTATGCTGATGTAGGCCTGCCCTGACTCCTCGCCGGGGACTATGAGGACGCCGCTGAAGTCGACGCCCTCCTCCCCGAGGATGCTTATCTGCTGCTCCGCGATGGGGTCCTCCCCAAGCGCACCGACGAACGCGACGCGTCCAGGCCCCAGCAGCCGCGCCGCGGCCACCGCCACGTTGGCGGCCGTGCCCCCCGACACACGCTGTATCTCCCTCACGGGGACCTCCTCGCCCGTCCTGGGGAGCCTCTCCATGAACAGGTTGATGTCCCAGTTTATGGCGCCGCAGCAGATTAGGTCAACCGTCATGCCCCTTGACCACCCTGTCCATGATGAGCCTGTGGAAACGTTTTGCGTCTACCTCGACGATCACCTCGGCGTTTGCCTCCTCCTCCACGATCCTGTGGTGCCGCCGCTCGACGACGGTCATGCCTCTGGTCAGCTCCCCGCAGGTCTCCACGTCCACCCTGCATCTCCGGGTCTCGAATATGGTGGGGTCGACGAGGTACGCCACGGCCATGGGGTCGTGGAGGCTGAAGCCGTTGAACCTCTCCACGATGCCTCTGCAGAGGTCGACTATGAGCCGGGAGCGTCTGGTGCCCAGCGCCTCTATCTCCTTGAACATCTCGACGCTCATACGGTAGTCGGGGTAGGTCGTTGTATCGAGGCCGGCGCATACCATGGGGATGCCGCTGTTGAAGACTATCTTCGCCGCCTCCGGGTCGTGCCACACGTTGAACTCCGCCACGGCGCTGACGTTCCCATGCCCATAAGGGGTAAGGTTATACGCCCCTCCCATAATTACGAGGCCTTTCACCTTCGACGGTAGCTCGGGGTCGCCGACCACCGCGGCGGCGACGTTGGTGAGAGGACCTACGGCGACGAGGGTCAGTTCCTTTCCCAGCTCATCGGCCTTCTGGTGGATCACCTGGACGGCGCTCCTGTCGTCAGACCTCATCCTAGGCTCTGGCAGGGAGGCGCCGCCCAGGCCGGTCTCCCCGTGGACCTCCTCGGCGTGCCTGAGCCCCCTCACAAGGGGCCTCACGGCGCCCCCGCAGACGGGGACGTCTGTCCGCCCCAAGAACTCCAGGAGCTGCTTGGCGTTCCTGTGTCCCTTCCCGTGGCTGACATTCCCCACGACGGTGGTGACGGCCTCCACCATCAGCTCCGGGCTGCCAAACGCCAGGAGGAAGGCCAAGGCGTCGTCCACCCCGGGGTCCGTGTCGAGAATGATGTGCTTCAACGTCATCCACCTCGGTTCTCTAATGCATGCCTGTAAAAGCTTTCCCAGAGCCACCGGTTGAAAACTCTTTATCTGACCATGTGAATTGTTGAGCCATGATCGTCTGCGAACACTCCAAGGTGGAGCTCACCGAGGACGGCTGGAGCCTCAAGATACCGCCCAAGGTCGGCGGCGTCATAGGCGTCTTCCCCGGGCAGACTCTCTTCGGATACATAGAGCCAGAGACCGGCAGGCTGCTGTTGTCGCCCCTCCGGCTGACTTCCACCGTGAGCTACTTCAGGATGTTCCTTGATGACGTCCGGGGAAGCCTCTCCGGCGTCACGGAGCTTTTCAGCAAGAGAGGGCTCAACATCTTGACGGGCGGAGCCTTCGGGTTCAGCAACATCTGGGTCTCGGAGTTCCTGGTGGACTTCGCGGACTCAGGGGTGTCCCCCGACGAGATAATGGCCGAGATCAGCGACATGGGTGGATTCGTGACCGGCAGGGAGATAACGGAGTTGTTCCCGGTCTCGTTCAACCTCTCAGCCACCTACATGGTTGAGGCTGACGAGAGAGACTGGGTGAGGGTGGTCTCCGACGAACCAGCGGAGGCGCAGGTGAAGAGGGCGAAGTACGCGGTGGTCAAGGCTTGGCCTAGGATAAGGGCCATGTTCATAGACTTCTTCCCACCTGACAGTGGCCTCGTCCACATAAGTGCGAGGATCAAGGACGTCCCGGGGTCGCTTAAGAAGCTGACGGAGGTGATAGGCGCACAGGTCAACCTCAACGCGCTGGACGAGCTCCACCACGACGAAGTCTCAGGAGTATGGAACGCCTACGGAGAGCTCGTCATCGGGGAGCTGGGGGACCTCGTAGCCCGGGCCAAGCAGCTGGACACGGTCAAGGAGTTCGAGGCTACCCAGCTGAACTGATTACTAGTAGAATAGGTAATTCCTCCAACCCAATACTCTTATATAGGGTTACCCACTTGTTGCCGTACATTCGGTGGTGTCATCAATGCGCCAATTTCCCTCAACCAGAGCCAGCTTGAAGATCTGCGCAGAATAGTTCTTCGAACCATATCCAAGGACCAAGTCCTCATCCTTACCAACGTCCCCCGGGTGCCTACCTCCATCACCTCTGTTCTTCGTGAGGTGAGCCGCAGGTACAATGTACCCATAGAGGAGCTGCGGTTCCACGCCCAGGCGCTGAGGAGCCTGAAGCTCATCGACTACGGGGAGCCCCCCCTCTTCAAGGGGGTGGGGCTCACAGAGCTCGGGATGTTCATAACGAACCTCACGACCGAGGACGAGCCCATATTGGCGGGCGACCTCGTCCAGACCAAGACCGGCGTGAAGCCCCTGGGCCAGCTGCTTAAGGACATCAGGAGGAAGGTCCTCCAGATGGTGGCCGAGGCGGGCAGCGGCCACCTGGGCGCCAGCATGAGCATAGTCGACATACTCGCCATACTCTACTTCATGAAGATGCAGCACGATCCCTCGAACCCCGACTGGGTGGATCGGGACAGGCTCATACTCAGCAAGGGGCACGCCGCGCCAGCCCTCTACGCGGTGCTCAGCGAGGCCGGCTACTTCCCTGAGGAGGAGCTCAACTCCCTGAGGGAGCTGGACAGCCGGCTGCACGGCCACCCCGACACCATAACGCCGGGGGTGGACGTGGACACGGGCTCTCTGGGGCAAGGCCTCAGCGTGGCGGTGGGGATGGCCCTCGCGGCCAAGATGGACAAAGCGTCCCACAGGATCTACGTGATTCTGGGCGACGGCGAGCTCAACGAGGGCCAGGTGTGGGAGGCCGCCATGACGGCGGCCCACTACGGGCTCGACAACATAGTAGTCATAGTCGACAGGAACCAGTACCAGCTCACAGGTATAACGGAGCAGGTGAAGTCCGTGGAGCCGGTGTCTGAGAAGTGGCGCGCCTTCGGCTGGAACGTAATGAACGTCAGCGGTCACGACGTCTACGCGGTCCTAGACGCCCTGGAGGTCTGCGAGCACACGAAGGGCAGGCCCCACGTCATCGTCGCCAAGACCACCAAGGGCAAGGGCGTGAGCTTCATGGAGGGCAACAAGTTCAGCCGGAGCGTGCCCAACGCATCCCAGCTACAGCAGGCACTGGATGAGCTGGAGAGGGACTAGCCTTGCAGCTCAAAGCCCAGGTCGAGTACTTCGGCCGAGCACTGGTGGAGAAGGGAGCCACTGACCCGAATCTCGTCGTCCTCGACGCCGACGTCTCGGCGTCTACGAAGACAGGGTTCTTCCAGGAGGCCTACCCGGACAGATTCATCCAGATAGGGATCAGCGAGCAGGATCTCGTGGGGGTGGCTTCAGGCTTAGCCGTCTCGGGTAAGACCCCCGTCGCGGCTGCGTTCGCCACCTTCATCGTCGGCAGGGCTTGGGAGCAGGTGTTAAACACCGTCGCCAGGCAGAACCTGAACGTCAAGATAGTGGGCACCCACAGCGGGCTGTCGCCCAGCGCCGACGGCGAGTCCCACCAGTCCATAGCCGACATCGCCGCGGTGAGGGTCATACCATACATGTCCGTCGTGGTGCCGGCGGACGCGGCAGCGGCGGGATGCCTGACAAGGGAGATGATAGACCGTAGGGGCCCCGTCTACATGAGGCTGTCCAGGGGGGCCACTCCCACCATCTACCCAGACGACGTCGAGCTCAGGATCGGAAGAGCAGAGACCCTCTCGGAGGGAAGCGACGTTGCCATCATCGCCGCCGGAAACATGGTTCATGTCGCGCTGCAAGCCGCGGAGTCCCTGCGGGGGGACGGGGTGGAGGCGAAGGTCGTCGACATGCACACCGTGAAGCCGCTGGACACGTCGGCGGTGATCGAGTCGGCGGAGGAGACCGGAGCCGTGGTGACCGTCGAGGAACACAGCGTAATAGGGGGGCTTGGGGGAGCCGTCTCTGAGGTCCTCTCCGAGAACTACCCCACGCCCCTCAGAAGGGTCGGGATCATGGACAGGTTCGGCACGTCTAGCAGGAACTACCAGCGGCTGCTGGAGAGATACGGCTTAACCCCGGCTGCGGTGGCCGAGGCAGCCAAGCAAGTGTTGGAGGCGAAAAAGAAGTGACGATAATCAAGATATCGGACAAGCTCAGGCTAGCGTCTAAGCAGAGCCCAGACCACAGAACCATCGTGGAGGTGGGCCCCCACAAGGTAGGGGGAGAGCGGATCGTCGTGATAGCAGGGCCCTGTAGCGTAGAGTCAAGAGACCAGCTCATGGAAACGGCGAGGATAGTGAAGGAGGCTGGATGCCACATGCTGAGAGGAGGAGCATTCAAGCCCCGGACCCTGCCCTACAGCTTCCAGGGGCTCGGCGAGGAGGGGCTGGAGATACTGGCGGAGGCGCGTGACGAGACCGGGCTACCAGTGGTGACCGAGGTACTCGCCCCAGGTGACGTAGAGCTGGTGGAGAGCTACGCAGATGTGCTGCAGATAGGCGCCAGGAACATGCAGAACTACCCCCTGCTGCGCAGAGTCGGATCCTCTGAGAAGCCCGTGCTCCTCAAGAGAGGGATGGCCGCCACCATGGAGGAGTGGCTGGGATGCGCAGAGTACATACTCAACGAGGGAAACCAGAACGTCATCCTCTGCGAGAGAGGCGTCAGGGGATTCAACAAGGTCACGAGAAACACCCTGGACGTCTCCGCCGTGCCGGTGATACATCAGTCTAGCCACCTGCCGGTGGTCATCGACCCTAGCCACGGCACTGGAGTCAGGAGCCTCGTGACCCCGATGGCGTTGGCCGGCGTCGCCGCCGGTGCCGACGGTGTCATGGTGGAGGTGCATCCGCGCCCAGAGGAGGCGTTAAGCGACGGAGCCCAGAGCCTCAGGCCGCCGGAGCTCACGGATCTCATGAGCCAGATCAGAAAAGTGGCCGACGCAGTCGGGAGAAACATCTAGTATGAATCTGACCGAATACGCGGCAGCGGAGATAAGGCTCGGCGACCGAGGCTACCAAATATACGTGGGGGCCGGGCTGTCAGGTAGGCTCGGGGAGGTCCTCGCTGCGTCCAAGCCGGATGCGACTGGTTGCGTCGTGGTCACCTCAGAGCCCATCGACAGGCTCTACGGGGAGGCCGTGGCTGCTAGCCTAGGGGGCCTCAACCCCAGGACCCTCGTGGTCCCTGACGGTGAGATGGCTAAGGAATGGGAGAACGCGGGCGCCCTTTTAGGCGGCTTCCTAGACGCAGGCTTGGACAGGAACGGCGTAGTCGTCGCGCTGGGCGGCGGAGCCGTGGGCGACCTCGCCGGGTTCGCGGCCTCCATATACATGAGGGGCGTCGCCGTGGTCCAGGTGCCGACGACGCTTCTGGGCATGGTGGACAGCGGCATAGGCGGCAAGACCGCCGTGAACCACGTCAAGGGAAAGAACATGATCGGGAGCTTCCACCAGCCCATCGCAGTTGTCGCCGACCCCCTCCTCCTGCGCAGCCTACCCATCAGGGAGGTCGGGTCGGGGCTGGCGGAGGTGATCAAGTACGGCGTAATAGCCGAAGAGGCCCTGTTCCGCTACGTAGAGAAGAACACGGAACGTCTCCTAGGGCTCGACCAGGAGTGTATGAGCCACGTCATCGGCAGATGCGCGTCCATCAAGACAACGTACGTGGAGGAGGACGAACGTGACGACAAGGGAGTAAGGGCCGCGCTCAACTACGGCCACACCCTAGGCCACGCTGCCGAGAGGCTTGCGAGCCCTGGGCTCAGGCACGGCGAGGCTGTGTCCATAGGTATGGTGTACGCCGCCGACCTAGCCGTCAGAATGGGGTTAATGGACCCGGAGGAAGCCCAGTCACAGAGACTCGCCTTAGAGCGGCTTGGCCTCCCCACAAAGCTGCCCGCCGCCTTGGAGGCGGACGAACTGATCCGGTACATGAGGCGGGACAAGAAGTCGGAGGAGGGAAGGATCAGGATGATACTACCTACGGGGATAGGTAGTCAGCCCACCCTGAGGACGGTGGAGGAGTCCAAGCTGATGGAGGCTCTGGAGGCTGTCATGTGAAGCCGCTTATATGCGTCGCCGTTACAGCCCGCGACATGGAACAAACCATAGCCCGGGTCAGGGGGCTATCGTCTCCAGACCTTATAGAGATCAGGTTCGACTACTGCGTTGAGCCCATTGACCCACGCCGGATAAGGGACGCGACCGATACTCCGCTGATAGCCACCAACCGCCCTGCGTATCAGGGAGGGCTCTCCAAGGAAGCCGAGGAAAAGAGGCTCGGGAAGCTGTACGAGGCGTGTGAAGCCGGTTTCGAGTACGCCGACGTGGAGTTGGCGGCCCCAAGCTCCGGCGACGCCGTCAAGCACATGCATGACCTTGGCTCCATGTGCATCCTGTCCCACCATGACTTCGAGGCCACGCCGACGCTGGAGGAGCTCAACCGCCTCAACGAGCGAGCCGAGTATATGGGCGCAGACATAGTCAAGCTGGTGGGAACAGCCAACGGCTACGGCGACAACCTAGTTTACCTCGCCTACCTGTCGGGGAAGCCTGGGAACGTCAGCTTCGGCATGGGGCTGCAAGGAGTCCCTTCGAGAGTATTGTCTCCCTTGATGGGCGGCGCCTTCACCTACGCGTCAACGTTGCAGGGGGAGGAGAGCGCCCCGGGGCAGCTGACGCTCGAGAAGATGCGTGAACTCTACGAAGCCATGGGGGTTGGGCGGTGAAGCTGTGCTACATAATCGGCTACCCGGTGGAGCACTCCATGAGCCCAGCGATGCACAACGCCGCGTTCAAGGCCCTCGGGCTCGACGCAGAGTACAGGCTGGCGCCGGTGAAGCCGGGGCAGTTAGAGGAATCCATCGATAAGCTCAGGAAACCCGATGTACTGGGCGCCAACGTGACAATCCCCCACAAGGTGGAGGTCATGAGGCACCTAGACCAAGTCGACGAGACGGCCCGGGCGATAGGGGCGGTGAACACCATCGTCCACAGAGAAGGAAGGCTGTACGGTTACAACACAGACAGCACGGGAGGGGTAGGAGCCCTCACGGAGGAGTATGGCAGCCTGATAGGCAGAAACATAACCATCCTGGGGGCGGGTGGCGCTTCACGGGCCATAACCTATCAGGTCTCCCGCGTGGACTGCAGAGTAACGGTCCTGAACAGGAGCGTCGAGAGAGCGCGAAACCTGGTGGACGACCTGAGGCCTCAGACCTCGGCTGAGCTACTGTACGGCGGCCTATCTCAGCTGCCCGGCGTCATCGAAGACACAGATGTGCTGATCAACACCACCTCGGTGGGCATGAGCCCTAACGTGTCTGACTCACCCGTCCCCGAGGGGCTTCTCCACAGCGGCCTGTTCGTCTACGACGTGGTGTATAACCCCGTCAAGACCAGGCTGCTGAGAGACGCGGAAGCCAAGGGCGCAGGGACTCTCAGCGGCGTCAAGATGCTCGTCTATCAGGGGGCCGAGGCGTTCCGCATGTGGACGGGTGTCGAGCCACCGGTTGAACTCATGCAACGGGTTGTCGAGGATAGGCTGGGGGCGTGAGGCTTTGAACGTCGCTCTCTATGGCTTCATGGGGGTCGGTAAGTCTACTGTCGGCAAGGAGCTGTCGGAGAGGCTGGGCTATGGCTTCGTGGACATGGACGAGATGATCGAGAGACGCGCCGGGGCGAAGATCAAGGAAATATTCGCGGCTGAGGGAGAGAAGGAATTCAGGGCTCTCGAGAAAGAGGTCGCCAAGGAGGTGGCGAAGAGAGACCGCCAAGTGATAGCTTGCGGCGGGGGCGCCGTCCTGGACCCGGAGAACGTCGAGGCCCTTAGGAGCAACTCGGTGCTCGTCCTCCTCACCGCGTCCATCGACAAGATCGTGGAGAGGACGAGGGACAGCGACGTGAGGCCGCTGCTCAACGTCGACGACGCGCGAGCCGAGGCAGAGGCCCTGCTGAGGAAGAGGATGCCGCTGTACCTGGAGGCCGCGGACCTCGTCATGGACACCACGGGGGCGTCGCCGACGCAGCTAGCAGCCGAGATAGCCGCTGCGCTGGGGGAGTCGACTTGAAGGCTCAGATTGGTCCAGCTCAGGTGAGAGGCCGTCTCGAGGCGCCTTCATCGAAGAGCATGACGCACAGGATGGCGATCCTAGGCGCGCTCGCCGAGGGAAGGACATCGATAAGACGCCCCCTGGTATGCGACGACACGTTGGCGACGCTGAACGCGGTGAAGATGCTAGGCATCACGGTGAAGGCCAGTGAAGATACGTGGATCGTCGAGGGGGGCAGCCTCAAGGCGCCGGGTGAAGCCATATACTGCGGCGAGTCAGGGACCACCATCAGGTTGATTACGGCCGTCTGCGCCCTCGCGGATGGCTGCGTAACGTTGACGGCGGCCCCCTCTCTTTCAAGGAGGCCCATGAGGCCCCTGCTGGACGCCCTGAGCAGCCTAGGCGTCGATGCCCATGGCGAGGCCGGCTACCCGCCCATAACCGTATACGGGAAGGGAGGGCTCGGCGGCGGAGAGACTACGCTTCCCGGCCACGTGAGCTCGCAGTTCGTTTCGGCGTTGCTTCTGGTCGCCCCCGTGACGAGGAGCCCCCTCGCGATAAGGGTCACCACGCCTCTACAGTCCTGGCCATACGTCAAGATGACCATGGACGCCATGGAGTCCTTCGGGGTGAAGGCGTCGGCGTCCACAGGGAGGGACGTGTTCACCGCGCCTACCAGTAAGTACGTTGCTACAAAGGTGAAAGTCGAGGGAGACTGGTCATCGGCGTCCTACCTCTTGGCCGCCGGCGCCGTCGGCGGAGAGGTTACCGTGGGGAACCTGGACACCGGGAGCAGCCAAGCCGACACCGCGATATTGGACATACTGTCCAGGATGGGGGCCGAGTTGACCGTCAGAGGTAACGAGGTGACCTGCAGCAGGAGCCAGCTGAAGGCGGTGAAAGCCGACTTCTCAGACTGCCCTGACCTGTTCCCACTTGTATCGGCGCTATGCACCGTGGCGGAGGGGACAAGCGAGCTCACCGGCCTAGGAAGACTCAGGCTGAAGGAGTCAGACCGTGTGGCAGCCATGACTGAGGGATTGACGAGGATGGGCGCCGAGGTAATGGAGGACGGCGGCGCAGTCAGGATCACCGGAGGGGCGGTGAGGGGAGCCGAGTTGAACCCGTATAACGACCACCGGATAGCCATGAGCCTAGGAATCTTAGCCTTGGCTGCGGAGGAAGAAACAACGATCCTCGACGCCGGGTGCGTCACCAAGTCCTACCCCGGCTTCTGGGACCACCTTGAAGGACTCGGCGTTGACGTTAGGAGATTAGTAGATGAGTAACACAATCGGTAGACTGTACAGGGTCACGAGCTTCGGTGAGAGCCACGGCAGATGCGTGGGGGTCGTCGTAGACGGATGCCCAGCCGGCCACAGGCTCGATCTGGAGCACATGCAGGCTGAGCTGGACCGCAGAAGGCCCGGACAGAGCGGCGTCTCCACCACCCGTGGAGAAGAGGATAAGGTCGAGGTCCTCTCGGGAGTCTTCAACGGCGTCACCACCGGGGCCCCCATCTGCATGCTCACATGGAACCGGGACATGGACTCCACGAGGTACGAGGAGCATAGGTGGACGCCGCGGCCCGGGCACGCGGACTACACGGCGGAGAAGAGGTACGGCGGCCACCAGGACTACAGAGGCGGGGGACGGTTCTCAGGAAGGATCACTGCGGGCTACGTGATGGCGGGCGCCCTCGCGAAACAGGTTCTCGCCACCACCCACGGCATCGAGGTCCTCGGGTACACGAGCCAGATAGGCTCGATAGCGGCCCCCGACGTGTCGCTGGACCAGGTGAGAGAGAACACCGAGAGAAACCCGGTCCGATGCCCGGACCCCCACACGGCCAGAGAGATGGAGAGAAACATATTGAAGGCGAGGGATGAGGGGGACAGCCTGGGCGGGACTGTAAGATGCGTCGTTTTGAACGTACCTCCCGGCGTGGGACAGCCCATCTTCGACACCCTCGAGGGAGACCTAGCCAAGGCTCTCTTCGGCGTCCCTGCGGTGAAGGCCGTCGAGTTCGGCGCAGGCACAGCGCTGGCATCGATGAGAGGCTCGGAGAGCAACGACCCCTACAAGGTTGTGGGGGGCAGGGTCGAGACGGCGTCAAACAACATGGGGGGCGTGCTGGGTGGGGTCTCCACCGGCGCCCCCATCGAGTTTACCGTCACGTTCAAGCCCACCCCCAGCGTATCCCGGCCGCAGAAGACGGTCGATCTCAAGACGTTGAAGGAGACCACCATAACCATAGAGGGGAGGCACGACCCATGCATAGTGCCGAGGGCGGTGCCCGTCGTGGAGAGCGTGACGGCCATGGTGATCCTCGACCACATGATACAGAGAGGACACGTTAGACAGGTTCTAGGTGAATAGGATGAGCTACACAGAGGAGATAGGCCCGCTGAGGGACGAGATCAACAGGCTCAACGAGGAGATACTGGAGAAGATAAGTGAACGCGTAAGAGTCGCGCTCAGGATAGGCGAGGCGAAGCGGAGGTATGGAATGCCTGTGGTAGACCGTGCACGTGAGGAGGCCGTCCTAAACCACGTTGGAAGCCTCGCCGCTGACCGCGACCTAGACCCAGAGGGCGTAAGACGGGTGTTCAGGGAGATCATCGACCTCTGCGTCAGGGCCGAGGAGGAACACCTATGAGGGTGGCTTTCCAAGGTGAACGAGGCGCATACAGCGAGGAGGCGATAATGGCTCACTGGGGCAAAACCGCTGAACCGCTGCCCCGCCCATACCTGCCTGACGTCTTCGACGCGGTCGAGAAGGGAGACGCAGACCTAGGGCTCGTACCCGTGGAGAACAGCATCGAAGGGAGCATAGTCAGGACCTTTGACCTCCTCAACGAGCGAACCCTGAGGGCCCAAGGCGAGACCGTCCTCAGGATAGTCCACTGCCTGATAGCCAACCCCGGCGTCGAGGCCGGGGACGTAAAGAAGGTATACAGCCACCCCCAAGCCCTAGGGCAGAGCAGAGAGTACCTGGAGAGGAGAGGCCTCGAGCCCGTCGGGGCCTACGATACAGCCGGGAGCGTCAAGATGATCAAGGAGCAGGGCCTCACGGACGCCGCTGCCATCGCGAGCCAGCGAGCCGCCGAGGTATACGGCATGAACGTTCTCGAGAGTGGTATCGAGACCCACAAAGAGAACTACACCAGGTTCCTGGTCATCGGCAGGGACGAGCCTGAGCCGACAGGCACTGACAAGACCAGCCTGGCGTTCGTCGTGGATCATAGGCCAGGTACCCTCGTCAAGGCCCTCAACGCCCTGTCCACTAGAGGTATAAACCTGTGCAAGATAGAGTCGAGGCCCCTCGTGGGGACGCCGTGGGAGTACATCTTCTTCATCGACTTCCACGGCCACGTGAAGGACCCCGCGGTCGCCAAGGCCATCGAAGAACTCCGAGGCCAGACGAGGTACATCAAGCACTTGGGTTCCTACTCCCGTTTCAGCGGGTAGTGGGGGGCAGGCGGGCCTGCCCTAAACCGTAAAATACATCGCCGCAGCAACAGCCTCGTCTAAGTTGAAGGCAGCTATCATCGGCGCCGAAGGGAATATGGGACGTTGGCTCGTCCACCATCTGGCTGGTCAAGGATACACGGTGTTTCCGGTAGACCTGAGATTGGAGGAGGGAGAGAAGAAGCTGGGGACCGCGGACCTAGTGGTAGTCTCGGTGCCGATTCGGGCCACGCCGGGGGTCCTGTACGAGGCCTCCAGCCACATGAAGCCGGGGGCCGTCCTAGCGGAGATTGCTTCTCTCAAGATGGGCGTCGTGGAGCCACTCAGGGCGTCCGCCGAGAAGGGACTCGTCCCTCTGTGCGTTCACCCCATGTTCGGCCCATCGACCGAGAGGCTGGACAACAAGACGGTGGCCCTGGTCCCGCTGGTGGACCCGAGTCGCGAGGCAGAGCTCGCCGAGGCCCTCTTCCCCGGCGCCGATCTGGTCGCCGTGGACGCCGAGGCACACGACAGGTACATGGCAGCCGTCCTCTCGTTGCCGTACCTCGTCAACATGGCCTTCGCCAAGGCCCTAGAGGGCATGAACCTTGAGAAGCTGCGGAGGCTTGGAGGCACCACGTACACCCTTCAGTACACCCTAGCCCAGAGCGTCGTGGCGGAGAAGATGGAGCTCATAGAGTCTCTTCTCTCCCAGAACAGATACCTGGACGGCGTACGCGAGGGGTTCCTAGATGCGGTGTATGAGGTAACGAAATCAGTGAGAGAGGGGAGGTTCACGGAGGCGCACGCGGGGATACGAGGCGTCCTGGAAGCCGACCCGTCTTACGTCTACGCAGACGAGTGCCGTCGACTGGCGTGCGACGCCGTCAAGGATCACGGCTTTAAAAACTTGGACAGCCATGATTAACCCATGATAAAGCTAAGCGACGTCTACGCTGCGAGGAGGAGGGTGTCCAGATGGGCGAGGAGAACGCCCATGGAGCACTCCCCCGGCCTCAGCGGCGTCTGCGGCGGCGACGTGTGGCTTAAGCTGGAGAACCAGCAGGTCACGGGCAGCTTCAAGATTAGGGGAGCCACCAACAAGATACTTATGCTCTCGGAGGAGGAGCGAGGCAGGGGCGTCGTGACGGCATCTTCCGGTAACCACGCCCAGGGCGTGGGCTACGCGGCTCGTGAACTGGGCGTCAGAGCCACGGTAGTCGTGCCGATGCGGACGCCGAGCGTGAAGGTCGACGCCATTAGGAGGTATGGCGTGGAGCTGATTATCGAGGGAGACGAGTACATGGACTCGGAGCGCCTGGCGAGACGCATAGAGAGGGAGGAGGGTAAGACCTTCGTCTCGGCGTATAACGACATCGAGGTCATCACGGGTCAGGCCACCGTCGGCCTGGAGATGGTGGAGGACGCCCCGGGCCTCGACACGGTCCTCGTCCCCGTAGGCGGAGGAGGTCTAGCGTCTGGAGTCGCCTCTGTCTTCAAGCGTGTGGGAGACGCGGAGGTGATAGGCGTTCAGTCCGTGGCGAGCCCCGTGATGTACGAGTGCGTCAAGCGAGGAGAGATATTCGACATGCACCTGGAGGACTCCGTGGCTGAGGGCCTTCACGGCGGCCTGGAGCAGGGCTGCGTCTCCTTCGACATCTGCAGGGAGCTCATAGACGACTGGGTGATCCTGGAGGAGGCGGACATCTTGGCAGCCATACGCTATATGCTGCACGAGCACCACATGCTGGTCGAGGGCGCCGCCGCCGTGGGGCCCGCGGCCATAATGGCTCACCCTGAGCGTTTCAGGGACAGGAAGGTAGGCGTCGTGATAAGCGGCGGGAACCTCTCGATGGATATACTGGGGAGGGTAGTCTAGCCCTCTTTTTCCTCTAGGTGCTCCTTTATCATCCTCAGGGTGGCCAGTATCTCCCTGTTGACATCTTCGGGGCTGAGCAGCTCGTGGTCCGAGTTCAGCTCCGTCGTGGTGACATACGTCCCGCGGAGCTTCCTCAGCTCCTGAAGTATGTAGTCCCGTACCTCGTCGTAGAAGACGATGCCCTCCATGGTCTCCTCGGGCCCCCTCTGGTCCTGCCCCGAAGATCCCGCGGTCTCGATGTGCACCGAGCCTATGCCGAAGAACCTGTCGTAGACGCCGGCGACGCTGCTGATGTTGGTGATGGTCCTGAAGGGTACGTGGTTCTGGGTGACGGTGAACAGCCCCTTCTTGACGTAGATCTCGGGCATAGCCTCCCCCGACTTGGCGATCACCGAGTACTCGATGGTCCCAACGTAGAAGGGGATCACGACTAGGATTGGGAGCAGCCACAACATGTTAACCACCAGGGTCCACCACATGACCGGGCCCAGCCACTTGTCGAACAACGCGGCCAGGTCCGGGATCTCCGCAGGGTCGATGCCGTGGATCATTGTCGCGCCGAAATAGAAGACAAGAACATTGAGACACCACACGAGAACCGCGACGTTTATAGACTTCACCCACAGCTTGTGGACGAACGCCCGCGAGGGCCTGAAAACCTTCCCACTTCGAATGTTCTCCATGGGGGGTCTGATCACCTTAACCTCTACATCACCCATCATATTCACTCCTGTTCCTCTGGTAACGAGGCGACTCCTTGGCCGCCAACTTGTTGAACACAGCGATAGACTTCTCGGTCATGGGGAGCCCCTGCTCGTCTGGCCGTAGCTCTATAGCGTATTCATCGATTATTACGTCCAGTGCCTCCTGGCACTCGGCCTCCTTGGGGCAACTGGGGCAGGACTCACCGCCA
The DNA here is from genome assembly GCA_964618045.1 of uncultured Candidatus Bathyarchaeia archaeon. GTDB lineage: Archaea > Thermoproteota > Bathyarchaeia > TCS64 > TCS64 > RBG-16-57-9. Next base: position 25,718 of record CAZTZC010000002.1, on the reverse strand, counting down.
TATGACTCGTGCTTGTACCAGACTATTATCCCCATCTCCTCCGTGTACACGATATACACCTGCGCGTTGGCCTGATAGTCGAACCCTATCAGCAGCCCCTTATAGTCCAGGAGGCTCTCCACGTCGAGGCGGTGGCTCACGGCGTGGTTCTCTAGGGCGTCGCTGATCTTTCTGCGGGCCCTGTTCAGGACCCTCGAGACGTAGGCAGGGGTCCAGCCCTCCTCGCTCTCGTCGGCGATGACGCTCGTCGGCTTGCCTCTCTGGAACTCAAGCCATACCTTCGCCTCGTGCGCCGACAGCAAACCCATTTTACGACTTCTCCCAGCCGCCTCCAACGCAGCGGCCCTTGGTTTTAAGCTGAAACATGGTAAAGATGTATCCGTAAAAAGACTTCTGCGGAGTCAAACGTCGTCTAGACATGCGGAATAGAAAACGTTCCACCTTATCTATCACTGGATACCTCTTTTCACTATTTACTCTAGTCCATGATAGCGAAATTATTGTCACCCGGTTTTTTGACCCAGAGGGGCTTGCGCCCTCCCTGGGTCGGCGTCCAGCGCCTGTGGGGGAGAAGAAAGCCGTGGTTGGCACATATATCATTCTGATCTTAGCGCCTCCACGGGGTGAAGCCTGGACGCCCTCCACGCCGGGTATAGCCCTGACAGCGAGGTCGTGACCATCGCGAAGACGACTACACCCAGACCAAGGGTAATGGAGCTTGACACGGGCATGTCTATTGCCTTGCCTATGACGTTCCCCAGGGCGAAGCCTATGGCGGCCCCCAGGGTGCCTCCTATGAGGCCTGTGACCATCGCCTCCGACAGGAACATTAGCAGGACGTCGCTGCTTCTGCTGCCGATGGCCTTGAGTATCCCTATCTCCCTCGTCCGCTCCATGACGCTTATAGTCATGGTGTTGACTATCCCTACGCCCGCCACGACGAGGCTTATCGCGGCCACACCGCCCAGCACGGCCTCGACCGCGCCTAGGATGGTGCCTATCATCTCCTGCATAGACTCAGCGGTCATAATTGTGACGTCGCCCCCCAGCCGCTCCTCGAGATCCATGACCACCTGAGGCAGGTCGTCCGGGTCGCTGACCCTGCAGGTGACGTACTGGAACTCGCCGCCCACCTCGAAGAGCTGTTGACATATCCTTAGGGGCATGAAGATGCTCTGGTCCTCGTCGCTGCTCATGCCGCCCATGCCCCCCATCTTCTCCATTACTCCTACGACGCGGAAGGACATCTCCTTCTCCTCTCCCCCCACCAGCACCTTGAGGGTCAGCCTGTCCCCCACCTCGTAGCCGGGTACGTCCCGGTCCTTCGGCCTAGCTATCTCGTACCCGAGGAGAACCACGGCGTTGTCGCTCCTCGTGAGGTACCTTCCTTCCTCGACGTCCCAGCCAGACATTATCTCGAAGTACACGGGCTCGATGCCGTAGACGAAGGCGTAACGTGTCTCCCCTTGCTGGGTCATGCTGCACATCTTGCCGCCCATCATGGGGGTCACTGTCTCTATGTTCGCCACCCTCTCGATGGTCTCTATGTCCCTCCAGGTGAAGCTCTGGCTCGCGATGAATCCGGCGCCCATCTCAAGGCTCCCCGGCATGATCATTATGTTGTTGGGCCCAAACATGTCCAGCTGCTCACCTATCAAGTCGTTCAAGCCCTGGGTGAGGCTGATGAGCCCCGTCACCGCCATGCAGCCTATGAGTATGCCTATCAGGTTCAGGGCGAACCGGAACTTACGCTCACGGAGCCCCTGGCTTGAGAGTAAAAAAATGTCGGAAACTTTCATGGAGTTTCAGCCTCCTATCCGAAGAGTCTGCTAAGCCACCCGAGTATGCCGCCTCTTTCCTGTTCAGTGTTTGTCGCGGGGTTGGCGCCCTGCCCGACGGTGACTGTATACTCGAGGGTCTCCTCGTGGACTCTGTTCAGGTGGTCCCTGTACTGCACCATGAGAGTCATGCCGTGGATACCTGGCTCGGCGTCATCCGCCACACGGTAGTCTATGTCGAAGGGTATCGGGCTGTCGGGATCCACCGCGCCTATGTACTCGGTGCTGCCCTGAACACGTTTGAACGTGTCGTCATCCACCATCTGGACGCTGACGAACTGCACGCTGTCCGTCCCCACCAGCAGGAGGTCGGCCTCCATCTCCCGTTGTTCCCCAGGGTAGACGGTCATCGTTGTCTCGTCGAGGAGTTCGAAGTCTATGAGGGCGTCAACCATGATGGTGACAGTCTCTGTCAGAGATCTCGCCACCCCCTTCGAGTCTGTGTAGGTCAGTGTGACTGCCACGGGGTACTGGCCGGCAGAGATGGAGCCGCCCGCGAGCATCCTATAGGAAACGGCGACTGTTTCACCTGACTCCAAGTCGCCCAGTGCGGTGGCTGTCGGGCTGAGCGGCGAGATACCTGAAGACGTGCTGAAGCTAAGGGTAGATAGCATCTCGTACGCACTCGCGCCGCCGCAGTCCACCTGGATCTGCATGTCGAAGACGTCGCCGGGGCGAACTGACTGCCGCAGGACCTCCATGCTCGCCACGGTGACCACCGTGTTCCTCGCTATGGCGGCCTCGTCCAGGTTGAGGGGCAGGGAGAAGACCTGGTGGTAACGGTTACCTTCCTCGTCCCGGTAGGTGGCTGTGGCCGTCACCGTGTACACGCCCAGAGGCGTCCCCTCCAGTACGGATATGGTGGGCGCCAGCGTGACCGACTCGCCTGGGTTCAGCGCATCCACGCTGTAGCTCACCCCATCCAGTATAGACATGTAGCCGCTTGTGGAGGTGAACGAGAACTCCAGGCCGTAGAGGGGCTGACCCCAGTTGTTGACGAAGCTATACCGTACCTTTGACTCGGTCCCAGACTTGAGCCTGATGTCGCTCTGCTCGCTCGTGTACTTCACCTTTGGGACGTACCCCTCGCTGACCATCAGCGCCACAGGCACCGTGATGGTCGTGTCCTGGGCGGCGCCGAAACGGCGGTAAACCAGCGTCAGGGTGAGGGTGTATGAGCCGAGAGACAGGCTAGGGTCTACGTATAGAACCGGCTCATAGTACTTGGATTTCCCTTTATCGATCTCGCTGAACACCATCTGGCTCCCGCTTAGAATGGAGAGCCCCGGGGTGGTCGAGGTGAGGAAAGCCTCGACGTCGAACACCTTGTAGTCCCCGATGTTCTTCAGTATTACCTTGAACGTGTCCTCATTACCCGCAGTAAGATAGATGTTGTCCGTCGAGACCTGGATTATCGCGGAGTCAGCCGCCAACACTGGAAACAGCTGACCCAGAGTCAAGATGACCACGAGCAGTGGGATTAAACGTCTTCGATTCACCATACGTCACCCATCCTCTTGTCGCCAACGATCAAACCGTCTCTTAGCCGAATGATGCGGTCTGTGTCCTGCCCCACGGCGGGGTCGTGTGTGATGAGGATGAAGGTCTTACCCTCCTCCTTGTTGAGTGTTCTGAGTAGATGCATGATCTCTTCACCTGTCTTGGAGTCAAGGTTCCCGGTAAGCTCGTCCGCGAGGAGAAGCTTCGGGTCGTTCGCCAGCGAACGGGCTATCGCGACCCGCTGCTGCTCGCCTCCGCTGAGCTGGCTTGGCTTATGGTCGGCCCGGTCGCCCAGCCCAACCATCTCCAGGAGCTCCTGGGCGCGTTCCTTGCGTATGCCACGGGGCACTCCGTCTATCGCCATGGGGAGCTCCACGTTGCCTTGGGCGTCCATCCGGGGGATGAGGTTGAAGAACTGGAAGATGAACCCTATCTCCTTGTTCCTCAGGGCGGCGACCTGGTTGTCGTTGAGCTTCGAGAGGT
>CAZTZC010000002.1:15165-21887 GCA_964618045.1 uncultured Candidatus Bathyarchaeia archaeon | reverse complement strand
GCCGCTGCCGCTGGGGCCCATTATGGCTGTGAACTCGCCGGGCTCCACTGTGAGACTTAATCCTTTGAGGACCTCAAGAGGCCTCTCACCCTGCATGTAGGTCTTTCTCAGGTCCTCCGTCTGTATCACGGGGACGCTGTTTATCCCGTGGATGGTTTCCTGAGCTGTTTCTTGTCTCATTGTTTTTCCTCTATTGACTGTGTCCATTCCCATATGGACTCTTGACCATTTCTTGGTAAAGATTTACTTATAAACATACCGATTTTTTACTTATTACAGGTAAATAATTACCATGGAATTCCTATATCGATATTGGAGCCGCAACAAGGATTTGGTTAATCAATCTTTTATACACCAGATAAGCCTCTATGAGCGATAAACGTTGAAGCGCATCACCGTCGACGCGGGGAGGTGCGCCGGCTGCCGTCAATGCGAGATGGTCTGCAGCTTCCACCACACCAAGAGGTTCAGCCCGGAGACCTCAAGGGTGACGGTGATAAAGGACGATGGCCTCGGACTAGACTATCCGCTGATGTGCCGCCAGTGCAGCGACTGCCCACCCCTGAAGGCATGCCCAACCCAGGCAATAAAGAGAGAAGGAGGCTCCATCACGGTGGACTGGCAGGCATGCATCGGCTGCGGCGCATGCGTCGAGGAGTGCCGCTACGGTGCGGTGAAGCTACACGAAGGCAAAGCCCTGATATGCGATCTCTGCGGCGGCGACCCCATGTGTGTGGCTAGATGCCCCATGGGGGCGCTGGATTACTCAGAAGCTCCGGAGCTCAGCGAGACGCCGTGGGACGCCTTCAACAGGCTGAAAGAGGAGTGGGGCATACATGACTAGAGCATACGGCTACACAGGAAACCTCCTGAGGGTGGACCTCGCCGACCAGGTCTACAAGACGGAGAGCATCACCGAAGCCGAGATGAGGGGATACCTTGGGGGGAGGGGGTTCAACGCCAAGAGGCTCTACGACGAGGTGGGGCCCGGCGTCGACCCTCTGGGGCCCGGGAACAAGCTCATCTTCGGCACGGGGCCCCTCGTGGGGACCATGTTCCCCACGGCTAGCAGGTTCAACGTCTCGGCCAAGAGCCCCCACACGGGGATACTCGGGGACAGCAACGCGGGAGGCCACTTCGCGCCCGAGATGAAGTTCGCAGGCTACGACCAGATAATACTGGAGGGGAGAAGCCGCTCACCCGTATACGTCTACGTCAAGGACGACCAGGTAGAGTTCAGGGACGCCTCGGCGATAAAGGGACGCACAGTCTTCGAGGCCGACGGCTTCATAAAGAGCGAGCTCGGGGACAGACGGATCCAGACGGTGATTTGCGGGCCGGCAGCGGAGAAAGGCGTTAGGTACGGCGGACTCTTCGCCAACCAGGTGAGGGCGGCCTCCAGGACGGGGATGGGTACCGTGATGGCCTCGAAGAACGTGAAAGCCTTAGCGGTAAGAGGCACCGGATACGTGGAGGTGGCGGAGCCTGAAGAGTTCGAGAGGATGGTCCTGCAGCTTGAGGAGGAGATCAGGGACCATGAGCAGTACTCCGGCAGGATGCTCATGGGCACCACCAGGATACTCATGATGGCCAACGAAGCCGGGTTCCTCCCCACGCGGAACTACACGTCCGGAGTCTACGAGGACGCCTACAGGGTGAGCGGCGAGAGGCTGGCCGAAGAGTACAACGTCAAGAACCGGGGATGCTTCGCTTGCACCATACCCTGCAGCAGAGTCTACTCCATCAGAGAAGGCCCGCACAAGGGGCTGCACGGAGAGGGCCCAGAGTACGAGGCCCTGGGGAGCTTCACGAGCCGAATAGGCAACAACGACCTGGAGCTGGCCCTGAAGGCAATCGACCTGTGCAACCAGCTTGGGCTAGACATACTCACCGTCGCCGGATGCGTCGGCTGGGCCATGGAGCTCTACGAGGCCGGGGAGCTGACCGTGGAGGAGACAGGTGGGCTGGAGCTCAACTGGGGGAACGGGGAGACTCTCCTTAAGCTGATACGGCTGATAGCGGACAAGGAGGGCTTCGGAGAGGTCCTCGCCTACGGCTCCGTCGAGGCGGCCAAGAGGCTGGGCAGAGGCATGGAGCGGACCATACAGGTGAAGGGCATGGATCTCATCATGGCCGACCCGCGGGGCCTCAAGGGCTTCGGCCTGGGCTACGCCGTCGCCAGCAGAGGCGGCGACCACCTGAGGAGCGAGCCCTTCCTGGAGCTGAGCGACGACCCGGAGATAGGGGAGAGGATGTTCGGCGTCCCCGAGTCCACGCTGAGGCTCGCCGACAGGGGGAAGGGGCGGCTCGTAAGCTACTTCGAGGACTGGAACGCCGTCATAGACTCGTTGGAGCCATGCAAAAACATAATGCAGAACATGATGCTGCTTCCCTTCGAGAGAGCCGCCGAGGCGCTGGAGGTCGCGACGGGGCTCAGGGTAACGCCTGAGGAGATGAGAGAGGCTGGGGCAAGGATAGTGACGCTGGAGAGGATGTACGGGGTACGCGAGGGCGTGTCGCGGGCCGACGACAGCCTCCCATACAGATTCAGGGATACGCCCCTCAGTGAGGGAGCCAGCAGCGGGACCGTCGTGGACCTTGACCTAATGCTCGACGAGTACTACGCCGAGAGAGGGTGGGACGCGGCGACCGGACACCCGACGCCGGGCACCCTCCAGAGGCTGGGGCTAGGCTTCGCCGTGGCAGACCTCCCTTGACCGACCTGCCTTCAATATATTTATTAATCTGGGAGATGTCCCGGAGATACGGTAACCGTTATGCCCATCTGCGAGATCTGTGGTATGGAGGTGCTGGAAGTGCACGTCTGCGTCGAGTGCGAGGCTAAATTCTGTGACGAATGCGGCGACGTCAAGACGAAGCTATGCTACGACTGCATGGGCTGGGAGGACACCCCCCTAGACGAGGAGCTATGGGAGGAAGATCACCTCAACTAGAATAGTTACTGTTATCTTCCACTAATTAATATTCTATTAGGGGTTCAGATGCAGCTGGATGCTTTCAGCATCACCCAGCGTGGAGGGCTTGAAGGGGTAGACATCTACATAACCGTCTTCAAGGCCAAGGACATAGTCGACAGGTACAGGATAGACCGCTGGACCATGGACAACCCTGAGGGGTATCAGCGTATGCCTTCGGAGAGCAGGCTCATGGATCGGCGGGGCAGCCCTGTACGCTACCTTGTGCGTGAGTGGGGGTGCTTCCCCACGTCGATTCTCCTTAACGTGAGGGGCGACGTGAGGTACGTGAAGGAGAAGGACATGGGCTGGTTCAGCTATGGGATGTTGGACACAGGCGACGAGGGATTGTGGCTCATAGACGGGCAGCACAGGATTGAGGCGCTCAAACGGGCCATCGAGCGCAACCAGGACTTCGAGGACTACCCCGTCATAGCGAGCATCATGAAGCTTCCGGAACGGTTCGACGAGATGATGCTCTTCTACATCGTCAACAAGAGGCAGAGGAGCGTGCCCACCGACCTTGTCTACAGGCACCTCCAGAGGATGCTGTGGAAACGCGGGAAGCAGTGGGTCATGGACTTCGAGGGCAGCAAGGGCGTGAGGATAGGGCTGGCCACGGAGGTGGTGGACATACTGAACCAGAGCCCCCAGAGCCCGTGGAACGGCAGGATACAGATCGTGGGGGAGCGTAGACACGAGAACCACATAGTCTCGGACAGCGTCCTCATAAGATCCGTCGCCAACCTGCTCAGGGAGAACATACTCAAGGGGATGCCGGTGAGCGACATAGCTGGGCTCCTCATAGACTACTGGAACGCCGTTTACCAGCTGTACCCCGAGTGCTTCACGGAGCCCTCGGCCTACACCCTCGTCGGCACAACCGGGATACAGGTGATGCACATGCTGTTTCCCCTGATCTACTCCAAGTGCATCCAAGATAACAGGGTCGAGGAGACCATCATGGAGACGCACTTGGAGAAACTCATGGAGAAGACGCCGAGCCACACAATGCCCGAGCTCCAAGGCCCCGTCGACTCGGAGTTCTGGTCCAAGACCCATGGGCCCCTCATTGCCTTATCCACGGGGCGGCAGAGCCAGGAGGCGCTTTACGAGGGGCTCGTGGAGAAGATCAGACTCGAGGAGGAAGGCTAAGCCCTCTCGATACTGACCCTGTCCCCGCTACGCACCTTCTTGAAGACCTTCGGGTCTCCCTCCACCTTCCCGAAGACGTTGACGGCGCTAGCGGGCCTTATCTCGTCTCCCCTGCTCGCCGGTGTCCTGCCAAAGAATATGCAGAATGCGTTCCCCGGTGGCCAGTACGCTAGATCACCCAACTCGACTACCTCTCGTGGGTTCTCGGGGTCAGCGTCCACCGGTATGCCGAAGTATATCTCGTCTCCCCAGGTGTTGGCTCTCGCCTCGATGGGCAGCGCCTCCCATATTCTCTTCGCGGTGTCTGGGCTCTCATCCGTGAGGCTCGCCTCCACGGGTCCAGTCGCGTCCGTCACTATCCTGATCCTCATTTCTTTCATGTCTTCTTAAGTGCGAACGCTTAAGGTTTTTACCTTAGTCTTGGATATTGTGTGAGATCGACATCATGCACTTTAGACGCGGAGTGGCTGTCATCGCCATCCTTACGTTATTATTGGTGTTTCAGCCGGTTTCATCTGTCAGCGGCCTGAGTGGCATCATCCGCGACCAAGATGGGGCGCCCATAGTGGGCGCCCAAGTGATGTTCGTTAGCGGTACGAGGTATCTAGACGCGACCGCCTCAGCGTTGGATGGAACTTACAACATCGACAACGATTTTGAAAGCGGAGACTTGATCGTCTTTCGTGACGACCCTGACACTCCCGGCGTCGACTATATCCCGTACCTGGAAGAGGGTGTGGACGGCGAGACTGAGCTTGACATAATCCTAGTCCCAGCCAGCTCCATAGTCATCGAGGGCAGCCTCATGTACGTCGACACGGAGGACATTGCCCTCCACGCAAGTTACGATGTCATAGGCGCAGACAACGAGACGCTCGCTCCATCAGGCATCCCACTCGTCTACGGCTCTTTCTCAAAGGAGATGAACATAATAGAACTACCTAAGGGGCACATCGTCGTACCCTCTGACTCCATTGTGAGAGTGGCGGTGAACAGCACGTTCCTGCTGGGCTCAAACGTGATCTCGAGAAGTTTCACGACGAGAGAGACACTCACGGCGCCCAGGGGAGGGGCAGCGGTCCTCGACGTACGAGAGTACAACCTTCCCCTGAACTTTAGGATCGCCTCAGACGCCGAGGTCGCCTTGGATGGGAGACTTGAGGAGATGAACGGATACGGTTTCTACCTCACCAAACAGGAGGGAGCCTTCAGCACCGCGTCGCGGCAGGTCTCTGAGGCAAAGACCCTATACATGTATGGTTTGTACACCGAGAGCTTCGACACCCTGAAGAAGGGCTACATAACCCTGGACCACACCTTGGAAGATCTTGACAGCATGTACAGGGACTCCAGCCTTTCCGTGTACATACTGATCACCTTCCTAGCAGCCGCGTCGCTTGTGACTGGTTACCTGCTGGTGGACGGTGTGATGCGGCTCGCCGTCGACGCGATACTGTCCGCGGGAAGCCTGGCTACGCTTTACATGTTCTACCCGGGTTCAAAGGTAATCGCGTTGAGTGACTTCGTGTCTGTCGGCGTCGCGGCCATAATAGCGCTTTCTTTACTCGGCAACATATTCCCAAGGTTTTTCAGCGTCGGCTCAGGCGGCAGGGTCCACGCCAGGAACCTGATCATACCCATCTTCAGCATCGCCAAGCGCAGCCTCAGGCGACGGAGGCTGAGGTTCATCCTCACACTGGTCTCCATCGCCCTACTGGTGATGAGCTTCGTCACGCTCACAAGCTTCTCGGAGGGGTACGGCCTCATCGAGGACACCTATGCCAAGAATGGTGAGTGGGAGGGAGTCTCCATAAGGGAGGGATCTTGGAGCCTGAGCGAGCCAACCTTCATCCTCCTCAGCGAGGCGGAGAGGGACTGGCTCACCTCCAACCCGGAGGTTGATTACCTTTCAGCGAAAGCCGAGAACGCCCCCCAGCGTAGACCCTACATCTGGGTCCAGGGGGCGCCGATGATGGGAGTGGTCGGCGTAGACTCATATGAAGGCGACACCGTGAACCTTGAAGTGATACTCCTCCAAGGAGGCCTCCCGGACGAGAACGGCGTACTAGTTCCCAGCAGCGTCGCAGCCCAGCATGACTTTAGGATGGGAGACATGATCAGCGTCCTCAGATTTGAGCTTGAGGTGCAGGGGATCTTCAGCGAAGACGCGTTAAACGGCCTAAAGGATCTGGACGGCACCGGCTACGCTCCTGACAAATGGGTGAACACTGCCCCCGAGGGCGAGCCGCCTAACTGGGTGATACAGGACTGCGAGGGCTCGGAAGTTGTGATCGTGAACACCGAGACCGCCACCAAGCTGCCGATGGTGGGGATCCAGAGGATAGCGATGGGGCTTCGAGGAGGTGTGGACGCCATGGGCTTCGCTGAGAGGCTCGCGCTGGAGAGGGGGTACAGGGCGTACGCGTCGACGCCCGTCTCCTACGTCACGTTTAGGCTCGGCAACTACTTCGAGGGCCGTGGCCTCTCCCTTATCATACCGTGGGCTATCGTCGTCCTCAACGTCGTGATCACCATGCTCAACAGCCTCTACGAGAGAAGGGGAGAGATAGAGATACTGTCTTCTGTGGGGCT
>CAZTZC010000002.1:0-15065 GCA_964618045.1 uncultured Candidatus Bathyarchaeia archaeon | reverse complement strand
ACCCCGAGCCTGATGAGGAGGTGGAAGATAGACAGAGACTCGGGTGGCTTCCAGGAGCCCTACAGGATCGCGATTCCGTTGAAGCTTAAAGCCGAGGAGATAGACCCGTACATCGATTTCATATATAGGAAGCTGAAGGGCTTGGAGAACCACCCAACTCAGGTGACGTCGTCCATAAAGGTGGACGGGGAAGGCGCGGAGAAGATGATAAGTTTCATATACAAGTCCCTACAGGCCACGACAGGCAACTTCTATACGAGGAACAAGCTCAAGATAACTCAGTTGCCCAACGGTGAGTACGGGGCATCCCTCGAGTCCCTCGGCGACCCTAACTGGGTTCACGTGGCGGGCTCCATGGTAAGAAGCATGACGATAGAGTACAGCACTGTGGACAGGGGTTAGCCGCGCTCTATCTTCTCGACCATGCCGTCCCTCATCCAGACTATGCGGTCGCTCGCCTTGATCATCTTCAGGTCGTGGGTGGCGGCCACCAGAGTGAGTCCCTTCATCTTGTTGAGGCCGTGAAGGAGGTCTATGATCTCCATGCCCGTGTTCAGGTCGAGGTTGCCCGTCGGCTCGTCGGCCAGAATTATCGCGGGGTCGTTGGCCAGCGCACGCGCTATGGCTACGCGCTGCTGCTGGCCCGCGGATAGCTCCGTGGGGCGGTGGTGCAGCCTCCCGCCCAGCCCCACCTGGTCCAGCAGCTTCTCCGCCTTCTTCAGGCCCTCGTCGTGAGGGGTGCCAGCGAACACGGTGGGCAGGGAGACGTTCTCAAGCGCAGTAAGCACCTGTATCAAGTTAAAGTTCTGGAAGATGTATCCGATCTTCCTGCATCTGAGCCAGGCGAGCTCGTAGGCATCCAGCTGGCTGATGTCCACGCCGTCTATGAAGACGCTGCCTTTCGTGGGCTTGTCGAGACCACCTATGAGGTTGAATAGCGTGGTCTTGCCGCTGCCGCTGGGTCCGACGATGGACACGTACTCGCCTCGCTGTATCTCCAGTTCGACGCCGTCGAGGGCCTTCACTGTCTCGGCGCCCATCTTGTAGTATCTCTGTAAGTCATGTAGCTCTATCACGTTATCATAGCTCATATCTTAAAGCCTCCACTGGGTTAAGCTTGGAAGCCCTCCAGGCCGGGTAGAGGGTGGCCACCATGCTGAGGGTCATGGCGAGGGAGACGGACCCTACGAATATGGTCAATAAGCTGATCCTAGATGTGTAAAGCACGATGTCGAAGCCCGCGCTGAACCCGGTTATGACAATCGCCGAAGCCATGCCGACGGAGAAGCCGACGAGGCCACCTACGAGACCTTGGTAGAAGCTCTCCACTAGGAACAGCAGCACTATGTGTCTGTCGAGGGCGCCGAGGCACTTCATGGTGCCTATCTCCCTGTACCGCTCATAGACGGCTATCAGCATGGCGTTCGTGATCCCGACGATGGAGACCACGAGGGAGACGGCGACGAGCCAGTACTGGTACGATTCTACGGCGACTTGGCCTCCTCCCAGCTTGGCGCTGGTTGAGTAGAGGAGGTCGGAGATCACCATGGTGGTGTAGAAACTCAGGCCGAGGGCGATGGAAGCGATGTTTATGAGCGACCGGTCAAGCCTACGCCTGATGTATCCGCGGCCGAGCCTTATGGCGTCCATCAGCGTGAAGTGTACACGCCCCGGGGCTTCCCTGTTCATCTCATACCCAGTGATCGCTCATGAAATAAAAACTCTGCATCTTCAATGAGTTTATTACGGCGGCGAGAAACCCCTAGGTGTATGGATAAGCTGGGCGGCCTCGTCGAGATAACGAGGCCGGTGAACTCCGTTATGCTGGGGCTGGCCATAATCGTCGGCGCAGCCGTGACGGGGGGCGCGTCGATACTGGGATCGCCCCTGACGCTTCTCCTCTCCTTCGTAACCGGGTTCTGTATGGCGGGGGCGGCCATGGCGATCAACGACTACTATGACAGGGATATCGACGCCGTAAACGAGCCGGGGAGACCCATACCCAGCGGCAGGGTCACGCCGGGCGAGGCGGTCGCGCTAACAGCCGCCCTGAGCGTCTTCGGGCTCGGGGCCAGCTACATGATATCTTTGAGCGTCACGCTGGTGGCTGCGTTCAGCTGGGTCGTCATGATGCTATACTCGGCTTGGGGCAAGAGGACGGGCTTCCCAGGGAACCTGATGGTCAGCGTCTGTATAAGCCTCCCATTCATTTTTGGGGGGTTGATCACAGGGTCGATTTTATCCAGTCTATACTTCGGCCTCATGGCGTTTCTAAGCAACACAGGGAGGGAGGTCACCAAGGGCATCGTAGACGCAGAGGGAGACAGGGGTGCGGGCGTCAACACCGTCGCCGTCTCGAAGGGCCCGAGGACGGCGAGCGTCGTCGCGTCGGCTTTCTACGTGGTAGCGGTTGTCTCGTCTTTAATACCTCCCGCTTTAGGACTCGTCTCAGCTTGGTATTATCCGTTCGTGGCCGTGACGGACCTGGGGCTTCTATACAGCGCCTACAGTTTAGTCAATGAGCCAACCCGAGAGAACAGCAGAGCCGTAAAAAACAGAGTCCTGTATCTGATGTTGGTTGGCTTGGTGGGGTTCGCCGCGGGCAGCCTGCTGTGAGATACCTGAATTAAACGTAACTATGGAGTAAGGAAAGGGTTTATCTTGATGAGAGGGCTACACGCTCGACCTCTTGCTTCCGACGGATGGCGAAGTTGTTGCCGTCGTTGTTGGCGGCGCCGATGAGCTGATCCGCGACGATCTCCTCAAGGGTCTTGCGGTTGCCGAAGGTCTGCTCCTTTATGCCTCGCACTATGAACCGCAGCGCGATGTCGATGCGCCTCTGGGGGCTGATGTCCACGGCGAGCCTGTAAACGACGCCTCCGTACCCGATGCGGGTGGTGTCCTCGTTGGGCGAGGTGTTCTCGATGGCTCTCACGAGTACCTCGACGGGGTTTCTACCGGTCTTCAGGTTGATTATCTTGAAAGCCGTCTGGACGCTGTTGGTGATTCTGCTCTTCTCGCCTCCGCTGGACCCGGGCTTTATGAGGCTGTTGATGAAACGCTCCACGATGTTGAGCCTGCTCTTCCTGAACCTTCGTGCCTCGTGTCTGCCGCCGCTGTGGGGGAGCCACACCGGCTCTAGGTTCAGGTAGCGCTTCAGGCCGATGTCGCGGACGTCGATGCCCTCGAAGCTCCACTCGCCGAAGAGCTTTATTCCCTCGTCCTGCACCTGTTCTTCGTCTTCGCTCATTCTACCACTTCGTGAGTGCAGTGACTTTGAAAGGGTTACCTAAATAAAAGCATTGTCAACACCCGGGCAGACTTTAAATCAGGGTGACCAAGCATGATAGCCATCATGTGGCTCAAGGGTTACTCGACCTCTTATTATCTGTTATGCGTCGTCGGCTTCCTCTCCATGCTCAGCATCATGGTGACGAACCCGATTCTTTCGCTGTTCGCCGAGGACATCGGGGCCACCGGCGTATGGATAGGTTACGCCGTATCAGGCTACTGGATCAGCAGGGTGGTGCTGGAGATACCCAGCGGCTACATTTCGTCGAAGTTCGGCTACTACAAGCCCATGGTCTTTGGGCTCGCGCTGACCGTGATGGGGAACATCATGCTTGTCTTCGTGAACAACCCTGTACACCTAGTATTAGTCAGGGCGGTGAATGGCTTGGGGGCCCCCTTCTTCTTCGCGGTCTCCATGACCTTCATCGTGAACCTTTTCGGAGCAGAGAAACGCGGCACGGCGATGGGGGTCTTCCAAGGGATAGAATTCATGGGAACAATCATCGGCTCCGCGTTAAGCGGAAAGCTCGTGCAGGAGCTCGGCTGGCAGGGCGGGTTCATAGCTGCTTTTGCGCTCTCCTTAGCCGCGTTGCTACTCTTCGTCATCCCTCCCCACATCAGAAAAGAGACCGTTCGAGGGCCAACGAGTAGGCCGCTGACCATGGGAGAGATATTCGGAGTAATGAAGAACAAGACGCTTGTGATCATAGCAGCCGCGACTCTAGCCGAGTTCATCATGACCAACGGATTGATCATAACGATAGTCCCCCTCTTCGCAAGAGGGGCCCTCGGATTCAGCCTCGCGGACGTGGGATACGTGATGGGCGCCCGTTCACTGGGTTTCGTCGTCGCCATGTTCACCATGGGCTCGATCTCGGACAGGATCGGGAGGAGACCAGTGCTAATGTTCGGGCTGACGGCTACGGCGATCCTGGTCGTGGTGATGAGCTTCTTCTCGACGTTCTTCACCATGGCAGCCGTGATATGTGTAATTGGCTTCACGTCTGGGGCGATATGGATAGTGGGGCCAGTGATCTCTGCGGAGGCGGTGGGCTCGTCGCAGAGGGGGGCAGCTATAGGAGTCTACAGGACGTTCTTCGACCTCGGCTCTGTGATAGGACCCATACTCATGACCATGGTCATGACTGGCTACGGCGTCAAGTACTGCTTCTACCTCGCCGCTGCTCTGCTGCTGGTAAACGTGCCGCTGACCTACTTGATCGAGGAGACTAGGAAAACAGAGGGCGCCGTGATAGCCCACTAAAAGAGTTGATGCTCAGCGCATCTGCTTCTGGACTTTACCCAGAACGAGGAGATTCAGGGGAGTGCCGTTGACGGCGCTGACCTTGTACCTTACGCCGGGGATGTCGCCCATGGACCTTGACCTTGGCCCGTGGATGCCCTCGATGGTGACCTCGTCGTGCTCGTCCACGTAGTTGAGGGCCCCGTCGCCCGGAAGGAACGCAGTGGCGAGCTTACCGTTCTTTATGATCTGCACCCTGACGCACTTACGTATGGCGCTGTTGGGCTGCTTGCTCTCGATACCCACCTTCTGGAGGACGATGCCCCTGCCCATGGGAGCCCCCGCCAGGAGGTCTTTCTTCTCCAGACGCCTCTTCAGCCTCAGCGTATAGTCTTTGCTCTTGTATCGCATCTTCTTGCGGACGTTCTTGTTTCTGCGTGCAGAGTACAGGCCGTTTGCCATTTGATTCTCCACCACTCCGATACGGGGAACCCCTTTAAACTTTACGCATTTTCGGTGTTTGGAGCGTATTTCTGCCTGTTTCATGTGTATTGTGGAACGTGAGACGGGTTTTCATGTATTTAGCCTAACATTTTTATTCTGCATATAGGTTGAAGGTGTAGGAGAATTCAGAGATGAGCAAGAGGGATAAACCTCACATCAACCTGATCATCATCGGCCACGTAGACCACGGGAAGTCCACGAGCATCGGACACCTGTTCTACAGTGCAGGCGCGATCCCTGAGAAGCAGTTGAGGGACTTTGAGGCGGAGGCAGAGGCGCTCGGTAAGGGTTCATTCAAGTATGCTTGGGTCCTCGATAAGCTCAAGGAGGAGCGTGAGAGGGGCCTGACCATAGACCTCGCCTTCTATGAGCTGGAGACGAGGAAGAACGTCTTCACCGTCATCGACGCTCCCGGCCACAGAGACTTCGTCAAGAACATGGTGACCGGCGCGAGCCAGGCAGACGGAGCCATACTAATGATCTCCGCGAAGAGGGGAGAGTATGAGGCCGGTACAAACCCCGGCGGACAGACGCGTGAGCACGCCTTCCTTGCCAAGACCCTGGGAGTTAACCAGATGGTCGTTGCGATCAACAAGATGGATGACCCCAGCGTCAACTGGAGCGAGCAGAGGTATGAGGAGGTCAAGGACGGCATCACCAGGCTCCTCAAGATGGTCGGCTACGACCCATCCAAGATCAGCTTCGTGCCCACCAGCGGCTGGACAGGCGACAACCTTGTCGAAAAGAGCGACAAGATGCCATGGTACAATGGGCCCACCCTGCTGGAGGCCCTCGACACTTTCGAGCTGCCCCCTAAGCCCACAGACAAGCCTCTCAGGATACCCGTCCAGGAGGTATACACCATCAGGGGCGTCGGCACGACCCCTGTCGGCAAGGTCGAGACAGGCGTGCTTAAGCCTGGCGACGACGTGATCTTCATGCCGAGCGGCGAGAAGGGCAAGGTCAACAGCATCGAGACCCACTACACCAAGATCGACAGCGCCGGTCCGGGCGACAACATCGGCTTCAACGTGAAGGGCATAGAAAAGGACAAGCTCAAGCGTGGGAACGTCGCGAGCCACCTCAACAACCCGTGCAGAGTTGCCAAGGCCTTCAAGGGTAGGATATTCATCATCCACCACCCGACGGCCATCGGCGAGGGATATACTCCGGTTCTTCACCTGCACACGGCGCAGATCGCCGTCAGGTTTGACAAGCTCCTCGCTAAGCTGGACCCCAGGACGGGGCAGACCATCGAGGAGAACCCGGCCTATCTGAGGACCGGTGAGGCCGCCATAGTGCGTTTCGTGCCTCTCCAGCCCACGGCTATGGAGAACTTCAAGGACTTCCCGCAGCTGGGAAGGTTCGCGCTCCGTGACATGGGCACCACCATCGGCGCCGGGATAGTCATGGAGATCGAGGAGTAAGCCTCCACCCCATTTTTTAGTAACCTTTAAGTTCTGACTCTCACGTAATCACGGGGAACCAGTATGGCGCGGCGTGCGAGGATCAAGCTGACGAGCACAGACACCGAGAAGCTGGAGGGCGTATGCGACGAGATCAAGGACATCGCCAAGAGGATCGGTGTGAAGCTCGTGGGCCCGATACCGTTGCCGACGAAGAAGCTTGTGGTTCCCACGAGGCGGACGCCCTGCGGGGACGGGAGCGACACGTGGGACAGGTACGAGATGCGTGTTCATAAGCGCCTCATCGAGATAGACGCGAGGGACCGGGTGATGCGGAGCATCATGAGGATCAGGGTGCCCAACGAGGTCTACATCGAGATGGAGATCCGTTAGGGTCGTATGTTGCGGGGTTTCGCCGGGTAACCGGGCGTAGTTTGTGTTGGCTTGTGCCATGTTACTTGGTATAAGGGAAAAAATTTCTGGGCAGGGGGACGTTCTTAGTTACCGGGGATGAGATGCTCAGAGGCACCACGTAAGTGTGCTCGAAATAGGTGTAGTCTGTGACGCTGTGCCAGTGCAACTTCCCAGCAGGTATGACCACCATACCCCCTGGCTCAACAAGATGTTCATCATCTAAGATGGCGACTGTTACTTATTATATAATTGTTGAGGCCATACTCGTTCCGAGAGGAATGATATTGACATCGGATCTGAGAGACGGGGACTACGAGCTAATCAAAGCCACTAAGAAGAGATCGTCTAACTGTTCTTGTTTATGAATGGAAAGGAGGAAAAAATGATGGTCTGCAAGATGAGTTTTGGGATCTCGTTCACGGATGAACAGTGTAAGGATTCCCTCGATGGTCGCTTGTTGCTTATGGTGTCTACCGACGGTTCAGAGGAACCAAGGTTCCAGATAAGCATGAACCCTGACACTCAGTTGATCTTCGGTGTTGACGTAGATGGACTTAAGCCTGGGGATGTAGCTGTATTCGATGAGAGTACCTTTGGTTTTCCGTTGAAGAGCATCTCTCTGATTCCGAGTGGTTTCTATTTTGTGCAGGCGCTTCTGCATCGTTACGAGACTTTCCATCGCGCTGATGGTCATACTGTGAAGCTTCCGATGGATAGAGGAGAAGGCCAGAAATGGAACATCGCTCCAGGTAACCTTCACAGTACTCCGAAAAAAGTGTGGATCGACCCAGATAGAGACGAGATGATCCCAATTGTTCTTGACCAAGAGATTCCAGCATTTCCTGAGTTACAGGACACGAAATACATCAAGTATGTGAAGATCCAGAGCAAGCTTCTCACGGAGTTCTGGGGCCGCCCTATGTATTTAGGAGCCGTGGTCCTATTGCCTGAGGGATGGTATGAGCATCCTGAAGCTCGCTATCCTCTCATGATCAATCATGGTCACTTCAGCCGGACGCTTTATTCCCCTGGATTCCGCGAAACACCTCCCGACTCGGACCTTCCCCTTAAACCGGTGTCACGCTCCGCGCTCTGGAAAACTACAAAGGACACAACGGGACCGGATGTTCCCAAGGACAAGAGATACTACGAGGAATACAACAAACTTGAACAAGAATACGCATACAAGCTGTATGAAGACTGGACCGCCCCAGACTTCCCTCGCATGATCCTTGTGAACATACAACATGCATGCCCCTACTTCGACGATTCCTATGCAGTCAACTCCCCGAACTTCGGTCCATATGGAGACGCCATCACGTACGAGTTCATCCCATACATAGAGAAGAAGTACAGAGGGATAGGAGCCGGCTGGGCTCGAGTAATGTTTGGCGGCTCGACCGGAGGCTGGGAGGTCTTGGCCGCGCAGGTCTTCTATCCTGAAGAGTACAACGGATGCTGGTGCTTCTGCCCGGATCCCATCGACTTCCGCGCCTTTACTCTTGTAAACATCTACGAGGACAAGAACGCCTACTATGTGGATAGTCAGTGGAAGCGGACACCAAGACCGAGATTTCGAAGCACGGTCGGAGAAGCCTTGGTAACACTTGAGGAAGTAAACCATCTTGAGCTGGTTCTGGGAACCAAGGGCCGATCGGGAGGCGGCCGAGATGTCTGGTTGAACCTCTTTGGCCCCGTCGGCGAAGATGGATACCCGAAGCAAGTATGGGACAAAATGACCGGTGAGATCGACCGTTCAGTCGCCGAGTATATGCGTGAGAACTGGGACCTGCGGCACATACTCCAGCGGGACTGGAAGATGCTTGGACCTAAACTCAAGAGGAAGATCCACATCTACGTCGGTGACATGGACAGCTCCTACCTGAACAACGGCGTCTACCTAATGGAGGAATTCCTTGAAAGCACAAAGGATCCCTACTACGAAGGAACCATAGAATACGGAGACAGATTCGGGCACTGCTGGTCCGGCGACCATGACCACCCCTACGCAATATCAAGGATGACAGCGGTTCAACGGTTCGCGCCAATAATGGCGGAACACATACGGAAAACAGCGCCTATTGGCTCCGACACAACCAGCTGGCTATACTGACAACTTCATCGAATGATTAATCCATGAACCGAAGGATTCATGCACGACTAAGAGTTTAGGGGTCGTGATCTCTCTCGTTATCATCTTCTACCTTCAAAGAGAGGACTCAGCGTCTAAAGAGGTAGGAAAGAGTGTGGGGCTTCTACAGGGGTATAATGAGAAGCGCGCGAAGGCATTACTGAAGGTGTTCCAGCCGGAGTGTTGCAGCTGTCAGGAGTGGTCGGAGCTCTACAAGGACAAGGAATTCAGAGACGCCTCAAATACGACCCAGATGTTCTTCGAGGGGTGGGGGTGCTCGTCAAGGATTGTCTGCTGGATGAAAGGTGGGTTGCTCTGCTGCTGTACGGGGTGACCTGACTTTATATGGAGAAGCATCTGGGCAAACTCGAGGAGGGATGGAGGGCTATCGGGCATCGTGGGTGGTTCAGTGAGACCGAGCTCCTGTACGGGGAGCTGATGATGTATCTGATGGGGCACCCGGAGCTAGAGTCCTGATAAGGCGCTTCAACTTCTAGCTCCACCGTTTATTATCCATGGGTTATAACTGCTCGTAACATCATTCTTCCTAGAATAAAAACGCGGTCTAAAAAACGATTCTTCTGTGTGACACGGATATTGAATTTATCTATAATAACGTTAATTGTGAACGTTAAGTATCCTTTTCAACGGTGGTGGGCTGGATGCCTAACACATTTACCAAGGCTAAGGCATAATACTGTAGTCAGTCATCCCGTTTTTAAAGGGATAATGACGACGTTATATGCTTTATAAATTGGTAAAGCAGCCAAGCATTAAATACACTTTGATATCCCTATATAAATCAGCAATCAGGAGAGATTGCATGATAAAAACAGGAACATACTTGGATCTCTTACTTATGATCGTAATGATTGTAGCGACATACTACTACTATGAAAAGACGAAAGACCCTAACTGGAAACCGTTCATCAGACACATACCCGCTCTGGACGCCATAAGGGAGGGTGTCGGGAAGTCCGTAGAAGAGGACAAGCCGGTACACTTCGCCATGGGTCAGTCAGGGGGACAGCTTTACAGCAACCTCGTGTCGATGACGCTGACCGCGTTGGCATTCCTCAGATACGTCACCATCACCTGTGCAGAATACGGAGCCCGCCTGATAGTACACTTGCCCTCCCAGACAGAGAGCATTCCACTGATCGAAGGAACCGCCAGAGAAGGCTTCGCATTCGCCGGAAAACCCGAGATGTATCGCCGAGACGACATGAGGTACTATGGACGTGGAGCCTTGACCTGGACTCAAGGGGTAACCGCAAGTTATGCAGAGGAGGGGGTGGGTCTAAACCTGAGTATTGGTATATTCTATAGCGACTGCCCCATCAGTCTCGAGATGGCTCACATCATGGGAGGCATGAACGTCGGCGGAACAGGCAGATGGATCATGGTCTACGCATTCGCGATGATGTGTGACTACGTTTTCCTCGGGGAGGAAATCTACGCTGCCGCGGCTCAAGTATCCGAAGACCCGATAATGATTAGCGGAATCCTCATCGAAGAGGTCGGAAAATTCTTTGTCTACATATTGCTGATTGTAGGAACCTTGCTGGCGGCGGTCGGCCTTGACGTGGCCTCGCTGCTCAGCCTATAGGAGGGAATGATGAATGGCAATGTTTAGACGTGAAATCCCGACAGCGGTGCTATCCTTCGTCGGCATAATGGTATTGCTAGCATTCTTCACGACGCTGGATATCTTTGAAACACTAAATGGCGTGTTCACCAGCTGGATACCGGTTGTTAGTGCGGTAAGCGTCGGTCTTGGCATCATCTACATGGTCTACGCCCAATACATGAACTATCAGAGGAACAAGAACCTGAACAACTTGATATACCTGGTTGTTCCTCTTGTATTCTTCGTAATATTCTTCGGAACCGCGTTGGTCGTGCCAGGCAACATCAGCAGCGATGCCTACCAATGGCTATACTTCCACATATACCAGAACGTGGGTGGCGTAATCTACGCCGTGATGTTCTTCACGCTGGCAAGCAGCGCCATCAGAACCATGAGGCTAGTCACAAAAGACGCCACAGGAGCGCTCCAGTTCAGACTTGAAGCAGCGGCGCTGATGTTCGGAGGCATCATCTATACCCTTAGACAGGTCCCACTCTTCCAGGTATACTTACCGGGCATAGTGGGTTTTGGCGAGTGGATCATGCTGGTCCCCAACGTAGGTGGTGGCAGAGCAGCGGTTATCGCCGCAGCTCTGGGAGCCATCGTTGTTGGAATCAGGACACTCTGGGGCAAAGAGAAGACGACGACGGAGGTAGACTAGAATGACAACAGTAAAAGAGAGACTCGCGAAAACGACAAGGTTCTACCAGATCATATGGGCGTTGTGCCTCATAGGAATGTTCATACCTCTAGTCCGTCCATTGGGTTTACCCGTGGTGTTAAGCGAACCCGTAAAGGATTATTATTCCAGTATCGTGGACCTCCCAGAAGGGTCAGTAATCGCAGTAAGCTTCGGCGCATCAGCCGCGCTTCTAGATGAACAGGAAGCCCAATTCTTGGCGACATGGAAAACCATCTTTAAACAAGGCCACAAAGTAATATTCTACTGCACTACTGAAGACGCATCAATCGTAATAAACAATGAGCTTATGGTGGTTGTACCTGAGAGTTACGGCTACACCTATGGAGAAGACTATGTGATACTACCTTACTCGCCTCTGGGTGAAGCAGGACAAACCGCGTTCGCGCTGAGCATCAGAAGCATCTACTCAAGCGACATTAAAGGCGAACCCCTGGACGATATACCACTCATGAAAGACATCGATAACGAGGCTGGTATCGACCTATTAATCTATCAATATACGAGTTGCACAGACATCGAGTGGGCTGTACGCCAATGGGTCGTGCCCTATGACAAGCCGGTGATAGCTACCACGCTTGGCTGCTGCGGACCGATGGCGGCGCCATACTATCCTACACAGATACAGGGCTTCCTTAGCGGGAGCGGAGCAGGAACCGAACTCGAGGTCGTCTCAGGCAACCCCGGACCAGGGGCGGCCATGGGTGACTCGAAAAACCTTGGTATACTACCATTCCTTGCAGCGATTATCTGGATGAACGTAAAACCGTTCATCGGAAAGGAGGATTGATGAGATGACTAGCGTAATTGGAGGACTCATCGGGACTCTGTTCATCATAGCAACAATGTCGATGCTCTGGAAGGACAACGTGTTCTTCAGGTTTGGCCAGGCCGCAATCATGGGCGCCAGCGTCGCACACTACACATTCATGAACTTCCAGTCAGTCCATACCAACGCAATTAAACCAATCTTGGCTGGAAACGTGCTCTTCATAATACCGGTAGTACTCGGCCTTCTCACGTACTCGAGGCTTAGAAGCGACGTATCTTGGCTCGCCAAGTACCCCACAAACGTGCTGGTTGGAGTCGGCACAGGGGTAATGATCGCAGGAACGCTGAGAGGACAGATAATCGACCAGATAAAACAGACGATACTGGACGCGTTCGCAGGCTTGAACGGTATACTGATCTTCATAGGCGTGGTCACGGCCTTCAGCTTCTTCATATTCACGAGGGAGCACACGGGGGCGCTGGGCACCAGCGTGAAGATTGGGCGAGTCTTCCTCATGATAAGCCTCGGAGCCAACTTCTCCGGCGAGCTCATCTGGTACCTGACTCAGATGATCGGACGGCTGATGTACATACTCAACGAGTTCATATGGCCTCTACTCGGAGCATAGTGAAAACTCATTCTCTTTTTTTTAAAAACATATATCGTAGTATAACAACACTATGAGATCGATATGGTTCAAAAGTTATGGGATTATGAAAAGCCAGTAATCAACGATCCACCCCCAGGAAAAAAATCCAAGAAATTACTGAAAAAAATGGGGTACGATAGAGAAGCGCCGTACCCCATCGCCAAATACGCTGAAGGCGTATGGATACAGGACCTGGACGACAACATACTCTACGACTTCATATCTGGCAGATGCACCGTAAACGCGGGGCACAGACACCCCGAGATCATGAAGGCACTCAAAGCCCAGGCGGACAAGGTGACCCACTGCGCCGTTGAAGACCTCTACAACCTCGAGAAGAGCCTAGACACAGTCGTTCCTCTGAGAGGAAAAGGTGATCTACGCGCAGCCTACGCCCTCAGCGGCTCAGCTGCCAACGACGCGGCCATAAAGATGGCTAGGAAGGTCACGGGCAGGATGGGCATAATCTGCTTCGCTGGAGCCTACCACGGCACCACCTATGGGGCGCTAAGCGTCAGCAGCTACGTACCGTCGATGGTGAAAGGCTTCGGCCGCCTCAACGACATCTTCTACTTCCCTTACCCGGACTACATCCACCCTCCCTTCGGGAAGCTGAATGGAGAAGACGTAGACGACATAATCATCGGGTTGATAGAGCAGGCGTTGGAGACATACATGCCTCCCGAGGAGCTCGCGGCGGTCCTGTTTGAGCCTGTCGCAGGTGACGCAGGTTGGTTCATACCTTCGAAGAGTTTCGTCAATAAACTCGATGGACTCGCCAGGAAAAACGATGTCCTGTTCATCTCTGAGGAGGTCCAGACCGGCTTCGGGAGAACCGGTGAATGGTTCTGCACCGAAAACTACGGTGTCACGCCCGACATCGTCGTCCTAGGTAAGGCCATGGCTGGCGGAGCCATCGCCATGGCGGGTGCAGTCGCCAAGCAGAGCCTCCTGGACAGGAGCGGAGGCTTCTCCCATGGCCACACCATGGGTCGGCAGCCTCTGGGTCTCGCCGCCACAATGGCCAACATCGATGTGATCAAGTCCGAGAACCTCGTAGCCAGATCCAGAGCCAACGGGGATCTCCTGATGGACCACCTAAAGGAGATGCAGGAGAAGTACGAATGCGTCGTAGACTGTAGAGGCATCGGCTCGCTGATCGGCGTCGAGATCTCATCCAAGGAACTGGCTGGAAAGATAGCCGTCGACTGCTACCGCCACGGCATCTACATCATCGAGATGGGCTACCGGGGCATAGGCGCCCTAAGGGTCGCGCCTCCACTGGTGAGCACAGAGACTCAGCTGGAGAACGCACTAGCCATCATCGAGGACGCGCTCAAGAAAGCGGAAAACGGTGACCTCTAAAGGTGTTACCGGTCTTCAGGGAGGTGACCCCCGAGCAAGAGCAGAGAGCTCGGGAGAAGATCCTCAAGTTCATAAAAGACCGGGGAGTCGAGTCTGCTGCGATCCTAGTTTTCGGTTCCTTTAGGAACATGAGCAGGTTGGGCGGGATGGCGGGCCGCTTCTTTCTAGGGCCGCTGGTTCCCTTCCTTCCTCACGACGTTGAACAGTATATCTGGGTCCTGGAGAAGGAAGAGAACATAGATTGGCTCTTAGAGCGACTCGAAGACGAGAAGATCGAAACAGAGTAAACAGCCTAGCCGCCATTAAAAAACAAGCTTTTGCTGAGGTAATCAGCGACGTGGGAACACCCAAACAAATACAAGACCCCATGTAACCGAAAGTTTACAGCAAGTAACCTGCCACAAAACCAGTTGGGGAAAACATAAATCCCATGTAACAAGGATATTGAATTTCTTACAGCATAACAAAGAGCAAAAAGATATTTAGGATATCGAATTTATTTTTCATAAACTTTGACCATAACAAAGGAGTGTTCTAATCTCAAGGATTTTATATCTTAAAGATACTCTATTAGAATGAACCATTAAATGAATGTTAAGAAAGCATATCAGGCGACTTTAATTTTTCTAGTGCTGATAATAGTAGGAATTAGTTATCACTACATTAACACAGAACAACCCATAGAGTCAGACAAGAACATCACTGGTCCAATGGAACCTCCGTTCAATCCTGTTGACTTAGGTATCTATCTAGGTGAAAAAACAGAAGTTGGCAGCTTAACTACTTTCAAGTTACCTGTTACGCAGAATAGCGGCTCAGATGTCTTAGGGTATGGCTTGGTTTATGGTATAAAGAGATGGGGCGCGCATGATGAAATATTTTTACTGGATCAAGAGAATAGACTAATCCCTCATCCATTAAACCTGAAAACCAGCACAACAGCACTAGAACTAAACAATG
>CAZTZC010000001.1:47269-55626 GCA_964618045.1 uncultured Candidatus Bathyarchaeia archaeon | reverse complement strand
CAGCAGCTCGACGAGGGTCATGCCCAGCGCCTTCGCGCCGAGAACCATAGCGTCGAGCCCCTGCTTCGTCATCGTCGCCTCGGCCAGCTGGACGCTGTGCCCCGGCGTCCCCTCTGGCGCCGACGCGATGTTGCTGCCCGCCAAGGGCGTCCTCTGGGAGACGTCCCCGAAATCGGTGGAAGCCATGGGCATGGCGGTGATGGACTCCTTCCAGTCCCGGACCGGCGCCCCAAGCTCCCTGTAGTTGCCCCACAGAGTCCTGACCATGGGGACGTTGATCTTCTTGCTGCTGTACAGCTTCCTCTTGGTGATCTCCACCTCGACGCCCATGGCGTGGGCGGCCCCCTCGGCGCACCTTGCCACCTTGTCCACCATCTCCTCCAGGTACTTCTCGTCGCTGCTCCGCACACCGAACTGACACACAGCCCTGTCTGGGATGATGTTGCTCGC
Source organism: uncultured Candidatus Bathyarchaeia archaeon (assembly GCA_964618045.1). Lineage (GTDB taxonomy): Archaea > Thermoproteota > Bathyarchaeia > TCS64 > TCS64 > RBG-16-57-9. Next base: position 55,176 of record CAZTZC010000001.1, on the reverse strand, counting down.
CAGGCCGCCCTCCGGGATGATGCCGTGGATCACCAGGTCCGCATCCCTCCTGGCCTCCTGCCTGAGCATGTGGGTCGCCACGTAGCAGAGCGTAGCGGCGTTCAACGCGTTCCTGCCCTTCTCGGGGCTCGCGGCGGCGTGGCTCGTCTGGCCCTTGAATACCATCTGTATCTGGTGTATGCCCAGGGACTGGCCTCCGACGCCCCACCTGCTGCCCGGGTGAAGCATTATGACGCCAGCGACGTCGTCGAAGAAGCCGTGGTCGGCCATGATCACCTTGCTGCCGGCGCTGGGGCCGTGGCCCTCCTCCGCCGGGGTGCCTACGACGAGCACCTCCCCCGCCAACCCTGAGACGGCCTTGCTCGCGGCGATCCCCGCCCCCACCGCGGATGCGGCGATGAGGTTGTGGCCGCAGCCGTGCCCGACACCGGGCAGCGCGTCGTACTCGGCGAGCACGGCGACCTTGGGGCCCTCCGAACCGCCCTTGAAGGAAGCCTTGAAAGCCGTAGGTATCCCGTAGATGCCCTTCTCCACCTCGAAGCCGTGGTCTTCGAGGACACGGGTGAGCCTCTCGAAGGCCTTGTACTCCTCGCTCCCCAGCTCGGGGTTCTCGTAGAGGTACCTCGCTATGTCCTCCAGCAGAGGCCTCTTCTCGTCAACGGTGTCCCTTACAATCTTTTTGAGTGAATCAACGTCAGTCAACGTTATCAACTAGAGATCAATGGCTTAATCTATAGCGTTTTCCAGTTACACTCCACTTTCACCCGTCTCCCCCCTGCAATGCCTTGCGTTCACATTATAAACGGAAAAACGGGTGTGAGACCCGAGTGAAATGGGAGAGGTCATTGAAGCCGGAGTCCTGGAAGGAGTGGCCAGCACCACCGTGAAGAAGCTGCACAAGGCCGGGTTAGTCACCCTCGAATCCATCGCGGTTACTCCCCCGCGCGATATCGTGGAACTGACCGGCATGGGCATCGACACCGCAGTAAAGGTGAACGCCCTGGCGCGGCTGCAGGTGGACCCGGGGTTCGTCTCAGCCTCCGACATGCTGGAGATGCGCAAGCACAAGCTCCGCTGCAGGACAGGCTCCAATGAACTCAACCGCATACTGGGCGGCGGAGTCGAGACAGGTGTCATCACCGAGCTGATCGGCGAGTTCGGCTCAGGCAAGACCCAGATATGCTACACTCTTTCCGTGTTGGCACAACGGCCCGTGGAGGAGGGTGGCCTCGGCGGACGCGTCTGCGTCATAGACACCGAGGGAACCTTCCTCCCGGAGCGTGTGGTGCAGATAGCCGAGGCCCGGGGCTACGACGCCCAAGAGATCCTCGGCAACATACTCATCGCCCGCGCCTACAACAGCGACCACCAGGTGCTCCTCATAAAGAACCTCCCCCAGGTCGCGCAGGAGCACGACGTCAAGCTCGTCATAGTGGACAGCATGATAGGCCACTTCCGCGGCGAGTACATCGGCAGGGCGAACCTCGCGGAGCGCCAGCAGAAGCTGGCCAGCGCCCTCGGCAACCTCCTCAGGGTCGGCGAGGCCTTCAACCTCGCCGTGGTCCTCACCAACCAGGTGCAGGCCAAGCCAGACACCGCATACGGCGACCCCAACAAGCCGACCGGCGGTCACGTCATGGCCCACGCCTGCACACACCGCGTCTACCTACGCAAAGGCAGGCAGAACACGAGGCTAGCTCTGGTCATCGACAGCCCCTACCTGCCTGAGGAGAAGATCAGGATCGCCATCACCGAGGCCGGCATCACCGACGAGGACGGCACCTTCCCAGAGTGGGACGACGACAGGCCCGTCGAGGAAGAGGAATAATTCAGCGGATATACTCGAAGGGGTTCCTGAAGCCCTTAGCCGCCAAGGTCTTGACGAGACAGTCTTTCAACGGCCCTACGCCTACACCAAGCTTGGCGCTGACCGGGAAGACGTAGTCTGAAGCCTCGATGGGGGCTCCGCCAGTGATCCTGTCGAGGAAGGCCTCAAGGTTCGCCGTGACGTCTCTCTCGTTTCCCTTATCGATCTTGTTCGCCGCCACAAGCGGAAACTCTCCAAGGGTCTCGTGGAGGTACCCAACCATCTCTACGTCGAGGCTGATGAACCCCTTCTTGGCGAGGCGCGCCTCCGTCTCCAGGAACGTCGTTATGTTGACCACGTGGACCGCGAGCACGATGCTGTCCGCCTCACGCTCTATGAAGTCTAGTATGGTGTCCTTGGTCTCGTCCTCCCATCCCCTGCTCGCGTCCAGATTACGTCCGTACCCCGGCATGTCAACCAGGAAAAGGTCCTGCGCTATGTGATACTTGTCGATGCTCGTCGTGGTGCCCGGGCGTTTCCCGATCCTGACCTTGAGCCCGGTCAGCGCTCTTATTGTCGTGCTCTTACCCGAGTTAGGCCTACCCGTGAATATGACGTATCTCTCAGGCATGTCCAATACAAATAGGGTGTGTGCACTGAAAAAGTGTGGCTTCTAAAGCATGACGTCGAAGTCGAGACGCTGAGCGAGCTCCTTGTACCGGTTCCTGATGGTGACCTCGGTCACCTGGGCCTCCTTAGCTATCTCTCCCTGGGTGCGCCGCTCGTCGGTGAGCTGGCTGCTGATGTAGATGCACGCCGCCGCGATCCCGGATGGGCCCCGCCCACTGGTTAGCTTCATCTCCGAGGCCTCGCTCAGTATCTTCATGGCCAGCCTCTCCGTCTCGCCCGTGAGCGCCAGCTTGTTGACTATCTTGCTGATGTATCCCTGGGGATCCACCTGGGGCACAGACGGCTTCAACTCCCGGAGCAGGAACCGATAGTTGCGGGCAGCCTCCTTCTTGGTGATGTTGGCGGCCGCCGCCACGTCCTCCAGAGTCCTGATGATCCCGCATTGCCTGCACGCCATGTAGATGGAGGCGACTGCAACGCTCTGGATGGTTCTGCCGCGTATGAGCTGCTTCTGGATGGCTCTGCGGTAGATCATGCTGCTTGTCTCGATGACGTTCCTAGGCAGGTTGAGCTTGTAGCTTATCTTACTCATCTCGCTCAACGCATGGGCCAAGTTACGCTGCGTGGAGTCCGAGACCTTGCTCCGCCGATGCCACTTCCTGAGCCTGTAGAGCCGAGCCCGCTCCTCCGGACTCAGCTTCCTGCCCGAGGCGTCACGGTCCTGCCAACCTATCGTCGTGCTGAGACCCTTGTCGTGGATTGTCCACGTCACCGGGGCGCCCACCCTCGGGAGCTTGTCCCGCTGCTCCTGATCGAAGGCGCGCCACTCAGGGCCTTGGTCGATCAACGTCGACGAGATCACGAAACCGCATGCCTGGCAGACAAGTTCACCGGTCTCGTAGTCTCGTAGAAGGTTGGATGCACCACACTCGGTGCAGGCGATCGTGTTACGAAGTTTCGTCGTCAAAGAACCCCTCACGAGAATTATGAATAGAGAAAAAGCCTCGCATATAACTGTTTTCAAAATATGTTTTATAAAAACGCCTGTTTTTCTCAAATGTTGAGAAAAATTGATGATTTATAATATTATAGTAAAAAATATGCCCCATTAAAAATATCGTGTATTTACAGATTCAACCGATCTATATACTATATGATAGACATATATCGATTAATAGCGCGTAACGTTTTTCACCGGTAAAGGTAAAAGTCGGTATGACGTCACCAGAGATATCAGGAGATACTCGATTTGGAGAAGCGTGTATACGACTTCACTGAAGGCAACAAGGATATGAAGGCCCTTCTCGGAGGAAAGGGCGCGAACCTAGCCGAGATGACTAACCTAGGACTCACTATCCCACTTGGGTTCACGATCACCACCAAGACTTGTGAAGAGTTCTTCGAGGCAGGCGGCAAGTTCCCCGAGGGACTGTGGGAAGAGATACTCGAACACGTGAAGACCCTGGAGAAGAATGCGGGAAAGAGGTTCGGCGACACGAAGGCGCCTCTGCTGGTCAGCGTTCGCAGCGGCGCACCCATAAGCATGCCCGGCATGATGGACACCGTACTCAACCTAGGCATGAACGACAGGGTCGCGGAAGCCATTATTGGGCTCACGGGAGACGAGCGTTTCGTGTGGGACGCCTACAGACGCTTCGTGACGATGTTCAGCGACGTCGTCATGGGGCAGGAGCGCCACGAGTTCGAGGAAGTGTTCGACAGGATCAAGAAGAAGGAAGGCGTCAAGGGAGACACAGAGGTCAGCGTGAAGGGCCTCAAGGAGACCGTCGAGGGACAGAAGAAGCTCTACAAGAAGCTGCTGAAAGAGGACTTCCCCCAGGATCCCATGGAGCAGCTCAGGAGGTCCATAGCTGCGGTCTTCAACAGCTGGAACATCCCACGCGCAGTCACCTACAGGCGGGTGGAGGGTATCCCGGACAGCATGGGCACCGCGTGCAACGTCCAGACCATGGTCTTCGGCAACATGGGGTGGGACAGCGGAAGCGGCGTCATGTTCACCAGGAGCCCCAGCGACGGCTCGAAGGGCCTGTTCGGTGAGCTCCTCTTCAACGCCCAGGGCGAGGACGTGGTGGCCGGGATCAGGACGCCCATCCCCATCGTCGAGATGAAGGAGCAGCAGCCCAAGCTCTACAAGGAGCTCGAAGCCATCGCGGAGACCGTTGAGGGCCACTACACGGACATGCAGGACATGGAGTTCACGGTGGAGAAGGGCAAGCTCTGGATACTGCAGACGAGAACCGGGAAGAGGACCGCGCGGTCAGCCATCAAGATCGCGGTCGACATGGCGAAGGAGGGTCTCATCGACAAGAAGACTGCCGTCAAACGCATCACCCCCAACAACGTGGACCAGCTGCTGCACCCCCAGTTCGACCCGGCCGCGAAGGAGAAGGCGACGCTGCTGGCCAAGGGGCTCAACGCGAGCCCAGGCGCAGCCGTGGGCGTGGCCATCTTCAACGCCAACAGGGCGGAGGAACACGGGAAGGCGGGGGAGGACATCATCCTCGTGCGCCCCGAGACCACCCCCGACGACGTAAACGGAATGGTGGTGAGCCAGGGGTTCCTCACCCAGCACGGCGGCGGCACGAGCCACGCGGCCGTCGTCGCCCGAGGATGGGGCAAGCCCTGCGTCGCAGGCTGCGAGGACATCAAGATAGACAACAGCCGCAACCTGTTCACCGTGGGCGAGCACACCGTGAAGGAAGGCGACTGGATAAGCGTCGACGGAACCAGCGGCGAGGTCTTTCTCGGCAAGGTAGCCAAGATAGAGACCGAGTTCGAGAAGGAGGTAGAACTCATCCAGGCTCTGGAGTGGGCCGACGAGATCAAGAGCCTGGGAGTGCTGACGAACGCGGACAACCCCGAGGACGCCGCGAAGGCGCGCCAGTTCGGAGCCAAGGGCATCGGCCTCACCAGGACGGAGCACATGTTCTTCGACCAGGAGGGCGAGGAGATCAGCCGCCGCGAGAACATCGTCAACATGATCCTCAAGTCCGAGGTAGTCGCGCCGCTGCTGAGGCAGCTTGAGGCGGCCAAGGGCGGAGAGGACTACGACGGGTTGAAGAAGAAGGCGGACGCCAACAAAGACGTCCAGGAGTACCTTCAGGCGCTGGAGAACATACTGCCCTTCCAGAGGAAGGACTTCGAGGGCATCTTCGAGGCCATGGACGGCTACCCCGTCATAGTGCGGCTCATCGACCCGCCCATGCACGAGTTCCTGCCCCCACGGGAGGAGCTGCTGCAGGAGGTGACCATGCTGCGGTGTAAGGGAGCCAAGGGCAAGGAGCTTGAGGAGAAGGAGTACCTTCTGCGGGTCGTGGAGAGCCTCTGGGAGACCAACCCCATGCTGGGCCTCAGGGGATGCCGCGCGGGGCTCATGTACCCCGGGCTGACAGAGATGCAGGTGCAGGCCATCATTGAGGCGGCGGTGAACATGAAGAAGAATGGAGTGGACGTGCACCCCGAGATCATGATACCCCTTACGAGCCACGTCAACGAGATGCAAGCCGAGTACGAGAAGCTGAACAAGGTAGCCAAGGATGTGCTCGAGAAGGCCGGCATCGAACTCCAATACAAGATAGGCACCATGATAGAGATACCCAGGGCCGCGTTGACGGCGGACGAGATCGCCGAGAGCGCCGAGTTCTTCAGCTTCGGCACCAACGACCTCACCCAGATGACCTTCGGCATCAGCCGCGACGACGCGGAGGGCAAGTTCCTCCTCAACTTCGTGGACAGGGGCCTCCTGCCCAACAACCCATTTCAGGTCATCGACCGCGAGGGCGTCGGCCAGCTCATGAAGATGTGCGTCGACAAGGGCAGGGCGACGAGGCCAGACCTGGAGATCGGCATCTGCGGCGAGCACGGCGGAGACCCCAGCAGCATCGAGTTCTGCCACCTCATAGGGCTCAACTACGTGAGCTGCAGCCCGTACCGTGTGCCCATCGCACGTCTAGCCGCGGCGCACGCCGAGCTGAACTATCCAAAGAAGAAGTGACTCTCTCCCCTTTTTCCCCAATCTTTTTTATTACAAGTTTTGCCGGGTTTGATGTTGCACTGGGGGAACTATAACGATGGTGTGCACCCGGCGAGTAGGCGAACCCAATGCTCCAATATATAACTTTTCAAAGTAGAATATATAATATCTAATATGTAAATACCGAATGGGTTTTAATGCATCGTTTACTGGCGGCTTCAGCCCACGCTTCATATTTTATACTACCACACATCAAACTACACCCATGACGACTTTGGATCACATAGGAATCTATGTAAAAAACCTTGAAGAAAGTCTAAGGTTCTACAAGGACGTATTCGACTTCCCGGTGAAACACGATGAGGACAGGGGCGATGTCAGGATATGCCTCCTCGACATCGGCGGTGGTCTGCTGGAACTCGTTCAAAGACCAGGGAGCCCATGCCCCCCACCCGAGGGCAACTGGAGCCACCTCGCCCTCCACGTCCCAGACTTCGACGACAAGGTGGCGAAGCTGGAGGAGATGGGCCTGGAGTTGAGGAAGGTCACCAGGGCAAACGGAAACCTGTGCTTCTTCAAGGACCCCGACGGCCACACCATGGAGCTCATGGAGAAGGGCTTCAAGTAGCCTAGAACAGTATCTCCGCGGGCATCGCCCTCTTCCCGATCTGGTTCCTTATCTTTCTCCTCAGGGCTTCGTAGTAGCTGCTCGGCTCCTTGGATGCCTCCTGGATGTCTGCCAACTTGTCCGGGTAGTACCTCTCCAGCGTCTCCTTGATCCTTCCCCAGTTCCCAGCCTTGATGTTTAGTCTATCGACGAGGACCCTGCTCACCTTGTCAGCTAGGCTGTTAAGCATCAGATCAATGTCCTCCTCGCCCAGGTATGGTATCAGGGGGCCCAGGAACGCGTACGTGGGTAAACCTGCGTCATTGAACAACGCGAGGGTCTCTATCCGCTCCTGAGTCGACGAGGCCCCCGGCTCGAAGACCTTGCGCGTCTCGTCGTTCCAGAACGTGACGGTCAGACCAATCTCCGCCTCGTCGATCTCGCTTATCACGTCCAGGTCTCTCTGCACCAGGGAGCTCTTAGTGAGAATCTCCACGGGGAACGGGTGGTCCCTGAGTACCTCCAGCAGGCTGCGTGTCGCCCTGAACTTTCTCTCAACCGGCTGATACGGGTCCGTGACACTCGAGAACAACACGGTACCGACGGGTTTCTTGGGGGCCTCCCTCCTGAGGCACTCGACCGCGTTCTTCTTCACGTCCACGAAGGTGCCCCAAGTCTCCCCCTGGTGGTACCACCTGGTCATGAACCGCGCGTAGCAGTAGACGCAGCCGTGGCCGCACCCTATGTAAGGGTTTATGGCGTAGTCCACGCCCTCTATGCCGCTCCTGTTCATTATGCCGCGGCAGGTTGTCTCCCCTATCTTCACAGGGGTATCCGGGGACGGGCTACCTATATATAAATCGCCATCA
>CAZTZC010000001.1:15806-47259 GCA_964618045.1 uncultured Candidatus Bathyarchaeia archaeon | reverse complement strand
AGAACTATGTTAGTCCCAGTGAAACCGGGAGAGGAAACGAAATGAAGATAGTAATCATATATGACAGCAAGACCGGGAACACAGAGAAGATGGCCAAGGCCATCGCCGAGGGAGCCTCAGAGGTCGCGGAGGTCGAGCTCAAGAAGATAGGGGAGGCGTTCCCGCTCACCATAATGGCTGATGCCGATGGAGTGGTCTTCGGGTCGCCTGTCTACTACGCGGACATCTCAAACGAGATGAAGGACTTCATGGCTCACATCGAGAGCTACATAAAGGCAAACAAGAAGAGGATAAACGACCGCCCAGCCGCCGTCTTCGGAAGCTACGGCTACGACGGCGCATGGATCATGGAGGAGCGTCTGAAGGCGAGGATCGAGAGCCTAGGATACCAGACATACGACGAGGTATGCGTGCTCGTGGATACCGACGTCAAGTACAACAAGAAATCCCTCGACGCATGCAAGAAATTCGGGAAGAAGTTCGCCGAATCCATCTAGTCTACACCTTTTCTTGACCCACACGCTTAAACAGCGTGTAAACCCATTTTCTGCGATGAGCGGGCTCTACCCGGATGAGGCGTTGAAGGCACATCGAGACGGGTTAATCTATATACATCGACTGGATGAGCCGAATAAGGGCTACTCCGCCGGGTGGAGCATCAGCTCGCTTGCCGATAACAAACGCCGGGGGGAGGGTCTCAAAGGGCTTCTCGGCGGCATCCTTGAGCCTCTGGGGAGGCTTCAGAGAGAGTGGGCTGGGCCGCAGGCGGTTAATAGCCTCGATGTCTACTGCGCGGCGGCGATCGAAGAAGCCGAAGAAACAGATAACGAGCTAGGAGAGACAACTGCAGGCTTCGTCTCAAACGTTCAGTCCCTTGGGAACCAGCTGTCTGCGAGCCTAGACATATGGCCCGACGCGACCATGCCCGCGTCGATGCTCGGCCTCACCTCTAGCGATCTACAGACCCTTAGAGTCCACATGGACCGTTTCAACGGAGCCTTCGCGGATGCGCTTGAATACAGCTACGGGAGAGGCGCATTCGGTCTCGTTCCCATCCTGAACGTCACCGAGCAAACCGATTGGGGGTCAAAGGCTCTCTCCAAGTACGTGGCCCTGTCGTACCTGTATGGGTATCCCACCATACAGAACTACTACACGGGGACTCTGCACCCAAGGTACCTGCACGAGCCTGAGGCCGTCGCGTCTGACAAGGAGGCGACATACCTAAGACACGGGGGCGTACACGGGAACAGCGACAACCAGGGCTGCCTCTCGATCGTCACCCTGAATCTGCCGCGCCTCAGCTGCCTATCGAGGACAGAGGACGAGTTCTTCAGTAGGCTCGACGAGGCCGTCGAGCTGGCAAAGGCTTTCCACGAGGGCAAGCGGAGGCACCTGGAGGAGATGCTCGCCGAAGGGAGGCTCCCCGAGACGGCGAAACACCTAGACTCACTGGACTGGCACTTCTCCGCCGTCAACGTTGTAGGCATGAACGAGGCTCTGCTGCAGCTGATAGGCGCTGGGACGGGGCACGTCGCAGGGAAGGCCGTCACCTACCGGCTTCTGGAACACCTCATAGGGAGGATCGAGGAGATACAGGTGGAGACGGAACATGTCTACACCCTCGAGGCGGAGCCGTGCATGGAGGCGGGGGCCCAGATGGCGATGAACGACGCGGCACTACAACCCGGAGAAGCGCAGCCGTATTACACGGCCTCCACGGAGCTGCCGCCCTTTCACGGAGACGACCTCTGGGACACTATGGAGCACCAGAAGAAGTACCACGGCATATACACCGGGGGGAACGTGTTCCAGATCCATCTAGCCAGGGGTTTGAGCTACCGGGACGAGTGCAAGCTGCTGCTAAGGCGGGCCCTCGAGGTCTTCGGGTTCAACCACCTGAAGGTCTCCCCCGTGTTCAGCCTCTGCAGAGAGCACGGCTACCTGCCCGGGGAACAGCAGACATGCCCAGTATGCGGCGGCGACGCCGAGGTCTACACGTGGGTTGACTGCAGCCCACGGGCCCTCGACGAGCTGAGTGAAGGACTGAAGGAGGCGCATAGGCGACGAGTCTACAGCGACGTAAAAGACAGATGAGCATAGAGCTCCCGGTGGTGGGCTACAGGAAGCTCAGCGTAGCCGACTACCCGGGCAGGCTATGCGCCGCCCTGACGGTCCCGGGGTGCAACTTCAGGTGCCCCCACTGCCCCCACGAGGAGCTGGTCCACCACCACGAGTCGATGGAGAAGATTCCGCTAGGTGAGCTCCTTGAGTCTCTGTACCCCCGCGCGGGGTTCCTGGACGCCGTGACGCTCAACGGCGGCGAGCCCCTTCTCCACAAGGGCTTGCCGGATTTTCTCAGGGAGGTCAAGCTGCTGGGGCTCGACGTGAAGCTGGACACCAACGCGTCCAAGCCGAACGCTTTGAGAAGAGTGATTCAGAAGAGACTTGTTGACTACCTCAGCGTCCATGTGGTGGCCCCTCTGGGAAGGTACAGGGAGGTGTCCAGGAGCCGTGTCAAGGTGGACGCGGTCAGGGACAGCATCAAGATGGTGAGACGAAGCGGCGTGCCCCACGAGTTCACCGTCACCCCTGTGCCGGGCATCCTTGGATCGGAAGAGATTCTACAGATCTCAAGGATGCTGGCGGGTTCGAGGAGGCTCGTGATAAAGAGGTTTAACCCCGGTGAAAGCATGGACCCCTCCATCAGGGACGCAGAGCCCTACAGCGGAGTTGAGCTCGAGGCTCTGAGAGAAGTAGCCGCCCCGTACTTCAGCGAGGTAGAGATAGAGAAGCAGTGACTAGACGGAGTGCCTGTCCAGGATCTCTAGCACCTTCTCCGCCGCCCACTCGACGTACTCGGCGCAGTGGGTCTCTCCCCGTGCCTTCATCTCCTCGTATCTCTTCTTCCCCTCGGGGGTCCTCGTGTTGACGCCCAGCAGATCGTAGCAGTCTACGTGCCCCCAGTGGCCCTCGAACTCCTGCATGACTTCCTGCGTGATGGCTCTCATCCTCTCCCTCTTGGACTGATAATCCTCGGGTTTCTCCGTCCCATCCGTGCCCAGGAGCAGCCCCACGGCCATGACTGAGCCGCTGACCGCGCCGCACATGCTTCCCCACCCGGCTCCGCCTCCGCCGAAGTTGGACGCCAGCCTCATTATGTCTGAGTCGAACCCGGGAAGCGGCTTCCTGTCGTCGACCCTGATGAGGGTGCTCTCGCAACAGTTGAACCTGTTTTCGCCTCGCGTAATCATGCCCATAATGTGACTCGATGCATAGAAAAGATTAACGCAGTCAAACATAGACTGCTATGAGAGCCGTCTCTATGACAGCCGCGACTATCAGGAGAGGGACTATCCTTTTCACGAACAGGGACAGGGAGTCCTGGACGTATCTCTGGAGCCCCCCGATCCTCCTCAGCTTGTTTATGAGCTGGTAGCCCAGCCCGACCCCCATGGCCGCGCAGAGGGTGATGGCCGGTATCTCTATGATGCCGTGGGGCAGCAGAGACGAAGCCACGAACCCCAGCCCCAGCTCCGATGCCACAGAGTAGGATATCCAGCCTACGAAGAAGCCGTTGACTATTATGAACAGGAGCGGCGGTATCCCCACGACGATCCCCGACGCGAGGAAAAGGAAGCTAGCCAACACGTTGTTGGAGAGTATGGCCATGAACATCTCGATGGACGTGGCCTCTGTGGGGTCCGGTATGTTGCTGAGGACACCCTCAAAGACAGAGGCCGGGATGTCCTCGCCCATGCTGTAACCCATGAACGTCGAGAAGATGAAGAGGAACAGGCTGAGGGCGAACACCGGCGCCAGGCTCTTCACGTACTCGGTCTGGGCGCCGAACAGAATACCCATGACCGTGGGGCCCTTTCTCTCACTCAGTTCTCTCTTCCTCCGAGTACCATACCCTAACAGTCGCCGCCTTGATATCCCTTTCTAAAACCGTCTTTCTGCCCTCCGACTGCGCCGTCTCAACGGCCAGCTGGGCGACCCTCAAACCGTAGGTGCCCACGGCTCTCCTCAGCTCCTCGGCGGCGTCGGGGCTGATCCTAAAGTCCCCCGCCTTCTTCAGAAGCCGCCTCATGGGCGCAATGGTGAACTCCTCGGCCACCTCGGTGCCCTAAACTCCACACTCTGTATCGCTTAATAAGCTTCTGTGCTTTTACTGAAAAAAAGAGTTAATAAAATAGGCGGTGGGTCACTTTATCGGGTTTAGACCGTTGCCCAACGTCTTCGTCGACCACGAGGTGTGTGAAGGACACGGGCTTTGCGCCGAGGCCTGCCCCGTCGAGGTATATGACCTCGTCGAGATAAGGGGCGAGACCAAGTCTCAGCCCACCCGCGCAAACGACTGCATCCTGTGCATGGCGTGCGTCAACGTCTGCCCGGTGGCCGCCATCACGGTTGAGGAGTGAACAGCCCTCTCCTTCTTTGACAAACAATATCTGTATCGTAGCCGTCTCTTTGCATATGAAGAGAGCTCTAATCGCCCTAGTGGCTTTTATCATCTGGTCCGCGTGTCACGTCTGTCCAGCGTACTCTGTGGGGAGCCTTTCGGTGAATATAGTTGTAGAACCTGAGCCATCACATGGACAGCTGAACGCCGGCGAGACCTACTTCTTCAACATATCCGTGGTCAACGACGGTCTGTCAGTAGTGCCTGGGCAGCCAACGGAGGATGATCCGTCGATCCGGTACACGGGATACCTGAACACAGTCGTGGACGTCAACTGGAAGGCATCCGGCTCATACGACTACGGGAAGGCAACTACGGGTTACTCGACTCAGCTAGACGACATGGGCCTCACCAACGTCATCGAGATCCCTGTCAACGGCTCAATTCTATGGGATTCATTCAACCACACGTTCGTGAGAGACGCGTTCGACTTCGGCGTGAAGCCGTACGAGACCCTGGAGGTAATAGTCAAGGCCAAGGTCTACTTCGAGGTCTATAACGTCTCCGTCGGCATGGACGCATCTCGTCGTGGGCCCTTGGCCGCCGAGACCTCGAAAACCTTGAAGCTCCTCGATGATAAGAAGGTGAAGTACGTCGAGGGGAAATATCTGGACATGGTGTCGGAGGTTGAGCCTTTGAAGGCCGTCGCCGAGGCGGAGCACCTTAATGTGTCACGTTTCACGGGCTACCTCGCCGAGATGAACCAGAGCATCGAGGCCGGAGACTACTTCTCGGCGCTGAAGACTTACTCCAAGTACGACGACAAGTATAGGGCTCAGCTGATATCCTCGCTCACCGAGGAGGCGTCCACGTCCTACGGTAAGACTCTGTTGATCAACCGGCTGGAGCAGGAGCTTGACTTCCAGAACATCACCTACAACATCCTCGAGGACAAGTACGTCTCGCTGTCTCGCACCTACCAGGCGAGGCAGGCCGAGCTAGAGGCAGCTAAGCAGAGCCTCTCCACGGCCATCACAGGCGTCTTCGTGGCCTCTATAGCGTTTTTCTTCGTGGGCCGCAGAAGCGTGAGAAGGGGCACCAATCTCGGTGAGCAGACCGTCGACATGGAGGGTGAGTCACGTGACTCTGAGCCTGGTGTTCGTTGAGGCCGCTCTCGAGCTCGTGCCAGCCGAGATACTGGGTCACCCGTCTGTGCGGCGGAACGCGAAGAGGCGTGGTAAACGGCCTGAGGAGACCCTTCTGGACCGGAGCCTGCACCACTACGCCATGACCGGTCTGCCGGGGCAGGAGAAGAGGGGGCGGCCGGACATACTGCATGTATGCCTCCTCGAGGCCATGGGGTCGCCCCTTAACAGGACGGGTAACCTCAGGGTCTGGGTCTCCACCCAGCGGGGCTACGTCATCGAGATCGATCCCTCGACCAGGCCCCCGCGTGACTATAACCGGTTCAAAAGCCTCATGGAGCAGCTCTTCCTGGACGGCAGCTCCCCGCCGAGCGTCGAGACGCCTCTGCTCAGGCTCAGGAGGCTGAGCCTCATGGGGCTCATGGACGAGTTGGGGCCCAGCAGGGTGGTGGCGCTCACGAGCCACGGCTCTCCGAGCTCCTTCGCCGCGGCCGCCGAGGGGCTCTGCGGCTCCGGGAGCCCGGCGGTCTTCGTCGGCGCCTACCCCAGTGGCCCCATGGAGGGGGAGACGCTGGCTTTGGCGGATGATGCGCTGAGCGTCTACCCTGAACCCCTTGAGGCTTGGACCGTGGTTTCCAGGCTGCTCTACGAGTGTGAGAGGAGGCTAGGCCTTCTCTAGCCTCTTCATGAGCTCCGTGAGGCTTCCCAAGGTGTTTTCGCCTCGGGTCTTGCCCGTTCTGTCGAGGTAGTATGCCTCGATTCCTATTCTCTGGGCGGTTAGGTAGTCGTAGGTGTAGTGGTCGCCTACGTGGATCATCTCGTTGGGCTCTATGCCTAGGACCTCGATTATTTTCCTGTAGAAGCTTTGGTCTTTCTTCACTGACTGGTAGTCGCTTGGCGCCGAGAAGACGTGGGTGAAGTAGTCGCCGACCTCCTCGACCTGGACTTCGAGGAACTCCCGTATAGTGTTGGAGGAGACCACGAGGGGGCTCTCTGAAACGAGGGCGTCCAGGGCCATCCTAGCGTCGGGGTAGACCCTTATCAGGCGTCTTCTTCTCTCGGGCAGCTCCAGCCAGTCGCCTGGGAGGCTAAACCTTCTGAACCAGTAGCCCACGTCGTACCACTCAGGGCGCGCGTCGCCTAACTTGTTGTACTCTTCGAAGACTCTTCTCCTGGCCTCCTCGAGGTCTACGCCGTGTTTCTCCGCGTACAGCCGAGGTATGTCTGTGCCCCATATGTGCTCCGAGTATCCGTGGTCTATGAGGGTGCCTTCCATGTCGAAGGAGATGTATTTCATCTGGCTCCCATGAACATTGTGGGGTGGGAGTATAAGACGGACTCCCCGGGTCTTTACCCGATCCTGTGGCGGGTCAGATCGTGTTTTTCGGGGTCGACTCGGCGGATGAGGGTATGTAGTCATTATTCTTCTGGGTAGAGGTTCTGGACAAGCAGCGCCGTCTTTTCGGTGGTGGCGTTGACGAACCTGTGAGGCACATCCGGTGGTATGTTCACCACCACCCCCGAGACTATCTCCGCCACCTCCCTGTCTGTCTCCACCCTCGCCTTTCCTGTCAGTGCTAGGACGAAGTGTTCCCGGGGGTGCTGGTGGATGGCCGTGGAGCCGCCCGGCTCTATCATGAGTATCCTGCACGAGTAGGCTGATACCTCTCTCAGGGGTACAGCCATCACGGTGTTGACTCCACGGTGCCCTTCCCCCGGCATGGGCTCCCAGGGCTCCTGACTCAGCATGCGTATCTTGAGGCTCATGTCTCCCATGGTGAGAGAATAAAAGGGGGCTTTATAGGTTGGGGTGAAAAAAGGGGAGTTTATTTGGCCTTGGGCACCGTGTGGCTCAGCTTGCCTTCTCGGTAGAAGACGCTGAAGGGCTTCTTGCATGAGGGGCACGTGTATCCCTCGCCGTCGAAGAGGCCGAACTTCCAGGTCTTTCCTGTGGCTTTTCCTTCCTTGCCGCATCTGGGGCATTTCATGGTTGTTCGGATAATTATCGTATATACCGTATTTAAGTGTTAGTGGATTATCCATAAAAAAAGGGACAATCCGGAAGAAAAACAATAATTTGACTGATTAGAATTATCAAGAATTAGCTAATTTTCTTCATCGCTTATATCTCAGGACCCCCAAAATACCTCTGATGAGCCTCATACTGGGCACCAGCGGCTGGAGCTACAAGGAGTGGGTGGGCCCCTTCTACGAGAAGAAGACCGGCATGTTCAGCCACTACGCCAAGGTCTTCCAGACCAGCGAGATCAACAGCACCTTCTACAGGTACCCCAGCGAGGGAATGATACAGGGGCTGCGCCGCAACGCGCCGCCGGGCTTCCTCTTCGCGGCCAAGCTCCCCAAGCTCATCACCCACGACAAGTGGCTGAGGCTGGGGGAGGGCGTGGAGGAAGACACCTGGCGGTTCCTGGAGCTGATGAGGCCGCTCGCCGAGAGGCTGGGCCCCATACTGATCCAGCTCCGTCCCAAGTTCAACTACGAGGAGCACGCGGGCGTCTTAGAGGACTACCTGGACGCGATCCCGGGCAACTACGAGTGGGCGGTCGAGTTCCGCAACGAGTCTTGGCTCAGGGACGAGACCTACGAGATTCTGCGGAGACACAACGTCGCCTACACCATCGTTGATGAGCCTCTGCTTCCTCCGGAGACGGAGGTCACCGCCGACTTCGCGTACATCAGGTGGCACGGCCACGGCGGGAGGCTCTGGTACGACTACGAGTACACCGAGGACCAGCTGGAGGCGTGGGTGCCAAAGGTCGAGGACGTGAAGGGCAGGACGCGGCGGACCTACGGCTACTTCAACAACCACTTCAAGGCCAACGCCGTGAAGAACGCCATAGAGATGCTGAACCTGCTCGAAGAGGCGACGCCGGAGCAGAACATCGTCCTGGACAAGATCAGGGACTACAGGGAGACGGCGTCTAGGCCGGTGGGCGTGCAGCCCCTGACCGCGTATCAGGACGACGAGGAGGACCTCAGCGTCGCAGACCACCTCACCCACTTCATGGACGCCCGGAGGCTGAGCCGCGCAGAGAAGATAAAAGACTCAGAACTCAGCGTCACCGAGAGCGACGACGAGTCCATCAAGGCTAGGCTCAGGGACTACTACATCGAGATTGACATGGAGAACCAGGTCATCAAGCACGACTGCGACGACTGGCGGAAGGGGATGCAAAGGAAGCGGATGTGCAAGCACCTGGGGAAGCTCTTCCTGAGTCTGCCGCCGGGCCAGGCTAAGCGGGTGCTGGAGAGGATCTGGAAAGACGTGGACGGATGGGTGTTCGAGGAGTAGCTAGAGCTGCTGGACGCCCAGCTTCTTCAGGATGATCTCTACCTTCTTCTTCTCGTGTCCCTTGAGCCCCTTGTCCAGGAGCGCCCCGTCGGCGCCGCCGCTCTTCTCGACCATCTGGGCCACGATCCCGTCGCCTAGGAGCGGTACCGCGTACTTGGCCGCCATGTGGCCGAAGGCGTAGTCGTCCATCCTCGACGAGAAGGTTGGGCAGTAGTGGCCTCCGCCGAACCCTATGGCCACGTCGGCGTCCCCATTGTCTTCTATGCCGCCGAGTATGGCGTCCACGAGGTACTCGCAGACGGGCTCGTCTCTCCACTGGGTCTCCCTGCTGCCCACCTCGGCGAAGAACATGGGCACGTTGAACTCGGTGGGGCTGTGGTGCGTGGCCTCGAGGCTCACCTCGAACCCATGGGGAGGGTCGTCGAGTATCCTGAGGTAGACGTCCCTCATCTTGTTGGGCGCCGTGAGCTGCAGCTCGCGGCTCCGGCCGCCGTACATGGCTTTTCCGAAGTTGCCTGTAGGGTGTACCGTGAGGCTGGGCTTGCCGCTCTGGGCCCAGTGGCGACTCGCCACCACGACGTAGTCTATGTCGTATCTCTGTGACAGGCTGTCGTAGTCCACCGGATACGGTTTAGGCTCCTCAGGCACCTTGTACCTTTCCTCAGGCACGATGAGCGGCTCGATGACGAAGAGGTAGGTGTCGTCTCTTCTGAGGACGCTGTGTTCCTCGGTCTCCTTGAAGCCCCTGTTCAGCAGTATCCCATGCATGGTCTGGCCGGCTGGGTCCGATAATGAAAGTGTTATCGCCGGGTTTCCCATGGAGGCACCTTTCACGCAATAGGCGTGGGTGGAGGGTAAAAGGTTGGCGTTTCAAGGCGTGTATCGGCAGGCATGGTATTCTGGTTAAGCATGTTTGATGCCGATGCGCATGTAGGGGAGGAATATTTTATATTGTGTGGCCGTTGACTGCTTGGAAGTGGACCATATGCTCAGCTCCGACATTGGCAGCATGCCGACGACGATACCAGACGTGATACACGCTGGGGCCCAGAAGTCGGGCACGCTGCTTCCGTTACTCAACATCGGCGTCGACGAGTACATGGGGTTCAGCGAAGCTGTGGTTTCTGCGTACGCCGACAAGGTGAGGGCTGGCGTCGACGTCCCGAATTATCCCCAGTTCAGGGACATGAACGAGATGTTCTTCAAGCTCATGCTGGGCGTAGAGAAGGCGGGCGGCGCACTGTACGCGGCGGGGACCATCAGGCAGATACAGGGCGCGTCCATACCCGAGGTCGACGTGATAAGGAGAGAGTCCACGAAGGTCAGGGAGCTGTCCGGCTGTGAGAAGGTGAGGCTCAGGATCTGCGTGACCGGGCCGTATACGCTGGCGTCCTTCTTCCAGGCCAGGACGCCTGGGTTGTACAGGGAGCTGGGGCACGCCGTCAGCGGCATACTGGAGGCGTCGCTGTTCAAGACCAGGTACGCCGAGGTTGCTCACGTCTGCATGGACGAGCCCGTGTTGGGTTTCATGAATGATCCTCTGCTGGACTTCGGCTCAGACGGGCGGGAGGCCCTCAGGGCGGCGTGGGACGAGATCTGCAGGACGGCGTCGGCCAGGGGCGTAGAGACCAGCATCCACCTGCACAACACCAGCGAGAACCTGTTCTGGGAGGTTGAGCACCTGGACACCGTGGCGAGCCACGTCGGGGACCCCATGTACACGAGCGACTCCACCCGTCAGCAGCTGGAGGAGAAGGACAAGAACATCTGGGCCGCCTTGGGGGTGACCCAGTTCGACAACCTGATACAGATGCACTACAATGCAGAGGGGTATATGGGAGAGATGCCGGAGAAGATAGCTGAGACGTGGACCGGCATCAAGAAGGGCGCCATCGACCCGTACATCTTCCTAGAGGATCAGGGAACCATGGAGAAGAGGCTGAGCAAGATCTTGGAGTTCTTCGGGGCCGAGCGGGTGACCTACGCCTCACCCGAGTGTGGGCTCAACAGCTTCCCGAGCTACGAGACAGCCGTGGAGTGCCTCAGGAGGACCTCCGCCGCCGTGAAGAGATGCGTCGCCTAGGGTAGCCGGATCGTCCCCATCACCCGGAGGTTGCCGCCGTTGAGGTTGTGCACCACCGCCACGGAGCCTGGGGCGTGGACCAGGGGCCTGTCCAACACGATGTCTACGTGTTTATTCTCGACGCTCGTTATCTTCGCCGAGTTGAACTGCATCCAGTGGCCGAGGTGGACGACGGTGTTTGGCTTAACAGGGTTCACCCAGTACTTCACCATGCTCATCTCGGCTTCGACCTCCCTCGTCGTGGAGAGGGACTCACTGCTTGCCAGCACGGTGCCCCTGCTCAGGTCCTCCACGGTCAGGTTCTTCAACGCGAGGCCCACCCTGTCTCCCTTCTCCGCCGTCTGGAAGTCGTCGTCGTGCTTCTGGATGGAGCGGAGCTGCCCCTCCTTGGCGGTAGGCATGGCGTACAGCCTGTCGTGCCTGTGTATCTGGCCTGTCTTCACCACGCCGAGGGCCACGGCTCCTACTCCTCTGACGTTGAAGTAGTGATCCACAGTCACGGCTCCGGTCTCCGCCGGCGCGCCCCGCGGTAGTCTCTCGGCCTCAGAGACGAGGCGTTCCCTGAGGAGGGGCGGGTCGTCCTCCATGTAACCGTAGCCGTTGACCACCGTCCCCCTCGTGAAGCGGCTGATCTGGTCCTCGGTGATGTAGTTCCTTGGGACGACGACGCCCTTCTCCACGCCGAGGCAGTCGAGCATGACCACGGTCTCTCCGAAGGACGCGTCCAGGCGGTCCACCACCAGCACAGCCGTATCCGCGAAGCCGGCCGCGTAGTAGAGGCTCTGCAGCTTCTCAGGGTACATGCTGGGCTCCGCGATGGTCACCGTGGTCTCGCCTCTCTTCATGTTGTACAGCGTGATGTCTGACTCTGTGCCTTTCTTGCCTAGCTCCTTGGAGTATCCACTGCTTCCCAGCACCGCGACGTTGAGGTTGGGCATGACACCGACTCGGGATGTGCGTGGCTTATACGGGTTTCTGCTCCAAGATCAACAGGGTTTATACTGGACACCCCGGGGATATCTTAGTGGTGCCTAGGTTTGGGTAGAGTCAAGAAAGGCGAGAAATGCAGCGTCAAGGGGTGCAGCGAGGAAGCCGTGCGGTCGCTAGACGTAGCCAAGGTCAAGAACGCGGGCCTCGACGTGGAGACCAGCAGACGAGCCTACCTCTGCAAGGAGCACTACAAGGAGTTCAAGAAAGGGAATAAGAAGGACGCCCAGATAGAGAAGTGGCGCCACGGAGTAGGCTAGCCAACGAACTTGGGCCTGTCCTGCAGGTACACCGGCACGGGCACCGGTCTGTAGGGCTTGCCCTCGGTCTCGGCGTGTATCTTCTTCTGCAGCTCCGCGACGGACATGCTCTGAGAGTCCTTCACGCCGCGGACCCTCACCGGAAGCCTCTCTTTGCCTGCCTCACGTTCACCTACGACGATGATGTAGGGTATCCAATCCATCTCGGCGTCCCTGATCTTCTTGCCCACGGTCTCGTCCCTGTTGTCGACGTCGACGCGGACCTCGCTGAACTTGCCGCGGACCTCGTCGGCGAACCCGACATAGTCGTGGCTCACAGGGATGATCCGTACCTGGGTGGGCGCCAGCCAGAGGGGCAGCTGGGGCTTGTAACCCTTGTCGGCCTGCAACCTCATGGCCTCCTTCTCCAGTATGGCGTAGATGTCGCGCTCGATGGCACCGCTGGGGCTGCAGTGGAGTATGTACGGGTGCTTCTGGGTGCCGTCCTCGTCCATGTACCTGATGTCGTACCGCTCCCCGTTCTCGACGTCGATCTGGTCGGTGCTCAGCGCCGACGCCTTATCCAGCGCGTCGACGAAGTTCATGTCCCACTTCACTATGAAGTAGGCGAATCGCTCCTTCCACAGCTCCACGAGCACGGGTTTGCCGTGCTTCTGCACGAGCCCCTTGATGAACTCCTTGTTCTCGTTGTAGAAGTCCTCCACCATCCTGACGGCTAGCTCGTAGTCGTCCTTCTCTAACCCGATGCCTTCCAGCACGTCCTGGCTGAGCTTGAAGCGGCGCATGTACTCGCTCCGGGCCTGGTCCAGGTCCTTGCAGAAGGCGTGGACGTCTGGCATGGTGAACGCGCGTAGCCTGCGGAGCCCGGTGAGTTCGCCGCGCTGCTCGCGGCGGAAGCTGTAGCGGGTCATCTCGTATATGCGCATGGGGAGATTCTTGTAGCTGATGGTTGCGTCGTGGCTGATTAGGAACTGGCCGAAGCAGGCTGCGAACCGGAGGAAGTACGGGGTGTCGTCCGACTCGACTGTGTACTGGCGTGCGGGGAACCTGTTGAGGTAGCTCTTGAGGGTGGGGTGCTCTAGGCTGTACATGATGGGGGTCTCCACCTCCATGCCGCCGTAGTCGTGCACCATGTTGGTGACGTACTCCTCCAGCAGCGCCTTGACCATCCTGCCCTTGGGGTAGTACCTGAAGTTGCCCGGGTCCGACGCGGGCTCGTAGTCCACAAGCTCCAGGCTCCTCATGAGGTCGACGTGGGGGGGTGTACGGTCCACGGTGCGGTCCTTTGCGTACTCGTATCCGCTGAACTTGCGGAGTTTTTCGTGGCCCTGGAAGTCGAAGTCGTCGAGCTCCCAGAGTTTGCCGTCCAGGTCCATTATGTACCAGTGGCTCCTGAGCTTCTCCTCGGCTTTCAGTGCCTCTGATACGACCTCTTCCTTCTTTTCACTCATGGGTTTCATCTCCGAAGAAGCCGTGGTGGTGCCTCCATGGCATACGCTGCCCAGATACTTCTCTCAGAACATCGGAGGAGCGTCTATAGTCGCCGGATTGGGCCTCTCGGCCTAGTCTGTTTGGCGGGACATCACCGCGTTCTCCTCTCACAACCTTGAAGGAGTCCACGACTTTTAATCTTTATGCATCATTTCTTGGGTACCAGGTCGGCCTCCACGACGCGGTACCTGCCGCTGACGCCGTCCCAGCTGCGCTCCGCTTCCTTGATCTCGATCCTGTACCTGAACCACGGCGCGTCGAGTACCAGACTCTCATATTCGCCACCCTCGCCGCAGGGGTCTACGCCGTACCGTTCCCTGAGCTGGACCAGCCTGTTCACCGCCTGCCTGTCCAGCTTCCTCCCCAGCCACCTCTGGTCTAGTCCTTGCGCCGCTACGGCCGAGAACACTATGACCATACCGCTGCGGAGCATCTCGTTCAGCAGCCCGACACGCTCACGGCCCCAGAGGGGGCTGACGTGCTCCAGCCCCAGCTCACCACATATCCGGTCGACCCGCTCCCTCTGATAGCTGGACGCCACGGCCCCTGTGACGACTCCCTCCACATCCA
This sequence comes from uncultured Candidatus Bathyarchaeia archaeon, assembly GCA_964618045.1. Lineage (GTDB taxonomy): Archaea > Thermoproteota > Bathyarchaeia > TCS64 > TCS64 > RBG-16-57-9. The sequence continues at coordinate 33,005 of CAZTZC010000001.1, read as the reverse complement.
AGCCTTCTATGCATCTCTTAAGGTCGTCCAGCTCCTTCTCCTTGACGCCCCTGGTCCTGGCTTCGACGTGCTCCTTGCCCCACGCGTAGGCCTGGAGCTCGGTGAGCCCTATGTTCACGGTGTGGAACATGTAGCTGTCAGGGTTCTCCGAGCGCATGGAGACGAGGTAAGCTAGGTCATGGCCTTCCTCCTCGGCTAGGCGCGCCGCGTAGCAGCTGTCCTTGCCGCCGCTGAATAGCCCTGCGAGACGCATGGGGTTGAAGCGGATGCATGCCTGATAACGTTGACGCTCGGTGTCCAAGCCATTGATTCAGGCTGAGCCCTCATACGCTCCGGAAGAGATTATAAAAAAGCGCTAGGACATGATACAACATGGAGATCAAGCCCATCACCCTGAACTACTTCTTCGGGATGAACTGCTACCTCATAAGAACCGAGGCAGGGTTCTTCCTCATAGATACGGGCATAAAGAAGAGGCGAAGCCAGCTCGAACAGGAGCTAATCGAAGCTGGGTGCAGCCCGGGAGACCTCAAGCTCGTCATCTTAACCCACGGCCACATGGACCACGTCGGCAACGCCGCCTATCTGAGAGACAAACATGGGGCGAAGATAGCCATGCACGGCGGCGACTCGGCTATGGTGGAGAGCGGGGACATGTTCATCGACACGCGAGGTGGCATCGTGATCGGGCTGGCGGGGGGTTTAATGAAGATGCTCGGCCTCAGCGACTACGAGAGGTTCACCCCAGACATAGTTCTGGAGGACGGCCAAGACCTCTCACCCCATGGGCTGGACGCCGCCGTCATCCACACGCCGGGGCACTCGGAGGGCTCCATCTGCATACATACGGCGGAGGGGGACCTGTTCTGCGGAGACCTCTTCAACAACACCAAGAAACCAGAGAAAGCCAGCATAATCCAAGACCCGGAAAAGCTTGAGGCCAGCGTAGAGAAAATCAGAGCATCGGAGTTTAAGACCGTCTACCCGGGGCACGGAGAGCCATTCAGAATGGAGCAACTCACAGAATAGTTAAGTTTGGAAAACCACTGGGTTGTCCGGCCTCTCCCCACGCATGGCCTTCAGCACGCCCTCGGCCACCTGAACCGCCATGTTGACCATGCCCTCCAGGGTGCAGGCGCCTAGATGGGGCGTCAGAATGACGTTGTCCATCCCCAGGAGCGGGTTATCAGCCTCGATGGGCTCCACCTCGAACACGTCCAGCGCCGCATAACCGATCTTCCCCCCCTTCAACGCCTCGATCACTGCCGCCTCGTCCACCACCCTGCCCCGCGCCATGTTCACGAGTATCACTCCGTCCTTCATCAAGCCTATCTCCCTCTCCCCGATGAGCCGATGCGTCTCGGCGGTGCCTGGGACGTGCAGGCTCACCACATCGCTAGCCCCGAGGAGTTCATCGAGCTCCATCCACCTGACGCCCATCTCCTCCTCAACGTCCGGCTTCCTGGTCCTCGACCAGTAGACCACGTCGGCGTCGAACGCCTTCAAGCGCCTCGCGGTGGCCGTCCCTATCCGACCGAGGCCGACGATGCCCACGGTCTTGCCCGCCAGCTCGTTCCCTATGAGGTCGCCGTACTTCCTGTTCCATTCTCCTCGCCGCGTGGCCTTGTCGGCCGCCACGATCCGTCTCATAGATGAGAGCATGATGGCCATGGTCATCTCGGCCACGGTGACCGTCAACGCGTCGGGGGTGTTACACACTACCTTCCCGAGCTTCCGCGCAGCATTCAAGTCGACGTGGTCGCAGCCCATCCCGTGGACCCCCACCACCTTGAGCCTGCTGCTCTTCTCCATCATCTCGCGGGTGATCCTGATGCTGCCCCGGGTGATGAGGCCGTCCACCCCGTCGATGATCTCCATGAGGGTCTCCTCGGTGCTCCCCGGCGGCAGCTTAATGACGTTGACCCCCTCGGCCCTGAGGTACTCCACGCCGACCTCGTTGATCGGCTCGGTGACGACTACAGTGAAATCTGGCATACTCTACACAAATGAGAGAAAGAGGCTGTGCACTGTTAAGGTTTAAGATGGGGACGAGAGTGTCTGCGTCCCCTCCGCGCCCCCTTCTGAGGCTCCTTCTTCGCGCGTCGCAGCGTATTATCCAGGGCGTCGCAGAGGCCGTCGAAGGTCTCCATGAGGCCCCAGCCCTCGTGCTCGGCGTTGAAGCTGACGTTTGGCCCCATGACCCGGGCGTTGAGTCTGTACCTCGCCCTCTCGCCCTGGGTGCTCTGCTTCTTTATCCTGACGCTGACCTCAGTTATGCCTTCGTGTATCCTCATGTTCTTAGCTACGATGCGCCTCAGCTTGTCCTCGGCGACGGCCCTCTCGAAGAAGTCCTCTTCGGTGATCCCTACGATGTAGACAGGTATCTCATCCTCTACCCTCAGGCCCGCGATGAGGGCGAGGAGCTCCCTCGGCGTGACTATGCCGTGGACGACCCCCTCGTCGTCTACCATGATGCAGGCGGTCTTCCCCGACTTCGACATCCCCTGCACGACCCGAAGCATGTCGGCGTCTGGGCCCACGGTGAACGGCTGGGGGTCCATGACGTCGCTCACCTTCCCGGGGAACCCGGTCACCTTCTCCCCCACTACGTCGCCGCGGGTGGTCTTCGAGGCGGGGGTTATGAACGTGTGAACTATCACGTCGGAGGTGACCATGCCGACGAGCCTCCCCTCCCTCGTCACTGGGATGTTGCTTATGTTCTTGTCGAGCATCATCCGCCTAGCATGGGCGACGCCGGTCCCATGCTCCACGGTGATGACCGGGTTCTGCATATGCTCCTTGGCGGCCATGTTCCTGAGGTCCGACACCTCCGTCAACGCTTCGATTATGTCGATCTGAGAGACCGCCCCGACGACCTCCCCGTTCTCGACGACGGGCAACGCCCTGACCCCCTTATCCATGAGCATCGCCGCGGCGTCTATAACCACGGCCCCCGGGGAGAGGGCCCCAACCTGCTTCCAGATGCTCTCGACCTTAGTCCTCCCGGGATGATCCACCCCCAGCAGATCGCGGAGGGAAATAACACCAACACGGCCCCCCTTCGCGGCCACCGCCTCGTGGCGCCCCGTGTCCTTAAGGTAGCCCAACACCTTGCTTACCTGATCGCCGGGGCTGAAAACTCCCCCGGCGCCGTGAAGAATCGTCCTAACTTCAGTCTCCGATAGCTCTACAAGCGTCTTCGTCAAAACCAGAAACCTGTTTAAATTGTTGTTTTCGCGGGTTAAATAGGTTGCATAACTGGGCCGAGTAAGAAAGCTTAAAGACCTGCTTATTCATGGTGAGCGGAAGCGAGACCACCGTGTGCACCCTCATACTGCTCTACAGGCTGCTGAAGGGCTACCCCGTGGTAGCCCTCCACAACAGGTACCTCGGGAAGGACACCGTGGAGCAGCCGCCCCGGAGGCTGAATGGCAACACGGTCGCACCCCTCGACGTGGCGTCGGGCGGCACATGGATAGGCATGAACGACTCTGGGCTCCTCCTTGCCATAACTAACCAGGAGACCCAGCGACTCACTGAACCGGGGCGCAGCAGAGGCCTCCTCGCGCTGGACATACTCAAGGACTACGAGACAGCCGCGGAGGCCAAGGAGCACCTACTGGACCCATCCATCCGAGGCATGTACCGCACGGGCAACTTCACGGTGCTCGACCCCCAGGAGGCGTGGCACGTGGTCTGGGACAGGGACACCCACGTCTACCCCATCAGGGAAGGCGTCTACGCCGTGTCAACCATAACCGTGGTGCCCGGGATGGAGTGGAGCGAGCGGGCCCGAAGCATATGGGTGGACGCCGAGAAACGGCGAGCCAGGGCCTATGAGCTGCTGAGCGACTACCGGCCGAGGTCCATCGAGGACGCCGTCGCCGAGATGATGCGGGTCTCCGCCGACCACGGCTGGGGGCGCAGCCAATCCTCCATCTGCTGGCACAGCCCCGAGTACAGGCAGACGTCGTCAACCATCATGGCCGTCGCCGCCGAACCGTCAAACTCCCTCGTCTACTACTGCGAGGGCAACGCCTGCGAGAATCCTTTCAAGGACTACTCACAGAGAAAAAAGATATGACCTATTACAAGTCAAAATAAAAAAGGTTAGGAGGCGAGGGTCTTGCCTGCGCCCTTCTTCTTGGCCAGTTCCAGGACCTTGCTTGCGGTACCGACGTCCTGTATGGCTAGGCCCGTGGCCTTGAAGACGGTGATCTCGTCCGGCTTCTCGCGGCCCTTCTTCTTGCCCGCGACGATGGTGCCCAGCTGGGCGTATATATCGTCCTCGGTGATGACGCCCTCCTCCTTGGGGACCCTGAAGTCGCCTGTGACGAAGGCCTGGGGTATGAAGTCGACGACAAGTTTGTCCGCCTTCTCGATGACGCTGGTCATGAGCTCCCGTTTGGCGCCTGTGTCGGCTCCGATGGCGCTGACGTGGCAGCCCTTCTTGAGCCAGGCGCCGTCCATGAACGCCTCGGGGCTCGGGGTGCACGTGATGACGATGTCGCTTCCCTCGGCCGCCTCCCTGGCGCTGTCCACCGGGACAAACTCGACCTTGGGGAACATCTTCTTCATCTCCTCCGCGAACGCCTTCTTGGCCTCCGGGATGATGTCGTAGACCTTGACCTTCTCGATGCCCGGGCGGACCTCCATGAGGCCCATGATCTGGCTTCTGCCCTGGACGCCTGCCCCGCAGACGCCGGCCACCCTGCTGTCCATCCTGCTGAGGTACTTGATGCCTGTGGCGCCGGCGGCGCCCGTCCTGAGGGCGGTGATGTATGTGCCGTCCATGATGGCCAGGGGGACGCCGTTCTCGGGGCTGTTGAGGATTATCCTGGCGATGACCGCCGGCAAACCATAATCCTTCTTGTTTCCCGGGTGGACCGTCACGATCTTGGTGCCCGCGGCGCCTAAGCCAGGCATGTAGGCCGGCATGGCGATGAGGACACCCTTATCGAAGTGGAGGTAGACCCTTGGGGGCATCTCTATGTTGTCGTTGCCCATCTCCCGGAAGCCGCCCTCAACGGCCTCCAAGGCGCTCTTCATGTCGAGAACCTGCTTAACCTCGTCCTGCGTAAGGTATAGTGTCATTATGAGTCACCAAGTGTAGGGGGTGCAGCGTTTTTAACGATTACGAGGAACCGGGGTCCCTCTTTTCCCATCGTTACTCTGGGTGTTCACTTATAGATTAGCTGTTTTTTGGGAATACGCTATGCCCATATGATTAATTGTCTCTATTTGTTGAGATGTTCGCGTGATCGTTGATCAATGTTTTATATGTGCATGGTAATCTATGCATTCCATAGCAGCAAGTATTAACAATGACTTTGATAAGCATATTCTAGGCGAGAGAACAAAGGGGCATGATCCTAGCAACTCTTCTCCTAACCATCATTCAACGACACAGCCACCCCATGGACCCCTCAACGTCTCGCAGGGAGTGTCGGTCTTGAAGGTAACGCCCCATGGTAACGGGTATGTGTTCGACGACAGGTATTTTCAAAGCTACCAAGAGGTTCAGTGCTATAGGTACCTCAGGTTCCTCGGGATACCGCCGGGGAAGATGCACCGCGAGTACAGGGTCGGACATAACCGCTTCGACTTCTTTCCCCTGAAACGCGTGTTCTGGGAGCACCATCCCATTAACATGAAGCTCGGGAAGGACATCTACAGGTACGGCAAGAAGAGACGCGCGATACTGGACGGGAACGGCTACGCCCACGTGCCCCTGGTGGTATCCGACCTAATGTTCGAGGACGTGCCCGACATCTGCCAGAAGATGAGCGAGAGCGACATCGACTTCAGGTCGGGCAGGGTCCCGAAGGGCACAGGCATACTCTATGTACACGGCTTCGAGAGAGACTACGAGAGACACTGTTTCAACCCATTACACGAGACCCTCGCGTTCTAAGCCTAGGGGGTGAACTTGCCGCCGTCCGTGAAGACCCTCATCAGCTCAGCGTAGAGGTAGTTGAAACCCTCGTTGGTGACCGAGGAGACCGGAACGGGCGCGAACTCGACGCCCAGGCGGCCTATGACTTCCATCATGTCCTGGCTGAGGAGCCTGTTCATGCCGGTGAGCCGGGCGTCTATGGCGTCCTCCAGCAGGTACGTGTCCTCGGCCCAGCCCGCTATCTCCTCCACCTCGCCCTCCTCCAAGAGGTCGGTCTTGCTGATGACCTGAAACTGGGGCAGCAGGAACCGGGTGTTGATGGCCGACGCCAGGAACATGTTCATCACGTAGTTCAGGGGGTCCCTGCAGAAGACGCCGTCGAAGATGTAGATGACGCCCTTCTTGTAGTCCGTTAGCTCCTGAGCTATCTGGGCGCCTATGTCGCGGAACGCGAAGAGCTCCATCTGGCCGGGGGTGTCCACGATGCATATGTCTGGGGTGAAGCCCTCTATGTCGCTGCTCAGGTCCTGCACTATGCCTGCCATCATGTCGTGGGCCAGCATGAGGCCGCCGTTGGGGCCGAGCCCGTAGTTCTCCATGAGCTCCTCTACTTTGATGTACTCCCGGACGTCCACGTTGGCCGAATAGGGAAGAATAATGCTCCCGGGGTCCAGGTTCACCGCCATGACGTCCTCCCTGTGATACTCGAGGAACCTGGTGAACTTGGCCGTGAAGGTGGACTTTCCGCACCCGGCGGTGCCTAGGACGAAGACCAGGCTCAAGCCTCTGTGAACTCCCTGAACCTTCTATACGCCTCGGATAGGCTGTACCGCCTGGGCGGCCTCTTGAAGCCGTAGGCACAGACGGGCTCAACTGCGCCGCCGACGCCCCTGTCCATCGCGACCTTGAGGCCGCGCACGCAGTCTATGAGCACGGCTCCCGCGTTGGGGGCGTCCTCCGTGCTGAGCTTCACGTCCATGGTGAACTTGGCGCCGCCGAAGTAGCTTCCCTTCACGTAGAAGAAGCTGTCCCTGCCGTTGACGAGGAAGTCCACGAAGTCAGCCGACCCGGAGACCAGGGGGAAGTCGTACCCCACGGCGCTCTTCACCGCCTCGGTCTTAATCTTCCGCTTGATGTCCCGGCTCTTCTCCAGGGTGTTGATGGACTCGCCGCCGCCGCCGACGTCGAGCTGGTAGCTTTCATCGACGTGGACGCCTCTGCTATCAAGAAACTCGAGGAGACCAATGTGAAACGCCGTGGCGCCCATCTGGCTCATGAGGTCGTCTCCGGCCAGCGGCAACCCTTTGCGCTTGAAAGACGAGACGATGTTCAGGTCGTTCACGACGCCCAGCGGCGTGGCGTTGAGGAACCCGCAGCCGGCCTCCAGAGCCGCGTCGGCGTAGAGCCTGCTGGCCTTGTCGCTGCCCCCCGAGATGAGGTTCAACAGTATATCTGTCTCCGCCTCCCGGAGCGCCGCCGCCACGTCCACAGGCTCGGCGTCTGCGACCACGATCTTGCTCATGGTCTCGGGGCCGAACGTGTCCGGCGCCGGGCCCATCTGCACCTTGACGCCCTGCTCGCCCACCTCCATGAACCTGGGCGCCTTGTTTGGCTCGTAGTATATGGCCTCGGAAATGTCTCTCCCTATCTTGTTCCTGTCGATGTCGAACGCGGCGACGACTCGTATCTCGCCGACGCCGTAGCCCCCGACCGACGGGTTGAGCAGCCCCAGCTTGGTCCCGTTGGCCCTGTAGTACTCGAGCCCCTGCAGCAGGGCTGAGCAGCAGTTGCCCACCCCCGCCACCGCCACACGTATCTCACCCAACGCCCTTCACCGTATCACCTAGAAACACAGGCAACACCTATACAAGGCTAACGTTTACCCCGGCCAGGGGGTCAGCGTTTCCTCGGGTACGCGATCCTGCTGTGCCTGAGCCCCAGCTTGACCATCAGCTCAGCCATCTTAAGGGAGGCCTCTGCGCCATCAAGAATGGGAACGCCTAGGCTCTCCCTGAACCTCTTGCCCAGCCCCCACAGCGCCAGACATCCAAGGACGAAGACGTCTCCCTCACGCCTCTCGATCCTCTCTGTGATCTCCTCCCGTAACGCCTCCACCGTCCTGTCCAGGTCCTTCCTCATCTCCAGCACAGGTATATCGGGGACGACTCTGCACGGTTTACGTCCAAGGACGTTCGACAGCGCCGTCATGGACTCGCCGGGGCCGATGACCGGTATGTCCACGAGCTCCCTGGCGGCCGCTAGGGCCGGGTCGCCGCCGCACCAGATGATGGCCGCGTCGACGCCGTCACGCTCGGCCTCCCCGACCAGCCTCAGGACGTCGGGTCCCGCGAGCACGGCGTCCGCCTCCGACTCGATAGCAGGGGGGCCCACCTCCACCTGGACCGCGTCGACCTCCGTGCCTGGGTCCGCCATCTCCCTCAGATAACCCAGACGCTCCTCGATGCCCTCCCCTGTGAGCCCTGTGATGGGTATGATAAGCCTTATCCGCATGATAACCGATGAACACTCGTCTCACAACGAAAAAAAGTCTTCCTAGGGTACGCAAGTTATAAAAAAGAAGAGTTAGGCCGTTAGCCTGTTTCCTCGCCCTCTTCGTCGTCAGCGCCTAAACCTGAGTCTTCCATGTCGTCGATCCTGTCGTCGAGCTCGTCGAGTAGCTCCTCCAGCGCCTCCAGGTCCTCGGTATCCTCCGCCTGGTCTAGGGCAGCCTTGATCTCATCCAGTTCGGCCTCAAGCTCCGACGTGTCTTCGCCCTCTTCCCTGAGTTCCGCGATCTTCTCTTCGAGCTCCGCTATCTTTTCCTCGATCTTCTGTCTCTTCGTCTCGAAGTCGTCGTCTGTCTCTTTGTTGGTCTTGTCATTTGTTTTACCGTTGTTGCTCTTGCCCTTGTCTTCGTCCTCATCGTCGTCGTCTGTCTCGTCGTCCGTCTCATCGTCATCGTCGTCGCCTGTCTCGTCTTCGTCATCGTCCTCGTACTCCTCCTCTAGGTCGTCGATCAAGTCGTCGAGCCTGTCGAGGATCTCGTCGGCCTCATCGATCAGGTCCTCGGCTGCCTCCTTGTTACCGGCGTCCATCTCGTCGTTCGCCTGGGAGAGCAGCCCCTCAGCCTCGTTGAGGAGACCCAATAGCTCATCGGTAGGTGCTCCGAGGCCTTCGAGCTCCATTATCCTCTCCCTGTACCTGTTCAGCTTGGACTCGTGTTTGTTGAGCTTGTTGATCTCGTCTACTACGTCCTCGTTAACGTCCTTGTCTTTGCCGACCCTGTTGGTATCCTTGACCAGCCCCTTAAGGCTGTCCACCACGTCGCCCAGGTCGTCCCTGTCGACGTCGATGTCGTCAAGGCCGGCGATAATCGCCTGGAACTCGGCCTTGATGGCCTGTCCGTCCTCCTCCGAGAGACCGTACTTCGCGAGTATCCTTAGCATCTTGGTCTCCAGTTGCTGGACCCTGTGCCTCGTCTGGTCGATGAAGTGCTCCATCTTCTCCATCTTCTTCGGTTTGCTGAGTGTCTGGAGCGTGGCGGTGAGCTTGCCGAGGGTGCCGTTGGCCTCGCCTAGCAGAGGCCCCGCGGCTTCCATGTCTCCCTGGTCCAGGGCTTCCTCTAGTTGAGAGAGAGAATCTTCCGCTTCGAGGATGAACGCATCCGCCTCGGATGTGTCGATTCCCTGGGCCATTAGCTCTTCGGCTATCGCCTTGAGTTTCTTTAGGCGGTCAACGGCTTTCTCGTAGCCTGCTAACAGCTTATACGCGTCGTCTTCTTCCTCTGGCTCGGTTTCGTCGTCCTCGTCTGTCTTCAGCGCCAGCGAGGCCGCTTTCCCGTACTTTTTAAGGGCTTTCGTCGCCATATCAATGGATTTTTCGTAGTCAGCGGCGTCGTAGAGTGCCTGTGCTTCGTCACGGAACCCGTCTGCCTCGTCCAAGGCCTCCTGCGCGTCGTCAGGTACCTCCCCGCCTCCCTCGACTATGGAGTCAAACAGCGTGGTGACCTCTGCGCGGCTGTCCTCAAGTACGCCCAGAAGCGTCTCGGCTGTCTGCTGGGGTGTCTCCGTGTCCTCGGCGGCGGCGAAGCTTATTCCCGCGGCGGACGAGGTGGCCAGCAGCATTATCAGGAGCGCTGATATCGTCTTCTTCATGGTATTGTTCACTGCCCAGACGTCCGGGGTCTTTTTATAATAAGAACCCGGAGGAACCGTTTGGAACCCTGGTTTCATCGTTCCACCTCCTGATCCTTGAGCTGGAGGTATGTCTCCCGTCCCACGTTGCTCACTTCAAGCAATCCCTCCTCCTCAAGCCGCTTTACCATCCGCCAGGCACTGGACTTGGGGATGTCGAAACGCTCCCGGACCTCGGTTATGAACGTGCCGCCGCTCTCCTGGACGTACCTGAGGACCGCCTTGTCGTCGGTCCTGAGGTGTGGGCGGTCCCTGAACACGGCGTCCAGGTCCACTTCTGGTGCCTGTGCCTCGGGTTTCGCTGGGAGACCCGGTTTTCTGCTTCTCAGGTACATGTACCCGGCCCCCAGCAGAGCCACGACGGCCACACCCAAAATTAATAGCGTCTGGTTGCCCCCTGTCTCGGGCTCGGCGTTGAGCGCCGCCTCGTAGGCCTGCTCAGCCTTCGTCAACGAGACCCCGTATTCACCGCTTTCATAGGCGTCGATCGCCTCGTCGAGGAGCTGGCTGGCCTGCATCAACACCTCTGCGCCGACCTGCCCCGCCTTCGTCTCCATGAGACCCTCCGCCTCCTCTATGGCGTTCGCGGCTTCATCTGCGGCGGCCTCTGTCTCCCTCGCCGCCTCCACGGCTTGCAGTGAGAATTGTTCCGATTGGGAGTATAAACCGGCCGTGTAGGCTTCCCTCGCCCTGCCGAGGGTCTCCTCGGCGGCGTCCACAATGACCCCCCTGAGCATCACCTCGTTCACAGTCTCCTCGGCATTATTGAGAAGGACAAGGGCGTGTTCCCTGGTACCCGTCGACCCTAACATGTATGAGACGGAGGATAAGCCGGGAGGCATCGTTACGCTGGCTTTCCCGTCGACTATGGAGATGCCGCTCGGCGAGGGCGATATGCCCACCAGCACGGCGTCTCTCGGGAGAGTGATGATGGCGTTTATCTCCGTAGAGACGCTCACAGCCCAAATTGAACCAGTCTTGTTAGTCAGTGACTGTGTCGAGTAAGCTATAGTTATCTCGCTGGCTCCAAAAGAGTCGACCTCGACCCCGCCATCTATGGGGTCCCAGTCCAGGATTATACCGTCCGGGTCGACCACGAGCAGATCCAGGTACGGTTCACCGGGCAGCGTGACGTTAACCCTGGCCAAAGTAGGCTCGGGCTCCACAACGTACTCCACGTTTACGCTCCCATCTGAGAATACGTCGAGGACCAGAGTCCCAGGGGAATAGTCCTGGCCCGACGCCACCGTAACAAACTGTGACGCAATTAACGTTAAAAGAAAAACCAGTCTAGTCGGGGTCATCCGTCTCATCACATCAACTCTTTACTATCTAATATCAACTCAAAAGGAATTATGGCGCTTAAATATAGTAAATAAACACATGTTCTCGGGCTGAAAACTGGCAGCTGTTTCACCTGTCCAGGGTCTTCGTCATGACGAGCCCATCCTCGTCCCCGTAGTAGCCTTCGACCTTCCTGAGGTAAACGTATCCTCTGCGGCTGTAGAGCCTCTGGGCGTCCACGTTGGACTCCCTCACCTCAAGGTAGGCCACCGTTGCGCCTAGCCTCAGGAACCTGGCCTCAAGCTCCTCCATCAGCATGGTCCCCACGCCTCGGCCCCGGTGCCGGGAGTCGACTGCGACGTTCATGACGTGGCCCACCTTCCTGCCGCCCCTCCTCGCATCCACCTCTCCCACGGTGTAGCCCACCAACTCCTCGTCGACGGTCGCCACGATGAAGAGCTCGGGGTTCATGTTGGCCATGAGCCTGAAGAAGTTCATCGACCAAGGCGTCGGGTAGCTGGCCCGCTCGATCCTGTGAACCATCTCAAGGTCCCCTTCCCTGAGCCCCCGAAGCCTGATTCCCTGCACTAACTGATCACTTTCTGGCTGGTCGACTTGAACATCTGGTATACGCCGCCGAAGGCAAACGCAAGCCCCCGCAACAAGTCTAACACCGGGTAGGCTAGGAGCTTCCAAGGCTTACCGGTGCTGACGCTCACCGGCAGGTAGTAGAGCATGATGACGAGCATGAAGAGGCCCAGTGAGCCGAGGCCGAGGTTCAGGGGCAACGGGTGCCTGATCTTATGCCACAGGTACATCATGAAGAGGAAGAAGGCCAGCATGCCTGTCATGAATATCATGTACGACGAGAACCAGTAAGCCAGGTTGCTCGTCCTTTTGTTGATTAGGAGCAGGGTTCCTCCCCTGCCGTAGTTGAAGTGCTGCTTCATGAGACCACCCAGCGTGGTTCGGTGCTGGTGGAGGACGTTCACCTCGGGGTCGAGCACGATCCTGAAACCCTTTAGGCCCATCTCCTCGACGGGCTCGAGGTCGTCGAAGCCATAGATTATGTTCTCGTCGAAGAAGTCTACTCGCGCCAGGGCGCTTCGCCTGAACGCCATGTTAGCGCCCGCGGGCAACTGGAGGAGCCTGAGGTCGGTTCCCTCTATCCTGAAGTGGAAGCCCGGGATCACCTGGAAGAAGGTCTCGTCCATGTAGTTGCTCAGGGGCTCGTTCTTGTTATATCCCTCCAAGGTGCCGCCGACGAAGCCTACGCCCGGGTCCCGGAAGTTCGCCACGATGGCTTTCGCCCAGTTCGGGGGGACGACGCAGTCGCCGTCGGTGTAGGCGATGATCTCTCCGGTGCTGTACTTGATGCCTGTGTTCCTGGCTGCGTTGAGTCCCTTACCGTCCTGCTGGACGAGCCTAAAGGGGTACTCTTGGACGATCTCCCTGGTCCCGTCCTTTGAGTCGCCGTCGACGACGATTATCTCCAGCTTATCCTCGTCGTAGTCGAGGTTCATGAGGGACTCCATGAGGTCCCTCACCGTCTTGGCTACGTTCAAGACCGGCACGATGACGCTGATAGATAACTCCTCGCCGGCCCGAGCCATGGTATCCATGTTTTTTGTCGCGATATAAGACCAGCGTTATGCCTCAACGAACCTGACGCTGTCCCTCAGGCTGTACTCCCACACTCCCCGGTTCTTGTGGTACCTGTTGCCGTATAGGGTCGTGTCTTTACCGAGTATGGATGACACTATGGCTACGTGGAGCCTGTCGGTGTAGACCGTCTCCGCGTTGGCCACCCAGGACACGAAGTCCGTCAAAGAGCCATCCATGGATATGTCCCTCGTGATGGGGTTATCGCATGCTCCCTCTATCTCCCGGAGTAGCCTCTCCGAGACCGCGGACTCTCTGTCCCGCCGCATGGCGACCAACTGGTATCGTTCCTCTCTAGGCTCCGTGAACTCTTCTAGGTCTTCTGGTGCTAGGTATAGCGCCAGCTCGGGTGATACCTTCACCTGTACGTTGGGGGGCAGCCCCTGCATGGTGAGGTGGTCGTAGCTGTAGCGTTCACGGCAGAAAAGCGTCGCCTCGCGGCCGTCAATGAAGTAGTCGGCAATACGGGTGCGGTTGAAGACATAGCTCTGGGGGCCTACGGCTATGGGCGCCTCGGTTTGCCTCAATGCAGCCTTGAGCAGCGTGGGGCCGTACCAGATGTCGTTCATGTAGCCGCCGCCCTCGAATAATACAAGACCCACGTCCTCGGGTATGTCAAGCAGCCTGAAACCCGCGTCGATCCCCATCCTCCAGAGAAGGATGTTTATGAGGTATTTTCCGCCTATCACAGGGTTGCCGCGGTACATTTGCTCGAGGTTGAGGGAGGTGTAGTCGTAGCCTTGTTCATCTAGTTTCTTGACCAGCCCCATGTGGATCAGCGTGTCGCCGTGGTTCCCGCCCGGGGTAATGGTGAACGTCTTCCTGTCCCTGTTCTCTCTGAGGAACTCGGTGAAGGCGTCCATCTGACTCTGATCACGGCTTCAGTGTATTTCCCTGTTGCTCTCAACCTATTTATGGCTGAGGAAGGGTGGGTAACTGTGGGGCTGGTGTTGAGGCGCGGCAGGTGGGGCGTCGCGTTCACGGCGCTCGGCGCAGCCATCTTCTTGGCGTACCTAGCCTACACGAACCCCTTCAAGTTTCTCGCCGAGGCGGGGCGGTTCGACCCGCTGATGTTCGGTTTCGCTGTGCTGCTGAACTGGGTGGGTCTCTTCTTCCTCGCCGCGTCGTGGCATATTCTTCTCAGGGTGCTTCAGGTGAGGATCAGCCTGTGGCGCTCAGTCCAGATGACCTTCGTGAGCATGTTCGTTGTCTGGGTGCTCCCCGTCCCTTCCGGCGTCGAGATAATCAGGGCTTACCTGGTGCGGGACGAGGAGGGCAGCAACCTGGGCAAGGCCGTGAGCTCCGTCATCGTGAACAAGGTCTACTACTTCATCAGCTTCGGCGTCCTCATAACCCTCGCCGCCGCGGTCTCGTTCCTAGGCGGCGACGACATCCCGGTTCAGCCACTGATGGTCTGGTTCGTGGTGCTCTACGCCATCGCCAACACCCTAGTCTTCGGCCTGGTTCTGACCCCCGGGCGCCTGCGGCGGCTCTACGAGGGCAGCCCGGGATGGGTGCGTAGGAACCTCCTCGACAGGATATACAACCCCGAGATGGGGTTGGGCGGCTTCCCCGTGTTCGTGGACGAGATAGGTAAGGCCATGGAGAGCCTCCGGGGGCGGCCCCTCGAGAACCTTCTCTCCCTCCTCATGGTGGGGTTTCACTGGAGCACCGGCGCCGTGACGGCGTACCTCGTCGCCTTGTCCCTGGGCCAACGCGTCAGCTTCTGGGTCGTTGTGCTCATCTACGCGGTCATCGAGTTCATCCAGCAGCTGAACATAGTCATCCCCAGCGGCCTCGGCGTGGTGGACGCGGGGCTAACGGGGGCGTTCACCGTGGTGGGTGTGCCCCTCGGGGCCGCGTCGGCCATAAGCCTGCTTACCCGTCTCGCCACCTACTGGTTCGAGCTGGTGCTCTGCGGGGCGGTGAGCCTGCACTTCGGGTACCGGGAGGCTCTGGAAGGCTTCGAGGGGTTGCGATAACCTTTTATTCAACTACTGTGCTGTATCGCTAGTGATATAGATGGAGTTCACGCTTCAGATGGCTGAACAGGTCCTCTTGTACGTCGCCACATACCTCCTTGGGATGGCCTTCGCCGGCAGCTTCCTGGGCAGAAGATGGATGGGGACGGTGGACGTCTTCCTCCACAAGACCTTCAAGCTGGATGTCACCATCGGCAAGTACCTCTACTGGAAGCACTTCTGCTGCATACCCAACCCGCCCAAGCCCAAGAACCTGAGGAGACCCACGGGCATCACGGACATGCTGTTCGCGAGGTTATTAGAGTAGCGCAGCCGACCGGAAACATAAAAAACCCTCATGGGGGTCAAACAAGCATGCTCCGACTCGGGGTCATAGGTTGCGGCCGCGTCACCACCATGTTCCACCTCAGAGCCATCAGGGACGTCGAGGAAGTCGAGGTCGCAGCCGTGGCCGATGTCAGCGAGGAGCGGATGAACAAGGTAGCCAACGAGTGCGGCGCTAAGGCGTACTCCGACTACCACGAGCTTCTCAGAGACCCGGGGATCGACGCAGTAGTCATCAACACGCCCCCAAGGTTCCACGAGGAGATGGTTCTTGACTCCTTGGGCAGCGGAAAGCACGTCCTCTGCGAGAAGCCGCTGTCGGAGACTGTGGAGGGATGCATGAAGATAAAGGAGGCCCAGCTTGAGTTGGGGCTCGCGGTGCTCCCCGCCCACAACTACGTCTTCACGCCGTGCCTGACGCGCATCATCGACCTCGTGGACTCGGGCGCCGTAGGAGGTGTGAGGAAGCTGACCCTATCCTTCGAGAACAACCTCAAGACGTACAGGTCCCAGACCGACTTCCGGATCACGACGGCTAACGGCGTCGTCGAGGACGTGCTGCCGCATATACTCAGCGTGTCGGCGCCACTCGCAGGGAGCGCGTTGGACGTGAAGGAGCTGCGGTGGTGGTGCGAGGACTACGAGGTCTGCGACAACATGGAGACCACCCTCGTGACCGATCGAGGGGTAGACCTGGAGTGCAGCCTGAGTTGGACCAAGCTGATCCCCAGGTTCAGCGTCGAGGTCCACGGATACGAGGGCAGCCTCAAGGCGGAACTGATGATTAAACCCTACCAGGTCTCTCTGGAGAAGAGGGGGAAGAAGAATGTCTACAGGGATCACTGGCTGAAAGGGTACCTTGACCTAGTCAGGTTCAAGCACCCCAGCTTCAGGAGCCAGTATGTTCACTTCGACCGCTTGGCCCGCGGCCTTGAGGCGCCCAGGATCACTGTGGACGACGAGGCTCATATCCTCAGGGTTATAGAGAAGATATCCGAGATGATGTAGAGGGGAATGGTACGTTGAGCAGGGTCTCCGTGGTTCGCGCCAGCAACGACATCCCCGCCGCCGTACGGCGTAGCGTCGAGCTTATAGACGCGCCTCTGCCTCACGGCGTCGACGCCGTCGTCAAGCCCAACATCTGCAACGCCAAGAACCCGGACGGCATGGTGATCACCGACTTCAGGGTGATCGAGGCGGTAGTAAGCCTCCTAAAGGAGAAGGGCTGCGACGTCACCGTGGTGGAGTCAGACAACATCTCGGGCTCGGCGGACGCCAGGGCCGAGAGATCCGGCCTGCTGGCGCTCCTCGACGAGCTCGATGTACGGTGGCTTAACCTGAGCCACGACGACTACGAGGAACACGAGGTAGCTGGGACAGTCCTCAGGATGCCTAAAACAGTCATGGACGCCGAGTACTTCGTCAACCTCCCCAAGATGAAGACCTGCGCCCACACCCTGGTGACCCTGGGCATCAAGAACCTATACGGCGTGTTCCAGAGGAGGGAGAAGGGCAGACTCCACAGACACCTGGACGAGATACTCCCCTACCTGGCTGAGACCATCAGAAACGACCTGGTCGTGGTGGACGGCTTGACCTGCATGGAGGGGAACGGGCCCGTCGTCGGGAACCCCGTCTGCCTCGACGTAGTCGTGGCTGGAGCCGACATCGTCTCAGTGGACTCGATATGCAGCAGCCTCATGGGCTTCGATCCAGCCGAGATACCGCACATAGCGTCATCTGTAGGGCGTGCCCCCGGCATGGTGGACGTTGAACGGATCGAGGTGGTGGGGGAAGACTGGACACGTCTCGTCCACGAGTTCGAGCCCCCGTACAGCCTCAAGGCCACTCTCAAGAG
>CAZTZC010000001.1:1701-15706 GCA_964618045.1 uncultured Candidatus Bathyarchaeia archaeon | reverse complement strand
TCCACGGCCTGGGCTCCGCCATGACCATGCCCATCGCCATGGCCTACGCCGCGGAGCTGGCGCCTGAGGGCGAGGAGGGAAGGTACATGGGCACCATGAACTTCGCAATGTTCGGCGGCATGGGGTTCGGGCCTCTCCTCGGTGGCAGCCTCACCGACATGTTCAGCATGAGCGCACCCTTCTACTTCATGAGCGGGCTCACCGCCCTGAGCCTGGTGCTCGTGATGCTGTTCCTGCCCGACCTGGGCTCGACGACGTACGCAGTAGACAAGCCCAAGCCCTCCTTCAGGAGGGTTTTATCGAATAGGGTCCTGTTGGCTAGCTTCGTGTTCAGGGCCGTGAACGCACTGGGCCGCGGAGCCATCATGGCGTTCCTGACCATCTTCATGACCAATGCGGTCGCAGACGGCGGTCTGGGGCTATCAGTTACAGAGGGGGGCATCGTGCTCTCCGTGGGCCAGCTCTCCTCGGCTTTTCTCCAGAGGCCGTGCGGTGACCTGGCGGATCGTCAAGACAAGAACAGGTTGATCATAATGGGGGGCTTTGTGGCGGTCGTCGGGATGGCCTCGTTCCCATTCGCCCATAACTTCTGGCAGGTGCTTGGCGCCAGGCTCCTGTTCTCGGCTGGAAGCGCCTTGATGACGCCAGCCATCACAGCGATAGCGGCCATCGAGGGGCGCAGCCTGGGCATTGGGACCACCATGAGCGTCCTGCAGAGCGCCATGAGCCTGGGGATGATGGCTGGGCCACTCATCTCAGGGGTGTTCGCCGACATGTTCAGCCTGAAGCCTGTGTTCTGGTTGGGCTCGGCCATCTCCCTGCTCGGTTTGGGCTTTTTCGTGGTGCTTCAGCCTAGAGCCGACACTAAACAGGTGACCGTGTAGCTGGCCTGCGCTCAGAGACGGCTAACGTTCGTTACTCGTCGTAGGGGTCTTCGTTCACTGTCGAGCAGCTTTAAATACGGTGCAGGCATGTTTGATCGATACGATTTCGATAGTGATCACCCTTGAAGACAACTAGACAGGTCGGCATAGTGGGGTACGGCGCCTACGTCCCCATTTACCGGCTGGAGGCCTCCGAGGTGAACCGGGTCTGGGGGGGAGACGGTGCACCGGTGGAGGAGAAATCAGTGGTGGCGCCAGACGAGGACACGGTGACCATCTCGGTGGAGGCGGCGAAGCAGGCCGTGAGGCGCTCCGGCATAGACCCATCAGAGATAGGCGCCGTCTACGTGGGCACCGAGTCCAAACCCTACGCGGTCAAGCCGAGCGGCACCATAGTGGCTGAGGCCATAGGCGCCACCCCGAGCGTGTCCACCGCGGACTACGAGTTCGCGTGCAAGGCGGGCACCGAGGCCATGCAGAACTGCATCGGCCTTGTCGGCAGCGGGATGGTGAGGTACGCCATGGCTATAGGGGCGGACACAGCCCAGGGGAGGCCGGCGGACGCGCTGGAGTACACCGCATCGTGCGGCGGAGCCGCGTTCATCTTCGCGGATCGTAGCGCCGACACCGTCGCCTACCTTGAGGCCTCATACAGCTACGTGACCGATACGCCCGACTTCTGGAGGCGGTCTAAGGAGATGTACCCGAGGCACGGGAGCAGGTTCACGGGCGAACCCGCATACTTTAAACACATCCAGGGCGCGGCCAAAGGGTTGCTGGCGGAGACCGGTTACAAGCCCGAGGACTTCGATTACGCGGTGTTCCACCAGCCCAACACCAAGTTCCCGATACGCGTAGGCAGGGGACTCGGTTTCACCATGGATCAGATAGACCCGGGGCTCGTGGCCCCCAAGATCGGGAACACGTACGCCGGGAGCACCCCGGTCGGCCTCGCCGCGACGCTGGACATAGCCGAGCCAGGCGACAGGATATTCGCGGTGAGCTACGGCTCCGGCAGCGGCAGCGACGCCTTCATCTTCATGGTCCAGGAGGCGATAACTGAGAAGCGAGGTGGGCCGAAGGTGGCCAGCTTCATCGATCGCAAGAAGTACTTGGACTACGCCACGTACCTCAGGTTCAGGGGGCAGATCATCCAATGAGGAAGGTAACTGTAGCTGGCGTCGGCCTCGTAAAGGTCAGCGAGCACTGGGGCAAGCCCATCGGCGATCTTTTCGCTGACGCCACGCTTCAGGCAATGAAGGACGCCGGCACAGACGAGATAGACGGCCTCTATGTGAGCAACATGAGTGGCGCCTTCATGCAGGAACAGCTCAGCATGGGCGCGCTCATGGCTGACGCAATAGCTAAGCCGGGGCTCTGCGCCGTCAGGGTGGAGGCCGGCTCGGCCAGCGGAGGCGTCGCGTTCCACGAGGCCGTCAAGGCGGTGGCATCCGGGTACAGCGACTGCGTGCTGGTGGCGGGCGTCGAGAAGATGAGCGACGTCCTCCCGGAGGTAGTCACCAAGAGCCTCGTGATGGAGGAGGAGCAGGAGTACTCGGCCTACACGGGCGTCACCAAGGCGGGGCTCAGCGCCATGCTCCACAGGCTCTACCTTGACCTCTACGCGGAGCCCAGCGAGGTAGGCATGATGGCCGTTCAGAGCCACGAAAACGCCGTGGGCTGCAGGCACGCCCAGTACCCGTTCAGGATGAGCATCGAACGCGCCATGGACAGCCCCATGGAGGCGGACCCCATACACATGATGGAGTGCGCCGGCATAGGAGACGGGGCCGCCGCCGTCGTGCTGGTCCCAGCGGGCACAGAAGGCGTCGAGGTCGCCGCCACGACGGTCGCCACGGATTACTGCAGCCTCCCCATGAGGGGGGACCCGCTCACCCTTGGTGCCGTCAGGACGGCCGCCGAGAAGGCTTACAAGATGGCCGCCGTGAAGCCCGGCGACATCGACCTCGTCGAGGTTCAGGACGACTTCACAATAAACGGGGTCCTCAGCCTGGAGAGCCTCGGGCTCGTCGAGCAGGGAAGAGCCGCCAAGTTCGTGGCCGAGGGAGGCGCAGCCAGAGACGGAGAGCTCCCGACCAACACGTTCGGCGGCCTCAAGGCGCGGGGCAACCCTCTGGGCGCCACAGGAGTCTACCAGGTCGCCGAGGTCGCCCTGCAACTCAGGGGCGCCGCGGGTGACCACCAGGTAGAGGATGCCAAGGTGGGGTTGGCCCAGAACATGGGAGGCCTGGGCTCAACGTGTGCTGTGACCATCCTGAGGAGGCTGGGACGATGAGCGTGCCACGCTACTGGAGGGAGGAGGTACCGAGGTACCGGCTGCTGGGCAAGGAGTGCATGGGCTGTGGGGCCAAGTTCTTCCCTGCGCGTCCGGTGTGCACGGGGTGCGGCTCCACCGAGTTCAAGGACCACAAGCTTGCGGAGGCCGGGGAGGTGGTCACGTGGACGGTGATCAGAAACCCGCCCCCAGGCTTCGAGAAGTACAAGCCCTACGTGGTGGCGCTCATCGAGCTGGAGGACGGCATGAGGCTGCTGAGCCAGGTGGTGGACGTGGACCCCGAGGAGGTCCAGGCGGGGATGAGGGTCGAGGCCGTGTTCCGCCGCGTGAAGGAGGACGGCAGCGCCGGCATCATCCAGTACGGCTACAAGTTCAGGCCGGTCGTCGAGTAGCCCACACTTTTATAATCGTCGCACCCTTTTCTCGCTCTGATAGAGTTGTCTCCACATACAAAGTACGACACCATATCCGAGATCGCCAAGAGGCGGGGCTTCTTCTGGCCCAGCTTCGAGATATACGGCGGAATGAGCGGCTTCGTCACCTACGGAGACCTAGGGGCCAAGCTGAGGCGCAACATCGAGGCCCTCTGGAAGGAGCACTTCGTACGGAAGCAGGGGTTCCTAGAGATCGATGACCCGCTCATCAACCCCGAGCGCGTCTTCCAGGCCAGCGGCCACCTGGACAACTTCAAGGAGTACACCTCACAGTGCACCGGCTGCGGCAAAGGCTTCAGGGTGGACCACCTCATCGAGGAGAAGACCGGCATGGAGAACGTGGAGGCCATGGGCGGGGACGCCATCAAGCGGCTATTCGTGGAGCACCGGGTCAGGTGCCCCGAGTGTGGAGGCGAGCTCCGTGAGCCGACGCTGATCCTAACCATGTTCAAGACCGAGATAGGGGCCACCGGCGGCGAGACCGGTTACCTGCGCCCCGAGACCGCGCAGGCCATGTTCCTCAACTACAAGCGAGGCTACCAGCACGCCCGGGAGAAGCTGCCCTTCGCCCTCGTCCAGGCCAGCAAGGTGGCCCGGAACGAGATCAGCCCGAGGCAGGGAATGCTCCGGCTCAGGGAGTTCACCATCATGGAGCTGGAGCTCTTCTTCGACCCAGAGAAGCCGGCGTGCCCATGGTTCGGCGATGTGAGGGACACGGTGATCAATCTGTTCACCGAGGAGATGGAGGCGGAGGGAGCCAAGGAGCCGCTGGAGATCACCATCGGCGAAGCCGTCGAGAAGGGACTCATACTCACGGAGTGGCAGGGCTACTTCATGGGCGTCGGCCACGGGTTCATCTCAGCCCTCGGAATCCCCCCCGAGAAGCAGAGGTTCAGGGCACACCTCCCCAACGAGAGGGCCCACTACTCGGCGCAGACATACGACCAAGAGGTGCTGTTCGAGACGTGGGGCTGGATCGAGATCTCGGGCTGCGCCTACCGGACCGACTACGACCTCAGGAGCCACATGGAGGCCTCAGGCACAGACATGACCGTGCTCAGGGAGGACGGCACAAGGTTCATACCCCACGTCGTGGAGCCCAGCTACGGCCTATCTAGGCTGTTCCTCTCGGTATTGGAGGCCACCTACGAGAGGAAGAACAAGCGGAACATATTCCACCTGCCCCGGATGCTCGCCCCCTACCAGGTCGCCGTGTTCCCGCTGGTCACCAAGGACGGGCTACCCGAGAAGGCGCAGCAGGTACGTGACCACCTCGTCGAGAAGGGCTTCTGGGTGGTCTACGACGAGGCCGGCAGCATCGGCAGAAGATACGCCCGCGCCGACGAGATAGGCGTGCCCCTCGCCGTCGCCGTCGACTACGACACACGGGATGATGATATTCTAACTATCAGGGACAGGGACAGCTGGGAGCAGGTGAGCCTGAGCCTACAGGACCTAGCAGAGATGCTCGAAGGCTACTACAAGGGCGAGAAAGACTTCCGCGACCTCGGAACCCTGGTCATACGTGACTGACCTCAAAATCTAACGATATCCCCATCTGTGTTGAACGTTAGTCCGAGCCTATGAGGACCATCTTCCCGCCACCCGCTGCCTCCATCCGCCTCCTGTAGTCGGCTAACAGCGCATCCATGTTCGCCTCGGCCTCCTCTTGGGTAGGAGCCTCCAGCACGAAGTCCACCTTTATGGTGTGGACCTTGCTCCTGTCCTCACCCTCCACCGGCGGCGTCGCCGCGTTCTTGATGTAAACGTTGGAGTAGTCGCGCTGCATGTCACGATACAGTGGGAAGAAGTCCTTCCACACCATGGTGACGTTATAGGCTCGGGCGAGGAATACGCTGTTTGCCCGCCCCTCGATCATTGGTGCGACGTGGGCGTCGAACATGCCCTTCATCTCGGCGGGGACACCGGGAAGAGTGCATATCGCCTTGCCAGCCTCCTCGACGCACATGCCCACCGCGAAGCCAACGGGGTTCTGCATGGGGGCGCTGTCCTCAAGTATACGCGCCATGCGTTCACCCCGCCTAACGGAAGCCTCGTCTATGATGCCGCGGCTCCTGTAGATGGCCCTGATCTTCTCGGCCCCCTCCTCGTCGATGACGGTGCCCCTGCCTAGGGCTGCGCCTATGCTGTCCACGGTTATATCGTCCTCGCTGGGGCCGAGGCCGCCCGAGAATATGATGAAGTGGGCGTCCCTCTTCAGGGCTTCGTGCAGCGCCTCCGCGATGGTCTCCGGCTCGTCGCCGATGGTGGTGACTCGGCGCAGCTTGGCGCCCAGCTCCGCGACGCGCTGCGCCATCCAGTGGCTGTTGGTGTCCAGTATCCTGCCGTAGAGGAGCTCGTCCCCGGTGGCGATTATCTCGACGTTTACGCTGCCGGTGGGCTTCATATCATCACATGCACGGGCGGCTGCATATACGCGTTATCCCTAGCCTTATATTGCCCCGTAATCTGAGAAAACAAGATAATCATGGATATCGAGAACTGGACCATAGAGAAGGCTCTGGAGGTGGGGGCGGAGATGGAGCTGGAGAGCTACACCCTCTACACGGAGACCGCGGAGAAGGCCACGTATCCGGGGGCCAAGAAGCTGCTCACGGAGCTGGCGGCGGACGAGAAACGGCACCGCGAGTACTTCCTCCAGGGGCTCAAGGACCCCAGGAACGTCAAGATGCGTACGCTGAAGGAGCACATACCTGACCTGAAGATAACGGATAAGCTGGTCAAGGTGCCCCTGGACCCCATGGCGGACTACCCACAGATACTGATCTACGCGGCTCAGCGGGAGAAGGCGACCCACGACTTCTACGTCCAGGTGGCCCGCAGGTTCAAGGAGACCGAGCTGGGTAAGATGTTCAACAACTTCGCCAAGGAGGAGCTCCGCCACAAGTACCTCATCGAGAGGGAGTACGACGACGTAGTCCTCTCCGAGATGTAAACACTTCCCTACTCTATTGTTGCGTGCCTCTCCCTCATGGCGTCCACGCTGAGCCCGAGCCTGTTCAATAGCTCGGCTATGATGGAGTCCAAGAAGATCATGGTGGTATCCTCGAACATGGTGCCCATGGGTGCCAGGCTCTCGTGCTGCCCCTTCAGCTGCCTTATGTGGTACTCGTCCTCCGCGGCGATGTCCTCCCTGCCTGGGATGTCCACGACGAGGTCAGCCGTCTGGGCAAGCGGTGACTCCTCCTGGCTGGTTACGGCGACGACCTTGGCGTTGAGGCTCTTGGCCATCTGGGCCGCTGCCAGGGGCACCGTGGTCTTGCCGCTCCCGGAGATGACTACGACCATGTCACCTTCGCCGACGTTGGGGTTGATGGTCTCCCCCAGAACGTAGACCTGGAACCCCAGGTGCATGAGGCGCATGGCGAAGGCCTTGCCCACCAGGCCACTCCTGCCGGCGCCTACGACGAGCACCTTCTTACCCCGTTTCCTCGTGTCCATCAGGCTCTCAAGCAGAGTCTCAACCTCCTCTCTGTCAAGGCCACGGAGGGCAGCTGATATACTTTTAATCAACTCCTCGTAGGCTTGGGCAAAGTACTCCATTTCGTGAGAAAGAGAGTGGGGAAGAGTAAATAACAGTTTAGCAGTGGCCGAGGAGCCTCTCAGCCGCCCTGTCCCGGCCGAACACCAAGTAGTCCTTGAACCCCAGCGCCTCCGCCTTGGTCTTCTTGCCGTTGGCCACCGAGACTATCTCGTCGAAGATGCGGCGCCCCACGCTGTTGAGGCTCTCGCCGCCGTCCAGGATGGTACCCGCGTTGATGTCTATGTTGTCCTTCAGGTTCTCGTAGGTCTCGGGGTTGCCCGTGATCTTGATGACGGGCGCCACGGCGTGGCCCGTGGTGGTGCCTCGTCCGCTGGTGAAGCAGACCACCTGTGCGCCCGCGGCCACCATGTGGGTCACGCTGGGCACGTCCCAGCCCGTGCCGTCCTGAAGGTAGAGGCCCGGCTCGTCGGGGAGGTCGAACCTGCCCCACGTGTTCCAGAGGACGCCCTGTATGGGCTTGGTGCCGCCTTTACGGATGGCGCCCAAGCTCTTCTCCTCTATGGTAGTGAGGCCGCCATCGATGTTACCCTTGCTCATGTACCTGCTGTCCACCCCCATGGCGCTGAGCCTCTTCTCCTGCTTCTCTATCATCTCGTAGATGTCGTTAGCCACATTCTCGCTGACGGCGCGCCTCGCCAACATGTGCTGGGTGCCTATCATCTCCTGGGGCTCGCTGAAGATCACAGTGCCCCCCTCCTCGATGAGCCGGTCCGCGGCCACCCCCACCGCCGGGTTGGCGGCTAGGCCGCTGGTGGCGTCGCTGCCCCCACACTCCACCGCCAGCGTCAGCTCGCTCAGGGGGAAAGTCTCTCTCTTGAGCTCTCCAACTTCCTGGGCCATGCGCTGAAGGACCCGTACGCCCTTCTCCATGGACTTTATGGTGCCTCCGTCCTCCTGGATGACTATGCTCTCGATGGGTTTCCCGGTGTCTTTGAGGCCCTCCATGAGTATGTCGTTGGTCAGCGCCTCGCATCCCAGCCCGAAGAGCAGTATGCCCGCCACGTTGGGGTTCCTGCCTGTGCCGACGAGGGTGTTCACCAGCATCTCGTCTGCCCTGCAGCCATGGTACTGGGTTATCGCGACGGCACCCTCGATCTGGGCGGCCACCTGTTTCGCAGGCTCGAAGCTGCAGTCGATGGGTGCTATGACGAGCAGGTGGTTCCTTATCCCGACGCTGCCGTCGGGGCGCTCGTAGCCGTAGAACTCGTTCATCTCTCTGCCTCCAGCTTGCTCGTCGGGAGCCTTCCCGACTCCACGTTGTGGGTGTGTACCCACTCACCTACCGTTATCGGCTTCGAGGCTACTCCGATGACCTCGCCGTACTTTATGATCGTTTCTCCTTTGCCGAGCTTCCTGAGAGCCAGCTTGTGCCCAAAAATGATGTCCTCGACGGGCTTCGCGTCGAGGATGACCTCGCCCATTGAGTTGAGGACTTCAACCTGCTCGCCTTTGGATACGTAATCTGTCACAGTGGCGACGTTGTCCTTGTCGTCCAGCTGTATCGCTTTCTTCATCTTCAACCCTCCAACGCCTTCCTAGGTATACAGGAGGTGCCGTCAGGTATAACCGCTACCTTCGAACCCTTCCCGTGGTGTCTCTTTAGCTCCTCGATGACCTCAGGCCAACTCCTGATCCACTGGACTATCTCCTGCTCGTATCTCATCTCGAAGCTCTTCAACGGATGCTCGCCGTATATGATGAGTCTCTTGCCCTTTGCAAGGCCTCTGCGGCCGGGGCTCCAGAGGCTGGCGCCTATGTTCTTGCCGTGCCTGTTGAAGAGCCAGTGGTTTATGTCGCCGTTGGGGTCGTCGTTGACCAGCACTATGGAGCCGTCCTGCTTGACGCTGTTATAGGCCGGCCAGAGCCCTAGGTAGGGCTCGTTCTCCCTCATGTAGCTGCCTACAACCACTATGTCTGCCTCTGGGCTCTCCGTGGCGTGCCACCTCTTCGCCCCCGCGGCCGCCTTCCTCTGGGTCTCTACGAAGTCGCCGGCGTAGAGCTCCAGCGGGTCGCGTCTCAGGTTGAGCACGGTGTCTATCTTGTAGTCGAGCCCCGCCATCCTGGCGGCCTCCTCGGCATCCAGCCTCATCACGTTGTCGTCGTTGCAGAGGTAGCCCGTGGTCTCGTGGGGTGTCAGTCCTGGGCCGAAGCCTCCTATGTTGCCGTGGTTGAATCGGATGGTCTCGACGCCCGCTACGCCCGGGCTTATGAGCTTCCCGCCGCCGCTGAGCCCCGTCAGCCTGTGGAAAAGCACGGTGCCGACGCCTATCTTCAGGTCGCATGCCATGACCTCGCTGTTCACGTAGACCGGACAACCTCGGCTCGTCTCCCCCAGGTAGTCCAGCATCTCGTAGGGGTTGTGGTTGTAGACCTGGTACTCAGAGACCACGTCGTCGCCCAGCTTCTTAACGAAGTCCCTCCTGCCGTAGGTGCCGTGTGTCCCCGGGGCAATGATGAACCGCACGTTCTCCTTCGGCACGCCCGCCCTGTGGAGCGTCTCAAGGATATAAGGGATGTACTGGTGCGTCTTTGTGGGCCGCGTCATGTCGTCGAATATGATGACTACCTCCTCGGCCTTCTCCGCGAGCCTGCCGAGCGGCTTCTGGCCCAGTGGGCTGTTGATGGCTGCCTTGATCTGCTCAGGCGTCATCGTCTTCCCGTCCTCCGCCTCCATCCTGCACCTGTGTACCTCCCACTCTTCTGGGAAGGTTAGGGTCAGGTGGTCGTCCTCGTACCAGGAATGATGTGGAATCTCTACTTGCTTCAATGCAAATCCTCGTTTACTTTTAGAATGAAGCGCATCGGATCAATATAACACTCTTGTGGTGGCGGGACGCCTCCAACGACGATCAGGCATTTTTCTGGCTTGACTATCTTTTTTTGTTTATTCCGTTGATCATGATGTACAACGTGATTAAGATCACGAATATCAGCGTGCTCGGTATCAATCCGTAATACATGGGAACACTCTCCGAGCTTAGCTGTCCATCGACGCCCGGGGGGCTTGGTTCCTTGGAAACGGATTTTTCTAGTTCAACCGTCAACTCGGACGTCTCACCTTCTAACACCTGAGATGAGACAGTGCTTGGTTCGTAGTTCGTTTTTTCAACGGCGAAGCTGTATTCTCCGGATAATATCTCCTGGAAAAAAGCCTTCCCGTTTGAGTCGGACTTGCCCGCCAAGCTGGCTTGACCCAGTGGCTGGAATACCGATCGAACTATAGCATTTGCCACCGGAGAACCGCCTTCGTCTTTGATGACTATCTCTAGCCAACTGGGTTTATGGACTCTGAAGACGATTGTCTCTGAGGCGGGGTCAACCTCTTTGGTGCCTCCCCACGTGAAGGTGACGCTGTAGTCACCGTGGGTGTCTCTCACCTGTCTGTAATCGAACTCTCCGTCGCTGTCTGTGGTGGACTGGCTGTGGTACTTTATCCCGTTTGGGTCGACGACTTCTACCTGTACTCGTTCATTTGGTAAGGCAGGGTTCAAAACTCCACTGACCGTGACCTCCTCCTTCACGAGGGGCGTCTCTGGTGACACGGAGCAGTCGATTCTACTGCTGATCTTGGTGACGTTGAACTCCAGCTCCATGGTGTCTGAGTCCTTGAATAACTCGTTTTCTCCTGAGGTCAAGGCGATGTGCCAGACGCCGATGGAATCTGGAGTGAACTCGCACGCGAAACCGCCTTCGCCGTCCGTCTTCAGATATTCTTCGAAGCTGTCTCCATCTGGTCCGGTGAAGACGATTTGAATCTCGAACGTCTCCAGGGGGGGCGTGATCTTCCCCGAAACTTCGTTCTTTTCATTCAACTCGATTTGATTTTGCTTGCATGAAGCCTCGAAGCCATATCGAATCTCAGGTAGTGATGTCGGTGGTTTGTCTAGAACAGGCTCAACGATTATGGTGCAGGTCTGGGGGTCGTCTTGTTCATCGAATATTTTGTCATGGATTAGGTCTGTATTGTTTGTGCCCCACCAGTTGTACTTCAAGTATATTAGGATCCTTGGGTCTTCCCTGTCTACGTAGATGTTGTTATCGTTACCGTAAAATACGTTGTACTCTATCCTCGGCAAGATTCCTTCCTTGAATGAATCCACGTCAAAATACACCCCGTTCGAGTTATCCATGATCACGTTTCTGGTGAGCACCGGCTTGATCTCCCCCGTGATGCGTATAGCATCTTCTTCGCATCCCATGATGAGATTTCTCGTGATTATGGGTTTGAGCTTGGTCTGGTTCCACGGGATGTCTTCGTTCTTTATCAGTATCCCGTTTATCTGCGTGTTCAGTATCGTGTTGTTCATCACATACGCGTTCTTCACGTTTATCCCCCTCACCGCGCCGTCTATGAGGTTGTTTCTCACCGTCCCGTTGAGTATTGTGATGGCGGCGCCCTGCTTGATGTTCAGGAACGTGCTGTCCATGATCGTGCCCTCCTCCATGTTCACGGCTAATATCACGCCGTCGAATAGGCAGTTCGTGACGACTCCGTCTGATTGTATTGTGTATTTCTTGTTATGGTAACGTGAACCGTAGATGGCTACGTGATCGAGTTTCAGGGTGCCCCCCTTTATCAGGCCATACTCCGCGGTGTAGTTGGCGCAGTGGATGTCGACGTATTCGAGGCGGCAGCCATCGATGCTGCCTTCCGTCCACGGTGCGCTCTCATCCGTGAAGTAGATCCTGGCCTTGTTGTAACTAGACAGGGTCATCTCTGAGACGTTGAAAAGGATCCTTTCGTCGGGGGTTCCACGCACTCTAAGGGAGCCCTCTATGGTCATCGACCAGATATGGAGATCGACTACCACGCCCTCCTCAATCGTCAACTTTACACCGCGTGGAACCAGTATGTTATCTTTGAGGATGTAGGGGCTGTTCTCCTTGGTCCAGAAGGTGTTGCTCCGTATCTTGCCCCCTACGAGGGTTCCCTCGGGCTCTGCGTCGACGCCTAGAGTTGGGACTACTTGAATCGACATTGATTGAAGTAGGATAATCAGTAGGATTACTGATCTAGTTTTCTGCATTTATCTGGTCTCATGAACAAAATTCAATATAATTTGATTATGGTACACGGTTTCACCTTTCAGCCACCCCAACCCGCTGTGGCTCGATAGTGAGTATTCGGTTACCGTATATCGGTAGTCTTATAGTAATGAAAACCTTACCCGATTAGAGATGTCTGGCTTTAAGCTTGAGGGCGTGCTCCCGGCAGTGGTCACGCCCTTCGATAAGAACGAGGAGTTCAACGAGCCCGCGTTCAGGAGCCTCGTCGACTGGCTCATCGAGCAGGGGATCACGGGCATAGTGCCGTGCGGCACGACGGGCGAGTTCAGCCTCATGACCCAGGGGGAGAGGGCTAAGGTCATCGAGGTCTGCGTGGATCAGGTGAACGGCAGGGTCCCCGTCATCGCGGGGACCGGAGACACGGCGACCAGGCTGGTGGTCGACGCCACGAGGCACGCCTTGGATGTGGGGGCGGACGCCGCCATCATCGTGAATCCCTACTACATGAAGCCAAAAGGAGGCAAAGGGATCTACGACCACTACGTGAGCATCGCCGGCGCCGTGGATATACCGCTGGTGGTCTACAACATCCCCGTGGCCACCAACCAGTACATTCCCTGGACGGTTGTCGAGGATCTGGTGGACGAGTGCAGCACCATCCGGGGCATGAAGGACAGCAGCGGCGACCTCAAGTACCTCATGACGATCCTGGAGAAGGTGGGCGACAAGATAGACGTGGTGGTCGGGTGGGACGAGGTGGTCCTCGCCGCACTGGCGGCCGGATGCAAGGGCATGATCCTCGCGTCCGCCAACGTCGTGGCGCCGTACTGGCTCGACCTATACAAGAAGTTCAAGGAGGGGAAGCTCGACGAGGCGCGCATGGTCCAGCGTAGGCTCCAGAAGTTCACCAGGCACATCGTCGCCACGGGAGCCCTGGGCCCCAAGGTGTGCCTCAACTACATGGGCCATGACGTGGGCATGACCCGGCGGCCCATCGTACTCGGCGACGTGGTGAGCTGGGAGCTGCGGGAGGAGTTCAGGGTGGAGCTTGAGAAGCTGGGGCTCCTCGAGAGGAAGCCTGTGAGGTTCGAGCTGCCGGAGAAGCCGGTCACGGAGCGCTTCTACAGGGTGGACGTGACGCCGGAGGTCATCAAGGACTTCAGGCTCCTCACGGGAGAGGCCCTCGTCGACCCCGACAGCAACGAGGTGGCCCACATCGACCTCCTCATTGGGACGGTGGACGGCCCGGTGGGGAGGGCGTACGCGGACGCCTTGGCGCGGCCGTCGAAGGACCGTGAGGCCCTCCAGGTCATCCTGGAGCCCAACCTGGCTGTTAAGCCGCCTACGATAATGGTGCCCACGGTGCCGGTGAAGGGGATGAGGGACGCCAGCCTCGTCTACGGCCCAGCCCAGGAGGCCGTCGCCAAGGCGGTGGTCCAGAGCATAGAGGACGGCATACTGCCCGAGACCGACGAGCTGGTGATGGTTGCCAACGTCTTCGTCCACCCCTCGGCCAGCCGCCGCAAGCGGGTGTACATCAACAACCTGAAGGCCATGAGGCACGCCATAAGGAAGGCCATGGAGGGGCGGCCCACCGTCGAGGAGCTCAAGGAGAACGCGAGGAGGGCCAGGCACCCCTACAGGGAGAGCCTTTAACCTGTGTGTAGCCAGGCTCCATACATGAATTTTTTTTAAGATGTTCCGTGTGGTTAGGCTGAAGGAATACGACGGTAATGCCAATCCATAGTGAGTTGGCTTTATCTCCTCAACCTATTTTTTCCTTCCCCGCCGGAGTCCGTTAGGTTATGGTGAACTGGAT
>CAZTZC010000001.1:0-1601 GCA_964618045.1 uncultured Candidatus Bathyarchaeia archaeon | reverse complement strand
GAGTATACCGAGGTGATCCTTATCCTTGCGTAGCTGCCGCTGAGGCAGCTCTGGGCGTTGTTCGTGATGTTCAGCCACTTGGTGTATCCCTCTTCGCCTCCAAAATCGACGAGATCGTCTCTCCCGCTCTCGAAGCATGTCTTTATCCAAGAAGAAGTCCTAGACGTGTTTGATGCGCGAACTTCATCAATGGTGCCGTCAAAACAGTCTTCATCCTCCCATGGGGGAATACCACCGATATACGTTGTGCCCGTGTCGGGATAGGCAGAACCGCTTCTAGAGCCATCAGCCGCTCCATCAATGAAGAAATTATAATGAGAACCATCCCAAGATAGAACCACGTAATTCCAAGCGTTATAGGTCACATCGCTATCAGATGCGTAGTCATCGTTGTCGTTTACCCAGGCCTCTAATTTATCCGTGTTAGTGTCCTGCCCTATCCCCAAAGAGATCTCCCAGGTACCAACAGCATAAATTGTAGGCCATGCAACCGTCTGAGTTGTCGGATAAATCCATGCCTCAATCGTGAAGTCTGTTGACCTTAAATCTAGACTAGAATCGCTTCCAAGATCCACATAATCATCACTTCCATCAAAATCCTGTGCGTCAGACACATTCCCATTTATCGTGACAACAGGTTCTCCGGCACCGGTCTTTGTCCCATCATTATCGTATCCTGTACTGTCTCGGATATGAGAAGTATCAGGGTCGTCTCTCATGTGGGATACGAGTCTAAAATCGTTAGCCCAGACGGCCTCTGCAGGAGACGAGTTTGGGTCTCCGACGTAGGCTGTGTTATCGGCGTGGTCTGCGTCGTAGTATAGGTAGAGCTCCGTGTCCGAGGTGCTGTTCACGCTTGGGACCTTGACCCATAGCCAGGCTTCCTCGTTTGCGTCGTCCCACTCCTCGATCTCCACGTAACACTGTGTGGCCCCGTCGCCTGTCGTCACGGCGATCTTTAGCCTGTTGGCGTCGTTCTGAAGCTCGTCGAAGACGAACGATACGTCGTCGTCGTTCCGGCCGGATGAGGTGCCGAGATGGATTAGGGCTGGGAAGTCGGAGAGGTCGCCGTCAACGTCGTTATGATCGATGGTCAGTTTAATACGTTGATCCCACCCGGCAAACCAGTTCGAGACATAGTTTAGGTATCCCTGTCCGCTGGTCGGGTAGCTTCCTGACGTGTAATTGTATACTTGGATCGTCATGTTGACGTTGGTGACGCTGTTGTGGTTGACTACTGTGAAGTTGAGGTTGGGGGACTGGTTGTCGGTGACGTCTGTGAAGATGAACTCGGTCTGGGCGGTGTACTCGTCGTAGTAGGTCGTGTTGAGGGCGATGTAGTCGACGCTGAGGTCGAACTGGGACGTGTGCTCGCCCCTCAACTTGATCTTCCATCCGCTGGTGGCGTTCCTGAAGTCTATCGGGCCGTCTGTGATCATCTGGCTCTCTGTCTCGTCGACGCCCGCCGGGCCAGACGTGTAGTTGCTGAACCCGTCTCCGGATGCCGGGTAGGCGTCGCTGTTGTGGTTGTAGAGCCGGATGTCCACACTGACGGAGGCGTTGGTCCACGCGCTGTCCACGGTCCACTCGATCTGGGGCCA